>CALIZS010000035.1 GCA_938028565.1 uncultured Atopobium sp. | reverse complement strand
ATAATGTAGGTTAGAAGGTAGTAAGGAAATAGCCTTACACCACTTTTTGAGACGTGACTGCTCAAACAGCAAAATTTCAATTTTCATCCCCAACTAAACGGGTTTTTTACCTTTTTGGGGCCTAAAATCGGTACCCTAAAATTGCTGTATTCACGATTATGAATAAACAGACTCCGTTATACGGGAATCAAATTGATCGAGCGGTTTTGACGGCTCTGGCAACAACAAGTTCTCCTCATCCACCGAAAACTCAGCGTGCAGCAAAGAATTATCAAGCAACGCGATATAATTTTATGAAATTCCTAGTTATTCCCTGTACTGCAAAACGTGGAGGTAAAAGGCATATGAGAAGCATTTTTGAGGATCGACAAGTATCAATTAAGTGCGACGACAAGTATTCTTATACCGTCACAAAAGACGGCTTAGCTTATGTTTCGGGTAATGGTAAGCCAGAGGTTAGGGTCCTTTTTTCCGAGGTTGGCTCAACATTTTTGCTGAACTATTGCAGCTCAAACGGTCCTTACGAGATTACCTTTAAGGATAACGAAGGCCACAACCTCGTTAGCATTGACACAGATCTAAAGCTCCGCGAATTTGGCCATAACATTCTTGATACTAAGACAATCATCCTCGCTTTTGCAGCTAACAAACTCACTACTGAGTTTCCTAATAACCTGGATACGTTAAACACTAAGCTCGGATTCAGCCTCAAAGAGAAAAAGATTACTATCGCAAATGGTGTGATTTCTGGCGCAAAGCATCAGGTCAAGCTTTCTGACATTCGCCGAGTTCAGTGTGTTGCAGGCGGCGCACTCAATAACCTCTTTGTCTTTACTAAAGAAAAGGGTGGCTTCTTTGATAGGGCAGACATTGTAGTTCCTGTCAACGAGCTCACAGTACCTGTTCTTGAAGCAGCAATGAGAAGAAATACTGGTCATGGCATTGATTTCAGTAGGGGCAACGGCTTCGACCAGCCAAACAGCAATTTCATTATTATCCGTTATTTGGATTCTAGCTTCTTCGAGACCGCCCCTGGCGTTTTCAAAGAGGAATGGCAGAAGGATGCCTACGAGTTTGTTAAGTCCTTCGGTTATGACCTGCAAACCATGCTAGGGGAGTAACCTCTGGCGAGAAAAACGTTTTGTTCAAGAAAAACAGCCGCCTTCAAATAAGAAGGCGGCTGTTTCATTTAGGTGCAAATAATCGCTCTGGCAGTGTTGTTTTACTTATTCTTACGACGCTTAGTGATGTCAAGTGAAGTCATTACAGCGGTCATACCTGCGAGAAGTGCAGCAAGAGGTGCTGCAGCAGAAGCGTCTCCGGTGTAAGGAGTCTTCTGCTTCTTTTTCTTAGAAGGCTTAGTTGGAGTGGAAGGAGTCTCTGGAGTCTCTTCCTCTGCAACAGTAATGGTTAGCTGGATGGTGTCGTTATCGGTTGCAACAGCGTCCTTACCATCTGGCCACTGAACACCATTCCAGGTGAACGAGAAGACCTTGCGGTTGCCAGCTGCGGAATCAGCAATAGCACTGAAGGAGCCGGTAACAGTGCCGACGGCGGTGAGCTGAGTACCTGCAGCAACGTTGGAGTCAATGGTGACGCCAGGAATAGTGAGCTTCATCCAACCATCGTTTACGCTAGCCTCATCAACAATGCGCTCGAGGTCAGAGTAGGTCCTGATAGAAGATGGATCACTGAGCTCAAAGGTGACAGTAACCGTACGGCCGCTGACCTGAACATCGCTGACCTTAAAGCCGCTGCCAAAGTTGGAAGCCTGGATGGTGTTGGCATCAAGGTTGCTTGGGAGAGTCATTCCCTCAGGAACGGTCAGAGTTGCTGTGAATTTGAACTTAAGGTTGCTTAGCGTAATGGTGTCGTGGTTGGTATTAGGGTAGGCGCGCTCAATATTGTTCATCTGCTCCTGAATAGAGGAAGCAAGAATGGAACCAGTGAGGTTAAAGGTAGAACCTGCCTTCATAGTGATGACCTGGTCATGCTCGGTATTCTCGTCAGCAAGCATATCTGCAGGAAGGTTCATCTCAATTGGGTTGTTCACAATCAGAGTCTGCTGAATGCTGGTGCCACGAGGGTCTCTGTTGGCAGCAATCTGAACGCCGTTCCAAGAAAGCTCGAACTTCTTGGTGACGTTGGTGACGGTGTTCTTTGCAAAAGACTCAAAGGTGCCGGTTAGAGTACCTGTAGCGGTAAGCTCCTGACCATTGGTTACCTGGGTTGGGTCAAGGGTGAGACCGTCAACAGTTACGGTAAGAGGTCTTGCAATCTCTGCAGTAGCTGCGTCGTCTTTACCAACTGTCTCGACAGCGTCTTTGAGCTGCTTGTAGTTGGTGTACGTGCCCTTGAGCTTCAGGGTAACGGTAACTTCCTGGCCGTTGACGGAGACGTTAGAAACCTCAAAGAGGTCACCGAGGCCAGAGGTGGTTACCGTTGGATTAGCTGGGACAACAACGCCAGCAGGAAGCGTGAGCTTGGCGGTAAAGGTAGAAGTTGTGCCAGAAAGCGTGATCTTGGTTAGGTCGTCAAGGCCGCCAGCAATGCCATTCTCAAAGGCGCTCATCTGATTGATGACAGAAGTTGCATCGATAGCGCCTGTAAGACTAAAGCTCTTATCGTTAGAAACTTCCTTGATCTGGGTGGTGTTGCTCTGGGAATCGCTCCACATATCTGCAGGAAGATCGCTGGTAAGCTCTACTCTCTGGATAGAAGGATCTTCTTTCCACTTGAGGTAGTAGGTGACATCGTTAGTAAGCGTTGCGCCGCCGTTGATAGTTGCGGGGGAGTTACCTGCAGCATCAGTGAACCAGTAGTGGTAGTTGTGACCAACAACAAAACCAAAGAACGTTACAGGGGTTTCTGCGTTGTCCAGAAGATAATTCTCTAGTGTTGCAATCTCTGTATAAGCGGTATTAGTGTTGGTGCTGGTTGAGCTTGCAATTCCAGCAGTATCTGTGGTCAAAGTATTGCCACTGAGATTCTGTAGAAGAGCGTTAATAGTGGTCTGCTCAGCAACAGTTGGGTGAGTCTTGATAGTTGCTACTTCTCCGCCGTTTGCATCGGTAGTGATGTCAAAGACGTTTGGATTCTGCTTGAACACGCTGTTTGCAGAGAAGGTTCCACCATTTGCCGAGAAGGACACGGTAAGGTGCTGCTCCTCCCAGTCTGCGTACAAATCAACGGTATCGGTGCCCGTAGGAACAGCCAGGTTGGAATTAGCTGCAACCTCGTCACCAGCGCCGTTTGCCTGGGTGGTCCAGCGCTTGAAGGTCTTACCAGCAATATTGAAGTTGTTGTTAAGGTTGTTGACATCAGCGTCAGAGCGAACCGTTACGGTACGGCTAGCGTTGGTGGCAACGCGGTCAATGACAGAGACACCGTTGCCGTTGTGATACCTGACATAGAGCCAAGCAGTGTTGGCCTTCCAATGTGGATAGACTGTCATGTCAGAGGTGACCTGGGTATCAGCGGTGAACTGGTGCTCGGTACCAGCAGCGTCGGTGTAGTACCAGCCGGCGAACTCTTGACCACTTGCATAAGGATCTGCAGGAAGAGTAGTTGTACCCCCTGCCACAGAAGAAGCGGTTGCAAGAGAGTTGCCGCGCATAGCAAGAGCAGTTTTGTTAGCAGTAGTGCCGTCAGCAAATGTTGGATCGATGTCGGTAACGCCTGGGGTATTGAGGTTAAAGGTGACGGTTGCAGCAGGTGCCCAGACGTGCTTCTGACCATCGCTTGAAGCGTTAGCAACTGGGTAGGTATAGGTTGCTCCGTTAGCATTAATAAGGCTCAGAGAGTTAGTTTATGAATCAGCAAGGGTAAAGAGCGAGAGTGCCTCGTTGCCGTTAGTTGCTCCGTTTGTAGGGATAGTGCTGCCAAGGCTGCTGTTGTAACTTGGTGCGTACTTAATGAGGTAAGAACCGCCAACAACGTTATAGTTTTGACGAGTCTGGCCAGCGCCGTTATCGGAGTTCTTGGTAGCAGGGGTTTCTACCAGGCTGTTTCCGGTGAATTGGATGGAGCCGTTGGTCTGGGCTCCAAAGAGGGCACCAGAGTTACGACCGTCTCCCTTAATGGTGGAGTTGTTAATGATGACGTCACCAGTGTTGACGTTAAGGCCGCCAGTTCCACCGTTAGTGAAGTTAAGGGTTGAGTTAGTAACGTTTACTGTTCCACCAGCTACACCAACAGAAATGCCAGAAGTTGAGCCAGCATTAGCATTAATGGTGGAGTTAACAATATTGGAAGTTCCCTGGATGGTCATGCCCGTAGCGCCGTACCATGAAGGATTAATGGTAAGGGTGGAGTCATTCATGTTGAGCTGGTTGACGTAGAAAGTCTGACCAAAGCCTTCAACGGTAAGGTCTGTGTTCTTAAGGTTGAGGTTGCGAGCGTCATTCCAGGTACGAGCCTGTGAAGTTACTTTGATAGTAGCGTTTTCAAAGGTGACACCAGACTCAAAGAAGTCTGTATTGTTCTTATCGTCTGCGGTAATGGTAACGCTGTTCTTGTTGGTGCTGCCGCTAACGGTTCCGCCAATAGAAATACCGCGAGTACCGTCACCACCTGCGTTATTCCTGAAGACATAGGTACCATCAGTAATAGTAGAGCCGGCCTGTGCGGTGAGAGCAGTCTTAAAACCAGACATAGTAAGAGTACCGGTACCAGTGAGAGTTGCACCACTTGCAAGAACAATACCGTCGATGCTATTGCCAGTGCCGGTAAGCGTTGCGCCTTCAGATGCAATGTTTAGTGTTACGCCTGATGGAATAGTTACCGTTGAGCTTAGTGAAAGATTACCCTTGAGATAGATGGTAGTAATGGTAGGGTTTGCAGTCTGAAGCTCAAGTGCCTTACTTAATGATTTAAGTGCAGAAGCACTGGAGCCATCATTGGCGTCATCACCGTTAGTTCCGTCAACCCAAAGCTCAGTTGAGGTATCTGTAACACTTCTTCTAACACGGCGAGAAGATCTTTCTGTTGGAGCGGTAGCTTGCTCAGAAGTCTGCTGGTTGGAAGCGGCTTCTGCGTTAGTGGTAGTTTCAGTTGAGGTTTCTGCTGTTGCTTCTGAAGTAGAAGCAGTTGCATCGCTTGTTTGAGTTGCTGCAACTTCTTGCGTCTGAGTTACCTCTTGAGTGCTAGCAATCTCTGCTAATGCTGAAGAAGGAACCAGCGAGAGCGCAAGCACCAAAGACATAGCTGTCTTAGCACCTTTACCTGCAAAGTTCTTATTTTTTCTTTCCATATCTGCCCCAAACAAATAGTAAATACCCCAACAAAATTTGCAATTAAATCTTGTGCGAAAAGTGACAAATCACGAGAAGCACAATAGAAATAAACGGTACAAATTTAGAGCATTTTTCGTATAGATAATTATACATTATTTTGATAAAAATTATTATCCCAACCAGCGATTTTTATAGTTTGAATACATTTCAAAAAATGCCTTTACCTTATGTTATATAAATAATTTAACCAAAATATTTGATGCGTCGAAAAATGGCATTTGAATTGCTCTATTTTTGACGATTTTCTCGACATTTGTCATAAACGTGCAACGGATAAAAATTGCAAAAGAAATGTATTAAATTTTAAGACAAATGTGAGTTATGCGGAAACCAGATAGTGGAAGCAGATAGTTAACAAATTCATGAAATTTGGAGTTCAAAATTTGTTGGCAAGAGAAGCTCTGTACACTAAGTAAGAGGGAATCAAGAGAGATTACTTCGCGTAAAAACTTAAAAAAATGTGTGTGAAACACTTTTTGAATGTACTGAGTAGGGGACTATGAACTCAAAAATTATTGATGACGCCTTGGACTTTGTGAAAGAGGTCTTCTCCACAGATTTTAGTGGTCACGATTACTTCCATACGCTGCATGTGTACAAAGTGGCTGTCAGAATTGCGCAAGAAGAGGGTGCTAATCAGGAAATAGTTGCCCTTGCTGCGCTTTTGCATGACGTTGATGACATTAAGCTTTCTCCAGAGACGCATGAGCACAAGGATCGTGCTGTAACGTTTCTACGCCAGCACGCAGTTGACGAGGCTACTATCCAGGCTATTTGCACTGCAATTGATGAGGTTTCTTTCTCAGGAACAGACTCGGTTGTTCCTTCAACGCTTGAGGGAATGTGTGTTCAAGATGCCGATCGCCTGGATGCGCTTGGAGCTGTAGGTATTGCTCGCGCGTTTGCCTATGGCGGAAGTCATGGTCGCGCAATGTATGACCCAGATGAGCCACCTACCCTTAACATGAGTGGCGAGGAGTATCACTCACACAAATCAACATCACTCAACCACTTCTACGAGAAGCTCTTTTTGCTGGCAGACATGATGAACACGCGCAGCGGTAAAGAGCTAGGAAAAGCTCGCGAGAAGTACATGCGTGAGTATGTAGATGAATTTTTAGGCGAGTGGAACGGTGAACGCTAACCTATAGTTTTTAGCTATATGAATTAGTCAAGTATTTGTATTTCACAAGTGAAGTTCTGATTGTCATACTGGTTTCTCGTAAGCAGTTCTAAGGGGTCATGATGGCAATCAAAAATGATAAAACTACTCCACATCGCTTTGATGTTGTTGGTAGCTTTCTTCGTCCAGAAAATCTTAAGCAAGCTCGTGTTCAGTTTGAAGCTGGTCAGATTGATGCTCACGAGTTAAAGCAAGTAGAGGACCAAGCTATTACAGAGCTTATCCAAAAGGAGAAGGAAGCAGGCCTCAAAGTCATCACTGACGGCGAGTTTAGGCGTGCAACATGGCACCTTGATTTTATGTGGGCATTCGAAGGGATTGGCCATGCGCCAACTAATACCGGACTACCTTTCCATGATGAGACTGCAAAGATTGACGATACCTTCCTCGTCGGAAAAGTGGAGCTCACCAAAGAGCATCCGTTTATAGAGCATTTCCGCTTTGTTCAGCAGTTTGAGGACGAGACTACCGTTGCCAAGCTTACTATTCCTGCACCTGCACAGTTTATTGAACAGTTCATTATGCCCATGAACCGTGAGCAGACTAACAAGTACTATGCCAACGACCAGGATCTTCTTGAAGATATTGTTGCTGGCTACGGTGTGTTTATTAAGCAGGTATATGCTGCAGGCTGTCGTAATCTTCAGCTTGATGACTGCTCATGGGGCGTGCTGGTTGACCCTCGTGCAGAGCTATTCTTTGGCGCTGACCAGGAAGGTCTTAAGAAGATCAAGGCACTGCTCTTGGAAATTAATAACCGTGTTCTTGATGCGGCTCCAGCTGACCTGACTATTAACACGCACGTTTGTCGTGGCAACTTCCATAGTACCTGGGCTTGCGAAGGCGGCTATGACGATGTGGCCGATGCTCTTCTTGCTCAAGAGCATGTAAGCGCGTTCTTCTTAGAATTTGATGATCATCGCTCCGGTGGCTTTGAGCCCCTGGCTTCTGTTCCAGCTGGTAAAAAAGTTGTGCTTGGTCTGATCACCACCAAGCACGCCCAGCTGGAAGAGAAAGCCAAGGTTATTGAGCGTATTCATGAGGCAGCTCAGTACGTACCTCTGGAGAACCTCTGCCTTTCTCCCCAGTGCGGCTTTGCAAGTTGCGAGATTGGTAACAAGCTCGCCGAAGATGAGCAGTGGGCAAAGATTGCGCTTGTTAAAGAAATTGCTGAAGAAGTTTGGGGTTAAATATTAGTTGGTAACGGTTTGTCTGCGACTTACATGCCGTTTACCGAAGAGTTTCTGACCATATGTTCTTCTCGACTCCTGTCCACTAAAATGGACAGGAGTTTTTTATGTTGGAGTTAGACTTCGGAGGCAGTATGCCAAGCGAGAAGACCCGCTGCTTGCACCTCGTAAAAATTTTTGAGGAAGAAACTGACGATGACCATGGCTTAAGCACGCCTCAGCTTATTGAAAAGCTAGCAGAGCGCGGGCTAAGCGTGGAACGTAAAACACTTTACGACGACATTAAATCGCTGCAGAATTTTGGCTACGACATCCAGTCTTATCAGCGTCATCCTGTTGAATACGGTCTGGCAACCAGGAAGTTTCAGGCTGAAGAGCTCATGCTGATGGCAGACGCTGTGCAGTCATCAAAGTTTTTGACGGAGCGCAAGGCAAATAACTTGGTGAGTCTTATCGGTGAGCTGGGCGGAAAGTCTACCTCTGACACGCTGAAGAAGCGCATCCATGTTGAGGGTCGTATTAAGTCGCAAAATGAGTCTGTGTTTTATGCTCTTAATGCTATTCAGACGGCACTTTTGCAAAAGAAAAAAGTCTCGTTTAAGTACCGCAAGAAAGGCTTTAAAGATAAGGTTATTGAAGAGCTTCCGGTAAGAGAAGAAACACCTGTTCAGCTTACGTATATTGATGATTTTTACTATCTTATTGTGTGGAATGATAAGCATCAAAACTTTGTCAATTATCGCGTGGACCGCATGTTTAGACTTGAGGTCTCTGATGCTGACGCCACGGTTAACGAGCAGATCAAGCAGTTTGATATAGACAAGTATCAAGAGCGCGTCTTTGGCATGTACTCGGGCGAGGTTGTTGAGGTCACACTTCGTGTTAATGAGCGCGTAATGTGCTCGGTGTACGACCGTTTTGGCAAAAACATTATTTTGAACAATCCTAGTTCTGATGGAACTACAGCTGACGTGCATGTTTCTGTAATGGAAGCTCCAACGTTTTATGGTTGGCTTGCAACATTTGGTACAGATATAGAACTGGTAGCTCCAAAGAAGACCAGGCAGAAATATCAAGAGTACTTGAGCGGAATTCTTCAGAGCTACCAAACTCAGAAAGGGACTAGCTAAACGGCGAAGACGGGCTAAACGGACGGGCTAAACCGGACAGTTCGCGAGTACCAATTAGCGAGCATCAATGACGTAGAGGCCTGCTTTAACGAGAAGATGACCATGGTGATCACTGAGTTGCGTAATCTTGCAGGTAACAATGTTTTGATGTCCATAGAAGAGCAAAGTACTCCAGAGAGAATTGCTTTCTCTAGGAACAAAGCCCAGCTTATGGTCATTAGAGTACAGAGCAAGAGCCTCTGGGTCATAAGGGTTATCGCGTTCAGGAACAATGGTTAGATCTGAACCAAGTTTGAGCTGATCAAAAATAAGAGGAGCGTCGTAGTAGGGAAGACCGGAAATAACAAAGGAATCAACAAGTTTTGTAGGACTATACATAAGAGCCTCCTTAGAAGATGTTGATAACAGAGTAGAGAAGTTAAAAAGCATGAGTGTCCAACAAATTGGACAGTATAAGAAAGCTGTAAGGTAGTAAAAAGCTTTAAAGGGAGCTTGTATGATTACAACTAAGAGATTGTTTCTTATTCCATGGCATGCATCTGATGCCAATGAGCTCTATGAACTGGCAAAAGATTCAGAAATTGGCCCACTTTGTGGATGGGAACCTCACAAAACTTTAGAAGATTCCAAGCAGGTTCTTGCAAACGTGCTGTCCGATAAGTCCTGTTATGCCGTAAAAGACATGAGGACCGGTCATCTAATTGGTTCAATGTCGTTGGATTTTGAAGAAATTCCTGATCCAAAGGATTCCTCAAAGCAGCTGCATCAGGCAGAAATTGGCTATTGGATTGGTCGTCCTTATTGGGGACAAGGGTTTGCATCTGAGGGTGCTCAAGCTCTTACCGCATATGCATTTGAAGAGCATGGTGTTGACCAGGTAATTATTAGATATCTTGAGCGCAATAAAAAGTCTGCTTCAGTGGCTCGTAAGTGCGGCTTCACGGAGATGGGCATTATTACTGACTTAAATAAATATACAGGCAAAGAAGAGCAGTTTGGCATCTCCATGCTTACAAAAGCAGACTGGGAACGTGTTCAAAAATAGCAGTTGTTCTCGCTATTTTGTATGTTGTTTTTAAATGTTGCATAAGGCAAACTCGTATATGTAACGACAAAACTACATGTAAAGTAAGTAAAACAGTTAGTGGACTAAAGATTCTGTTCGTAAGAAAAGCGAAAGAAGTCTGCATATGATGATCAACAAACGCCTTATTGCCCTTATCGATGAGAGTAAGAAATACATCGGCTTGACCGTGCTTTACCAGTGGATTGCGCTACTTGCCAACATTGTATTTATGTACTCTCTGGCAAGAATGATTCAGGCGCTCTTTATGGATTACTTTGTCTTTGAGGAGCAGCTGGTATTTATCGGTCTTTGCCTTATTGCTGTGGTGATTCGTATTTTCTGCAAGGTTGCTCAGCATAAGACAAGTTTTTATGCAGCTAAGAGGGTTAAAAAGACCCTTCGCGAGAAGATCTATCAGAAGCTCTTAGAGTTTGGCCCTTCTTACAAGAACTTATATGCTACCAGCGAGATTGTTCAGCTGGCAGTTGAAGGCGTTGACCAGCTAGAAACGTATTTTGCGCAGTATTTGCCTCAGTTTTTCTATGCTGTTTTGGCTCCGCTCACACTTTTTCTTGTTTTGCTCCTTATTAGTCCGGTAGTTGGCATTGTTTTGCTGGTATTTGTACCGCTCATCCCCATGACCATCGTTCTTATCCAGAAGTTTGCAAAGAAGCTTTTGTCTAAGTATTGGGGCCAGTATACGCAGCTTGGCGATACGTTTTTGGAGAACCTGCAGGGTCTGACCACAGCAAAGATTTACAAGGCTGATGGTTTCAAACATAAGCAGATGAACGAGGAAGCCGAGCACTTTAGGCGTATTACCATGAAGGTTCTAACCATGCAGCTCAACTCCATCACCGTGATGGACGTGGTTGCATTTGGTGGAAGCGCGCTTGGTACAATTCTTGCAATTCAGCAGGTAAATGACCAGCTCCTCGTTATGTGGGAAGGCGTCTTTGTCATTTTGATTTCGGCTGAGTTCTTCCTGCCTATGCGTCTTTTGGGCAGTTATTTCCACATTGCCATGAACGGTATGGCAGCGTCGGACAAGATCTTTGACCTGCTTGATATGCCTGTTCGAGAGCAGGGTACCAAGACCGTTCCAGCTTCTAGTGATGTCGCTTTGCGCAACGTTTCTTTCTCCTATGATGGCGAGAAACCCGTCTTGGTGAATGTTTCTTTTGGAATGCGCGCTAACTCTTTGAATGCCCTGGTAGGAGAGTCAGGCTGCGGAAAATCAACAATTGCAGCACTGTTGACCGGAAAACTCCGCTCGTATTCTGGCGATGTTCTGTTTGGAAATACCAGTTTGTCTGACATTTCTGACCAGAATTTGCTTCAAAACGTTACGTATATTGGTCATCAGGCACATCTCTTTATGGGAAGCGTTCGCTCTAATCTTGCCATGGGTAATCCAGAGGCTACTGAAGAACAGCTCTGGCACGCCCTTGAACAGGTCAATCTTGCTGAGTTCGTAAAGTCTTTGGGTGGACTTGACGCGCCAGTTGCCGAGAAGGGCTCCAACTTGTCTGGTGGTCAGCGTCAGAGATTAGCACTGGCCAGAGCCCTGCTTCACAATAGCCAGATGTACATCTTTGATGAAGCTACTTCAAATATTGATGTTGAGAGTGAAGACGTTATTATGCAGCAGGTTCACCAGCTTGCTCAGACAAAGATGGTGCTGGTAATTTCTCACCGCTTAGTAAACGTCAAAAAAGCTGATCAGATTGTTGTTATGCAGCATGGTCGCGTTGTTGGAAGTGGAACGCACCAAGAGTTGCTTGCAACAAATGACGAGTACAAACGAATGACGCGGGCCCAGACTGAGCTTGAGAATTATGTGAAAGGAGTTGAGGCGTAATGAAAACAGAAGTTAAGAACAGCGCCACAACTGCACGTACTTCTCGCCGTAGCGCGCTCACTATTATGCTGAGACTGGTGGGGCTGGTTCGTCCGCTGGCTGGCTTTATGATACTTGCAATTTTGATGGGAGTCTTGGGTAACCTTGCTGCCACGTTCATTAGTATATTTGGAGCATATGCACTGCTCAGCGCTATGGGCTTTGCTTCATCTTCTCCTATGGCGCTGCTTTTTGGTGGCATGCTTTTGTTTGCCCTGGTCCGCGGTCTGCTGCGCTATGCCGAGCAGGAATGCAACCACTTTATTGCGTTTAAACTACTTGCGCTTATTAGAGACCGTGTGTTCACGGCGCTTAGAAAGCTTGCTCCTGCAAAGCTTGAGGTCAAAAATAAGGGCAACCTGATGAGCGTCATTACTTCAGACATTGAGCTACTTGAGGTTTTCTATGCACACACTATCTCGCCTATTTGCATTGCGGCTGTGTTCTGCGTTGTTATGGTGTGGTTTATTGTGAGCAGCACCAACTGGATTTTGGGTTTTACTGCACTTGTTTCTTACCTGGTAGTTGGCGTGGCAATTCCGCTTGCTATGTCTAAACGATCCGAGCAAGACTCTGCTGAGGCAAGAGATCTTGCTGGTAACCTTTCTACGGTTACCCTTGATAACCTGCGTGGTCTTGACGAGATTCTGCAGTACAGCACGGGTACTCAGATGATTGAGGAAACAAGTCAGTTAGCTGATCAGTTAAGCGACAGACAGCAGGCAGTTAAGAAGGCATTTGGTGTCAACGATGCGGTCACCTCAACGGTTATTTTGCTCTCCGGCCTTGTTATGTTCTTTAGTTCGTTCTACCTGGCCTATCACCAGCAGATTTTTATGACCGATGCTTTCATTGTCACCATTGCATTGATGAGTTCGTTTGGGCCTGTTGTGGCTTTGGCAGCACTTGGTACAACCCTGACCAGTACGTTTGCTGCGGGTAATCGTGTTTTGAATATTCTGGACGAACAGCCCCTGGTTGAAGACGTAGTGGACCAAAAAGGCATCTCATATGAGGGCGTGCATGTCTCTGAGCTTTCATTTGCGTATGATAACGAGCAGATTCTGGACAACATTTCCGTGGATATTCCTACCGATAAGATCGTGGGAATAGTAGGTAAGAGTGGCTCAGGCAAGTCTACGCTGCTAAAACTTTTGATGCGTTTCTGGCCAGCAACACCTGGTGCCATTGAAATTTCTGGAACCCCTTTGGAGCAGGTTAATACCTCTAACCTGCGCGATCTTGAGAGCTACATGACGCAAGATACGCATCTGTATCACGATTCCATTAAGAACAATCTCCGCATTGCAAAGCTTGATGCAACGGATGAAGAGATTGTTGAGGCGTGCAAGAAGGCTTCAATTCACGAGTACATTTCCACGCTGCCTCAGGGCTACGATACGCCTGTTGCAGAGCTTGGCGACTCACTTTCTGGCGGAGAGCGCCAGCGCATTGGCCTTGCTCGCGCATTCTTGCACGATGCGCCACTCATGCTGCTTGATGAGCCAACCAGTAATCTGGACAGTCTAAACGAGGCAATTATCTTGCGCTCGCTTGATAAAGAAACTGAGCGCAAGTCTGTGGTTCTTGTCTCTCACAGGGCTTCTACCATGGGAATTGCAGATGTTGTTTACACCGTTGATGGGGGACGAGTGAGCTGATGACACCTGAAGAAATTGCGCAGAAACGTCAAAAAGAAAAAAATCTCTTCTCGCTCATGATTCGTTTTTATTGCGAGAAGTACCATCGCACCAAAGCTCATGAGCCTCTGTGCGACGAGTGCGCCGAGCTTGAGAAGTATGCGCATACGCGTGTGGACCGCTGTCCTCACATAGAGACAAAGACGTTTTGCTCAAAATGCAAATCGCATTGCTATAGCAAAGAGATGCGCGCTCGCGTCAAAGAGGTCATGAAATCCACAGGACCTCGACTTTTGTTGCACCATCCAATTCTTGTGATTAAGCACGCACTTCAGTAAATAATCACTGGTAAGTAGCATGAAGCTTACGCTTAACATACATTGATTCTCACTCTGATAAGGTTTCAAAATTCTATGATCCTCTCGCCACAAAAGCGAGAAGACCGCATTTTTTTTGAATCTTTTTCATTTGAAACATAACTGTTAACTCTGAGAATTACGTATTTTTGTCGCGGCGCGCTAGGGTTACAGTGACCTCTCGCTTTACAGAAGGAGGTACTGCGTTGATTAAATCTAAGAAAGCGTCATTTATTTTCAAGCTGTTTATTGCTGTGATTGGCACCTTTGTGCTGTGTGATTCTGCGGGCGTCTTCCGAATGAACTTCCGCGTTTCTTTCTTGTATTACTTCACCAACATCTCTAACCTGCTGCTTGTTGCCTATTATTGGGGCGCACTGTTCCAGGCTTACAAGCATCCTGAGACCGCTCAGAAGCCATGGATGCCAACGGTCAAGCACACGCTTATGCTGGGTATTACCGTAACTGGCCTGGTAGCTTACTTCCTGCTTGACCACGGCGAGGTTTTTGTTAACGGCGTCTTTAAGTTCAACAATTTTATTCTGCACGACGTGATTCCTATCTGCGCCGTTTTGGACTGGCTGCTCTTTGACGAGAAGCCAACTATGGGCTTCAAAGAGCCTCTGATCTGGCCTTTGTACCCGCTCACGTATTTTGCGTACATTATTGTTTTGGTCCTGGGCTTTGGTGTGCAGATTAAAGAGAAGTCTCGCTGGCCTTACGGATTTATGGACTTTGACAAGCTGGGAATTCCTACCGTCGCCCTCACCATTGTGATTTTGATTGTTGTCTTTGTTGCCCTGGGCTACCTCTACGTCTTCATTGATAAAAAGCTTGGCGAGAAGATCAAGAAGGCTGAAAACTAATCTTAGTAAGGTTAAAAGCTGGGATGACCGCAAGGTTAAACCTAACGTATTGAGGAGAAAACCACAATTGATTGCAAGGCGCCTGACATTTGTGAACTACCTCCCATTTCTTGGACACGAGAAATAGAAAGCAGTTCAAAACACACCTAAGTCAGATAATCTGTTAAAAAGACGTATACATTACGCCGAAAATAGCTGAAACATGCAGAATATCTGACTTAGAAGTGTAATATGCCTGCAATTGAGCAGAATATCTGACTTAAGTGTGTTCCTTAGGTGCGGAATTTACCTATAGTTAAATCTTTTATATGACGCTATTCATTTTCTAGCATATTAGATGAAGTTTATGCATAGAGATGCATATCAGGTAGTGCGACCGCCTAGCTGCCTGCTATCTTGATTAGGAACATGTCGATTCTTCAGCAGAACCTACCAAAGCTGCGCTATTTTGTGCGCCAAGCCTAAAAGCAGACGCTAACACGCTGCAGAATCATAATCACCCGCATATGAACTACCTCCTATTTCTCGTGTCCAAGAAATGGGAGGCAGTTCACGACTGGCGAGAAGGACCTTTTACTTTTGGATGTGCCTTTAGGTTCACTATGACATCTCTCGAGGTAAAACGATGGTAAAGCGTGTTCCTACACCCTCACGAGAGAGCACCTCAATAGAGCCGTCATGATTATCGACAATCCATTTAGCAATGGATAAGCCAAGTCCAGAACCTTCGTTGCTTTCAATTCGTGCGTTATCAGCTCTCCAGAACCTTTCAAAAATATGAGCAGCTGCTGCCTCGGACATACCCATGCCCTCATCTTCGATTGAAACTTGAACGGTTTTCTCGTCATACGCGACATTAAAAGAAATGGTGGTCTGAGTAGCAGAATATCGAGCAGCATTTTGCACGATGATACGGATAGTCTGTTTAATCATGGCAGTATCAGCAAGCACCTGATAGCGGTTATCCTTCAATACACCTTGATCAAATTTCAGCGCATAGTGGTGAGTAGAATCAATCATTTCCGACTCTTCACAGACCTCAGAAGTTATCTGTGCAAGATTGAGCTTACTCTTTGTGAGGGTATTTCTTCCTGCGTCTCCGCGTGCTAAGAAGAGGAGCTGCTCAACAAGGTCATGCATGTGTTCGCTTTCGGATTTGAGTGCAGCAATGGACTCGTCAAGTACCGCTTCGTCCGTCTTACCCCAGCGATCCAGCATGTCAGTATAACCTCGGATAACAGCTATAGGCGTGCGAAGCTCGTGGCTGGCATCATTAACAAAGCGCATCTGTTGTAATTTTGCTTCTTGCATGCGTTGAAGCAGTTTATTCAAGGCAATCTCAATACTTGCAAGATCTTGGTCGCCCGTTTGAATCTTTGGCGCGTTGATATTGGCTTCTTCGATTGCCTGTTCAAGACTCCTGATTTTCTCACTTTTGACCAGGACGTCATTTGTTGTAGCCTCGGTAGAAAGAACATCACTATTTACTAGTTGGTCGGCTTTAAGTGCAAGAGTATTGAGGGGCTGAAGAGCTCTTCTGACACGACGCATATCACCGAAGAATGACAACAGATCAACGATTTCCCAGATAAGAATTGCAATATACATGGGCCAGAAGCGAGCTAACTCTACGCCTAAATCAAATATTTTTGCGCCAAAAGTAGGGCCATGAACAATGTATTTTAGGCTTGAGAGTCCGTGTAAGAAAGTGAATCCAGTAAGAGAAATAGAGTGAGACTCAGTAGGGAAAAATCCTAGGTAAAAAGTACCTTGTGGAACATGCTGGTTATACATATAAATAAAAATCAGAGCAATATTTACCAGTAAAAAAAGATCAAAGCCGACGTAATTCATCAGCTTACGCCACCAAAATCCCCAGGTAATTACTCCAGCTGTCGACGAATCAGAGGGAGTAAAGAAAGGCTTTTTATGCTCTTGTATAGTGGAACGATTATGCTTCTCTGATGACATATCCGACTCCACGAACAGTAGTAATTAGCTTGATGTTATAGCGGTCGTCAATTTTTGCACGTAGATGGGCAATATGAACATCTACGTTATTTGTTTCTCCAGCAAACTCATATCCTAGGGCTTCAGATGCAATACGCTCACGGCTCATAACAACACCAGCGTGTTCCATAAGCATACGGAGGACTTCAAATTCCTTAGTGGTGAGTTCAATCGTATCGTTCTTGGCACAGACTTCCCTGCGGTCAACATCAAGTGCGACACCCTTAATTGTAAAGGTGCTTGTAGCAGCTGTTTGAGGAATTGTCGGCGAGTTTAAACTGTCTGCCTCGTGGTGTTTGAGTGCCACGCGAATACGGGCGAGAAGTTCCTCTATCGCAAAAGGTTTGGTGAGGTAGTCATCTGCACCCGCATCGAGACCAGCTACTTTATCCATAACCGAATCACGAGCAGTGAGCATGATAGTTGGCGTGTTTTTCTCGCGACGAATCCTTCTAAGAACTTCTAGACCATTAAGCTGGGGGAGAAGTACATCAAGCAAGATAAGGTCGTAGTCATTTGACAGCGCTTTTTCAGCTCCGGTTCTTCCGTCAAGAGCTTTGTCTACTTCATAGCCCTCATGTTTAAGCTCGAGTTCTATAAAGCGTGCGATTTTTTCTTCGTCTTCAACGATAAGAACCTTAATCATTTTCTCGCCTAAATATCGAAGTTTTCTACTTTAGGTTTGGAACCAATTGCATTTTATTTTTTGTCGATAACATCTTTTTTGATGGAACCCGCTGCATCTGCAGCCTTATCCATTGCCTCATTTACATCAACAACAATAGGATAAGCTCCCTGAATGTGATAACGCATCTCAAAGAACAAGCCAATGATGAGCAGCCAGAATGTAGCACCCCAGAGGAATAGACCAACAATTGGAATAATTACTGGCATGGCCATGAACTGCTCGCCACGACGAGTAACAATGAATTTTGTCTCTACGCTTTTATTAAACAGCTCCTTGCACTTTTCCCAAAGAGAAGACATATTCTCTGAGAAATCAGACTTCTTGCTTGATTCTTGGTAGGCAATTTGAGCTGCTTCCATTTCTGGAGAAACGTCTGACTGTGCAGCTGACTCAGTAGTATAGTTTGCAGTCTGCTTAGTGGACTTGCCCTGCTTCTCGAGCCAAATAATTGCATCAAGAACATTATCATCACAAGCGTCAAGTGCTGCCTTTGCGTCCTCGTAGCTTACGCCGCACTTCTCGCGAATTACTTCAACCTTTTCTAGCTTTTCCATGATCAATTTCCTTTCGAGATGTTTAAGACGCCTCTCGTCTTCGTGATACATGGTCTCTTATAAAGATTAACCAATTATTGAGGTTAGATTAAGCTTTCATAAGTATTTTAATGAGATTGTTTACACGTCTTAATTACAGGTAGCGCGCTTACCACTTACCGATTACTTATAAAACTAGCTTGTTTTAGCTATTCAGCAGTTTGAAACTATTAAATAGTTATATATAGCTAACTTATGGCAGTTGAAGCCTTGTTTTCTCTGTCAAAGCCAGCCTGAATAACAGACACTACATTGTGAGTTTGTGGCAGGAGGCGGTGTGGGTATGGCAAATCGTCAGAACCAAAGTATTCAAGCTACTGAGTCCAACCAAAATACAAAACAGGATCCTCAGCAATCTGAAATAAATCCTGTTGCAGTATTGCTCGAGTGGTCAGAAAGAAAAGGTATGTACGCACTCTCTGTCATCCTTGCCATTATTGGCGTTTTGGGAGGAATGGTTCCTTACGTTGCCGCAGGAAACATGGTGGTTGGTATCTTTAATGGAATTCAAGAATGGTCGTTTTACCTGTATTGGGGACTTATAGCGGGTCTTAGCTATTTCGTAAAAATAGTTTTTCACCACCTTTCAACTATCGTTTCTCATAAGGCAACGTTTTCGACAATTGCAAACATGCGCACCCGAGTAGCAACGAAGCTGACAACTATTCCCATGGGATATGTGCTTGATACGCCATCCGGCTCTCTTAAACGCCTCTTGGTCGAGAAGATCGATAGTATTGAAACCACACTTGCCCATGCAGTTCCTGAATTAACTTCAAACCTTACAGCTGCTTTTGTGGTTTTTGTGTACCTCATTGTTTTGGATTGGCGTCTTGCTCTTGCTGCATTGCTGACCATAATTGTGGGACTTGCTTGTTTATCAGGCATGATGAAGGACTATGAGTATTGGTATCAGAATACTATCGTAACTGGTAAAGAGATGAATAATGCCTCAGTTGAGTACGTGTCTGGAATTGAGGTAATTAAGGCTTTTGGACAGTCCGCTAGCTCTTACGAGAAGTTCTCAAAAGCTGTTTATGCCTCTGCCCATGCTTTTATTGATTGGATGAAGCACTGCCAAATCTGGCAGGATGCCATGTTGTCAATTGGTCCTGCAACGTTAGTAACGGTATTGCCCCTTGGATGCTTGTTTGTGCTTCAGGGAACTCTTTCTCCTTCTACTTTTGTTATGTGTGCCGTGCTTTCTCTTGGTATTTTTCAGCCGCTCTTTGAAGCAATGAGCTTTATGGATTCTCTTGCGCAGGTAGGTTCTGTTGTCAAAGAAATTTCTGAGGTATTGAACTACCCAGATCAGGTTAGAGCCGAAGTCCCTTGCACGCTTGAGGGCACTGAAATTAAACTGAGTGATGTTCGTTTCTCGTACGGAAGCAATGAAGTAATCCATGGGATTACTTTAGATATTGAGCCAGGACAAGTTACGGCACTTGTTGGTCCAAGTGGATCAGGTAAGTCTACTGTTGCACGGCTTATCGCAGGTTTCTGGGATCCAAATGGAGGGTCTGTTTCTATTGGAGGACAAGATATTCGCTCCTGCGCTCCATCTCAACTCGCGGACCTTGTAGCTTACGTTGATCAAGATAGTTACCTTTTTGATGAGACAATTATGGAAAATATCAGGATGGGTAAAAAAGACGCCACCGATGAAGAGGTAATTGCTTGCGCAAAAGCTTCTGGATGCCACAACTTTATCCAATCGCTTCCTCATGGTTATCAAACGGTTGTAGGAGGCTCGGGAGGTCACCTTTCTGGTGGCGAGCGTCAGCGCGTGGCAATTGCTCGAGCTATGCTCAAAAATGCACCTATTATCATGCTCGACGAAGCAACGGCCTACGCGGATCCAGAATCAGAAGCAGAGGTTGAATCTGCAGTTGCAAAGCTGGTGGCTGGTAAAACGCTGGTGGTTATCGCGCACCGCCTTTCTACTGTACAAAATGCCGACAAAATTGTTGTTGTTAATAATGGCTCCATTGAAGCTGAGGGTACGCACGAGCAGCTTATGGAGACATGTCCGCTCTATGCAACCATGTATCGCGCTCATATCGGCGCACTTGATGAGGCTTAAGGAGGGGAGTAGCAATGTTATCTGTCTTAAAAATGTACTTTCAGTTTGGAAGTTCTTATCGCCAGAAACTCTATAAGGGCCTTTTCTTTACCATTCTTGGCTGCCTTTTTGAAGGCGTACAAATAACGGCGCTTTGGATTGTTTTTACTGCTCTTACTACGGATACACTCTCAACTCAGACGATATTTTCTGCGCTGGGAGTTATGCTTCTGAGCATTATAGGAGCGTTCATTTGCGCTCATTTTAAGAGCGAGAATTTCTGTGATGCTAATTTTAGTATGGCTGGTACCAAGCGCGCGGAAATTGGAGATACACTGCGCCGCCTCCCTATGGGCTATTTTAACGAGAATAGCCTGGGTGAAGTAACAGCTGTTATGACTAATCAGCTTGATGTAATGCAAAATCTTGGCGGCCTGCTCTATATGATGGTCGTTGGAGGATTAGCTTTAACTGCAATTATTGTTGCGTTCTTGTTTGTGTTTTGTTGGCAACTAGGCCTTATAACTGCGGCTACGTTTGTTCTTTTCTGCATTACTATGGAGCTGCTCCAGGCCTACGTGCGCAATGTATCAGATAAGTATGTAGCTGCTAATACCACCTTAATAAGCTCTGTTCTTGAATATGTCCGCGGCATTAGTGTAGTAAGGGCGTTTTCTCTTATTGATGATGTTGAGGGAAAATATGCCAAAGCAGTTGACGATTGTCGCGTTCAAGCGCTTAACCTTGAGTTTAAGGCGCTTCGTTTCTCAGTTTTGCAAATGGTTATCTCTAAAGCCACCAGCATTATCATGTGCCTGGTATCAGTTGGTTTGTGGCTCTCTGGAACACTTGATACAGCTGCTTGTTTAACCGTAGTAGTTATGTCATTTATGTTGTTTAGTCGCCTAGAATCTGCTGGTCGTTTCTCAACTATTCTGCGTAATCTTGAAATTGCAATGGAACAAACAAACGCTATTCTCGCCACCCCCGCAATGGACGAGGGAGAAGGCCTTGAGAAAGCTGCATCTTGTGACATTGAACTTTCTCATGTTTCCTTTGGCTACGATGACAGGCAAATTCTTGAAGATGTCAGCCTTTCTATTCCCGCAGGCACCTCTTGTGCCATTGTGGGGCCAAGTGGATCTGGCAAAACAACTCTTGTCCGTCTTATTGAGCGTTTTTGGGATGTAAATGCAGGTCAAGTGACCCTTGGTGGATGCGATGTGCGCGACTATAAAGTTGACGCCCTGCTCCAAAATTTCTCCACCGTATTTCAGGGAGTATTCCTTTTTGATGACACCATTGAGAACAATATTAAGTTTGGCAATCCAAGTGCAACTCATGAGCAAGTAGTTGACGCAGCTAAGCGTGCCTGCTGTGAAGAGTTTATCCAGGCGTTACCTGACGGATATGAAACGCGCTTAGGCGAAGGTGGCTCAATGCTTTCTGGTGGCGAGCGTCAGCGTCTCTCTATTGCTCGTGCCATTTTAAAAGATGCGCCAATCGTGGTGCTTGATGAGGCTACAGCTAATGTTGATCCAGAAAACGAGCTTGAACTCCAGCGGGCAATTGCTGAGCTTACAAAGTCTAAGACTGTCATCATGATTGCCCATCGCTTAAAAACAGTGCGCAATGCAAATCAGATACTTGTCCTAGATAAGGGTCGCATTGTTAAGCGGGGAACCCATGAATCTCTCATGAAAGAAGGCGGCATCTACGCTGATTTTGTTAACATGCGCGAGAAAACCGTCGGCTGGAAAATTGCGTAACTACTGGCAAGCTGCTGAGAAATATCACACGTAAAAAATATGCACCCAAGCAGCGCTTGGGTGCATATAACGTTAAAGCTGAAATGCGATTTACTGAATCTGGCAAATCATAGCAACATTAGTTGAAGTGGTGTAGTCACCAAGACGTGGGCTGGTATGAGGATCGCCAGCAGTCAGAACAACAATGTCACCGGTCTCAACGACACCAACTTCCTTTGCAATGTTCAAAGCGTTGTACATGGTGTTAGAAAGAGTGCCCTGCTCAGAGGTCTTGAATGCATAGACACCCCAATAGAAGCAGGTACGACGTACTGCCTCATCGGATGGAGACATTGCATACAGAGGACGCTTTGGACGGAAGTTAGAAACAAGGCGAGCGGTACGACCAGAGTGTGTTGGGCAGATGATGCACTTAGCGTCAACACGGATTGCCATATCAACTGCAGCAAAACCAGTAGCACCGTTGACGTTCTTAAGACCCTCACGCTGGTGATAGACATCTTTGACTGGCAGGTACTTCTCGGTCTCCTTGCAGATGGAAGCCATGGTCTTTACTGCCTCAACAGGGTACTTACCAGCTGCGGACTCACCAGAAAGCATGACGCAGTCAGTGCCGTCGTAGATTGCGTTAGCAACGTCGGTAACCTCTGCACGGGTTGGGCGAGGGTTACGAATCATAGAGTCAAGCATCTGAGTTGCAGTGATGACAGGCTTGTAAGCATCGTTGCACTTCTTGATAACGGTCTTCTGGATGTGAGGAACCTCAGCTGCAGGAACCTCAACGCCAAGGTCACCACGGGCAACCATGATGCCGTTAGAAGCTGCAAGAATCTCGTCAAAGTTCTTTACGCCAAGAGCGGACTCAATCTTAGGGAAGATCTGTACGTTAGGAGTACCCATCTCGCGGCAGATGTTACGAATCTCCTCAACTGCAGCGCCGTCACGGATGAAGGAAGCAGCAATTGCGTCAATACCAAGCTCGCAACCAAACATGATGTCTGCGCGGTCCTGCTCAGTGACGGAAGGAAGACCAATGTTGACGTTAGGAACGTTTACGCCCTTCTTCTCGCCAAGCTCACCACCGTTGATAATCTTGCAGTGCATGTCAGTGCCCTCAACGTGATCAACCTCGAGGCCAATGAGACCGTCATCAATAAGGATGATGGAGCCCTTCTTGACCTCTTTTGGAAGATTCTTGTAGTCAAGTGAGAAGCGCTGAGCATTGCCGATGACGTCATCATCAGTGGTGACAATAACGGAATCACCAGTAGTAAGGGTGACCTTCTTGCCATCCTCGAGAAGACCGGTGCGAACCTCAGGACCCTTTGTATCAAGCATGATAGCAATAGGAATACCAAGCTCATCAGAGATAGAACGAACGCGACCAATCATAGTGCGGTGATACTCATGGCTACCGTGCGAGAAGTTAAAACGTGCGACGTTCATACCAGCAAGAATGAGCTCACGAAGGACCTCATCACTTTCTGTAGCAGGACCCATAGTACAAACAATCTTGGTCTTTTTGCGAGCCATATCTCTCCTTTTCATAGGAATTGAAATCACATTCGGTTATCAATAGTAACCGTTTTCAGAGCGTTTGTTTCTCTGGTACTTAGCAAACCACACTTTTATCAACATAGTCAGTACCCTCAGCAAAAGCAGTTGCGTTATCTAGCGTAACCTGAGCAATCTGAGAAAGTGCCTCATGAGTAAAGAATGCCTGGTGACTTGTCATGACAACGTTAGGGAAAGAGCAAAGTGTGGAGGTAACTGAATCAAAGACCTCAGCGCCGCGGTCCTTATAAACGTTTGGATTTTCCTCTTCATAAACGTCAAGGCCACAAGCACCAATTTTTCCAGAAAGAATGCCACGAATAAGAGCATTGGTATCAATGAGTCCTCCACGACCAGTATTAACGAGGATAACGCCATCTTTCATCTTTCCGATGGTTTTATCGTTAACCATGTGATAGCTCTCATCATTCAAGAAAGCATGAAGTGAGATGAAGTCTGAACGCTCCCAGAGCTCATCGTAGCTTACATACTCATCAACGACGTGCTCGTCGTTGACAAGGCTCATGTTTGGATACAGGTCTGCACCAAGGACGTGCATGCCAAAACCCTTGCAGATACGGCAAAGTGCCGCGCCAATACGACCAGTTCCAACAATGCCGGCAGTTTTACCGTGAAGAGTATCGCCAACAAGGCCAACAAGTGAGAAGTTATTCTCGCGAATTCTGATGTATCCACGGTGAATACGACGGTTAGCGGCAAGCGCAAGACCCATAGCATGCTCTGCGATTGCTTCAGGGGAGTAAGCAGGTACGCGCGTAACCGTAATACCAAGGTCTTTAGCAGCGTTAACATCAACAGCATCAAAGCCAGCGCAGCGCATAAGTAGAAGCTTAACGTCAAAGCCGGCAAGAATCTCAAGAGTCAGAATTGAAGCATCTGCATTAACAAAAGCGCAGACAGCGTCATAACCCTTAGCAAAGCCTGCGGTCATAGGCGTAAGGTTTGACTCAATGTAGTCGATTGAAACATCTGGATACTTTGGAAGCTCAAGGTTAAAGGAATCCTTGTCATAACTTTGAGCACCATAAAACAAGATTTTCATAATTGCCTCCTTGCCAAAACTAACGTTTGGCTTATGTTGTTATGTACTGCGCTTATTGTACCCCTTGGATAACAATTTTTGGCACATAACAGGAGCTTTAAGAAATATTTATAAGGTTTGAAAAAAGAAAGAATACGGTAAAATGATAGAGCATTGTAAGGTCCTACGATAGGACGTTGTAAGGTCCTGACACGGCAACCTTGGTGAGCCCTTGCCCCTCTCCTGGGGAATTATGATCGGGCATCAATCTGTCAGGTAGAAACCCAGGAGGAACTTTGAAAGAGTATCTTTCAAGTGCGGCTGATGTTATCAGTGCGCAAAAAACTGATGCTGAAGCTGGATTGTCTGATATAGAAGCAGCTTCTCGTCTTGAGGCCCACGGTCTTAATAAGCTTAAAGAGGCACCAAAAGAATCAATTATTAAAAGGTTTTTTGCACAGATGGCTGACCCTATGGTCATTATGCTTCTTGTTGCTGCTGTTATTTCCGCTGCTGAAGGAATTTATACTGGCGAAGGTGGAATTGCAGACGTTGTCATTATTCTGTTTGTTGTTGTCATCAACTCTGTGCTTGGCGTGGTCCAGGAAGGCAAGGCTGAGGAAGCTCTTGCTGCTCTGCAAGAGATGAGCGCAGCTCAGAGCAAGGTTATCAGAGACGGTCGTCTTGAGACTATTGCCTCAACCGAGCTTGTGGTGGGCGATATTATTCTGCTTGAGGCGGGTGACTCTGTCCCAGCTGATTGCCGCATTCTTGAGAGTGCTTCTATGAAGGTAGAGGAGTCTGCGCTCACAGGTGAATCAGTTCCTGTCGAGAAACACGCGGAGACCCTCAGTCTTGCTGAAGACACCGATGACATTCCTTTGGGTGACCGAAAGAATATGTGTTACTCCGGATCCATTGTGGTCTATGGACGCGGTCGTGCAGTTGTTGTTGCAACAGGCATGGACACTGAGATGGGTAAGATTGCAGACGCAATTTCCCAGGCAGAAGAGGGACAGACTCCACTTCAGATTGCGCTTGATAAGCTTTCACACACACTTACCATTCTTGTTGTTGTCATCTCGCTGCTTGTTTTTGCAACAGGCTTTATCAAGCACGGCGCCGAGATGCTTGGCAACTTTGACCTTATATTGAGCACCTTTATGGTTGCAGTATCTCTTGCAGTAGCTGCAATTCCTGAGGGTCTTGTTGCTGTTGTTACCATCGTTCTTTCTATGGGCGTTACCAGAATGAGCGAACGCCACGCTATTGTCCGCCGTCTTACTGCAGTTGAGACCCTTGGTTGTACTCAGGTTATCTGCTCTGATAAGACCGGTACTCTGACCCAAAACAAGATGACTGTTGTTCGTCATGAGACAGAAAATCTTGATGCTCATGTGCGCACCATGGCACTGTGCTCTGATGCTACTTGGGATGATATTGAGCAGGTGGCAAAGGGTGAGCCAACCGAAGCTGCTCTTGTTGCAGACGCTGCAAAACTTGGATACACCACAAGCGATCTTGCTTCTTCTCGCCCTCGTATTGGTGAAGCGCCCTTTGATTCTTCTCGTAAGATGATGTCTGTTGTGGTGCGTACCCGCTCTGGCAAGGTTGTACAGCACACCAAAGGTGCACCTGATGAGGTGCTTGCTCGCTGCAACAAGATTATGACAAGCGATGGCATTATTGACCTTACAGATGAGGCTCGCTCTGAGATTTTGGCTCAGAACAAGTCTATGGCTGACCAGGCTCTTCGTGTTATGGCATCTGCTCGTCGCGATTGGGGAACAGAAGCTCCTTTGAGCTATGACCCAGCTAACCTTGAGCACGACATGGTCTTTGTTGGACTTTCCGGCATGATTGACCCAGTTCGTCCTGAGGTTAAGGGTGCTGTTGCAGAGGCGCATAGCGCTGGTATGCGTACTGTTATGATTACAGGTGACCATATCGATACAGCCGTTGCTATTGCAATTGAGCTGGGCATTATTACCGATCGCTCTCAGGCAATTACCGGTGCACAACTTGATAAGATTTCTGATGAAGAGTTTGAGCAGCGCATTGGGACAATTGGCGTTTATGCACGCGTTCAGCCTGAGCACAAGGTTCGTATTGTTGATACCTGGCGCAAGAAGGGCATGGTCACAGCCATGACGGGCGACGGCGTTAACGATGCGCCTTCCATTAAGCGCGCTGATATTGGTATCGGTATGGGTATTACTGGTACCGACGTTACCAAGGGTGTTGCAGATATGGTTTTGGCTGACGATAACTTTGCCACCATCATTAGCGCCTGCGAAGAGGGAAGACGCATCTACGACAACATTCGTAAGTGCATCCAGTTCCTCTTGAGCTCCAACCTTGCTGAGGTCATTTCCGTCTTTATTGCGTCCCTGGTTGGCTTTACCATTCTTCAGCCTACCCACCTTCTGTGGATTAACCTAATCACCGACTCTCTGCCAGCTCTTGCTATGGCTACCGAGAAGGCTGAGCCAGGCATTATGAAGCGTAAGCCTCGTAACCCTAAGGACGGAATCTTTGCAGGCGGCGTTGGCTTTGACTGCCTTGTCCAGGGCTCTATCATTGCTCTTCTCACCCTTGCTAGCTATTTTATTGGTCACTACTTTGAGTATGGAACCTTTGATATCTCACAGGTTATTACTAACCCAGAGGCTGGCGTTGAGGGTATGACCATGGCATTCTTGACGCTTTCTATGGTTGAGATGTTCCATTCCTTTAACATGCGTTCTCTGCGTGGTTCTATCTTTAAGCTAACCAGCCAAAACATTTGGCTGTGGGGTTCTTTTGTTATGTCTTTGATTCTCACATTTGTGGTAATTGAGACACCACTTTCTCAGGCATTTGGCTTTGCTGAGATTGGCTTTGAAGAGTACGCCATGGCAATGCTTTTAGCTGCATCGATTATTCCTCTGATGGAGCTCTATAAGGCTGTTATGCGTTCTGTACAAAAGCACAAGGCATAAGATAGAGGAGTACTCTTGTCCGCTAAGCGTACAAAAAGTTCCAGAAAAGTAGGAGCCGGCAGAACTCAAGGGTCTCTGCCGGCCCTTTCTTCATTGCTGGACGTTCCAGCATTTGAACAGTTGACTCCATCGTCGGCTCAGATGAAGGCCTATGAAGGCATCGTGTCCGAGCTTGAAGCCCAAGGGGTTTCTCGCCAGACGATGACCATGGCCTGCGTGGTCCGCTTGGATAGGGGATTTCCTGCGGTTGTTTCGGAGCAGGGAGTGTTTCGCGCCGAGTTTGCGGCACGTGTGACTAAGGGCCAGAACTCCACGGTAGCCGTTGGTGACTGGGTGTGCGCACGCATTCCGGACTCACACGATATGGGCATCATCGAGGCCATTCTGCCGCGAGAGACCGATATTGCTCGCTGGAAGGGCGGAGCTCGTGGTCAAAAGCAGACTTTGGCCGCAAACGTTGATCTTGTGCTCGTAGTGCAGGCCTTAGATGGAGAAGCTGTCTCGGTAGATCGTATTGTGCGCTCGGCGGTTATCTCTAAAGACTGCGGTGCTACTTGTGCCGTGGTGCTTACTAAGTCAGATGTAGCGGGTCCAAAGCTTTTAGCTCAAGAGATTTCTTCTATCACCGCAGCTCTTGGCTCTACAGTAAAGATTGTTGCCACAGCTTCAAAACTTGAGAGCGAGAAACCCGATGCACTTGCAGATCTTGCTCAAACCGCCCAAGATCTTGGAGCTGCGTGGGGAATCGATGCTGTTCGCAGCCTTGTTCCTTATGGTTCCATAGCCATCGTGCTTGGTGAATCAGGTGCTGGTAAATCTACGCTTCTTAACGCACTTTTGGGACATGAGGCGCTTGAAACGGGAGAGGTTCGCGAATCCGATAAGGCAGGACGCCATACAACGGTTGCTCGCCGTATGGTAGCGCTTCCTGACGCTGGTGTTATTGTGGACGAACCTGGCCTTAGAAGCTTGCCTATTGTGGGTCATGAGAGGGGATTACAGAAGATATTCCCTCACATCTCTGAAGCTGCTCAGACGTGTAAGTTTAGGGATTGCACCCATACTCACGAGCCAGGATGTAGCGTTCAAGACGCCCTGCATGAGGGCAAGATTACAGAACCTCAGTTAAAGGCGTATTTATCTCTGGCAAAAGAAATGCGAGAAAGTCAGCAATCGCTTGATCCCGATGTTGTGCTTTAACCTTTAACAGCGTAAATCCTCTAAGCGCCCTGGCTTGACTAGGGTGCTTTTTTGTCAAACCAGCAGGAAATACGCTATATTGAGACTGACGAGGGTTGGTCCCGCCCAGTAATGGGGAGGGTCAGCCCTCGTTTTATAAGTCAATGAAATCACTCAGAAAATCATTTAGTAAAACTGCCAAATTTGAAGCAGCTATGACGTTCTAAAAATTTTTATATATCAAATTAGATAAAAAATTAAATTACCCATTTTTTATGTCACCGCAGCAGCCAGCGAACTTATTACTTTGCGTCAGATTCGCGTCAGCTACCTGACATATTTGTGCAGGTAAATCTTTTGTTTTTGCTCTTTCTTTCTCAACTCGAGCGCACAATCGATATATCGCAAATGGAGGGAGGACAAACAGTGACTAAGAAAACAAGAATTTTAATTTCTGTGTTAAGCGCACTTTTGGCCAGTTTTTGTTTCTTTGCATACGTGCAAAGTGTGCGCGCTGAAGCGGAGAAGTCACGAGCAGAGGCAATACAAAAATACGGCGGCGAACTCACGTCAATTTTGGTGGCCACTAAACAAATAGAATCTGGAGAGACTCTCTCATCTTCTAACACTCAGTTAAAAAGCTGGATTTCTGATCTGATTCCGGAGGGTGCAATTACTAATCCGGAAAGCGTGATGGGTCGAACGGTTTCATCTGTTATTGGAGTTGGCATGCCTGTTGTTTCTCTTCATCTACGATCAGTTGCCTCTCAGATATCTATTCCAGAAAATCTTGTTGGTCTCACTATCTCCCATGGCGAGAAGTACGGACTTGCTGAGAGGCTCAGCGCTGGTACAAAGCTTGCAGCGTATGAGGTCACCGATTCTCTCATTACCTGCATTGCTTCGGACATTGCGGTCTTGTCAGATGACACCGAAGGCACTCTTTACACTTCTTCTTCCGTAACGCTTGGATTGACTCCTGAACAGGTTCCTGCTGTGCTTTCTGCATACGCTCGAGGAACACTTCGATTTACTCTTCCTGGGTCAAAGATTAACGCTCAGGATTTAGTAAATAGCAACTCCTTCGTTGAGCAAGAAGACTCAAAGGATCTTTCTGACAAGTCAGATCAAGCAAGCTCATCGCCTGCAAGTGAAGGCGTGCAGCCAGAGAACAGTGCTGCTTCAACAGCCGACCAAAACAGCGACAGTGCATCACAAGCAGATTCGTCTACTAACCCAGGAGGTGAAGCGTGATGTTAGAAAAGTGGATCTCATATGTAGGTCTTGATGCACGCGTTGAAATTGGAGCCATTCTTACGTACTTAGGCATCAGTAATAGATGTGAATTTGCCGATTCAGCAGCATCACTTAGATCAATTGTCGCCTGTTCAACTCCTCAAGATTATTCGGTTTTAATTGGTAATACCGGCTCCGATGTTTCGGATATTAATCTAGCGGCTGCAATTGTTAAAGACGGAAATGCTCGCTGTGTGGTGCTTGTAAGGTCAGGTGCATCTGGATCACTTCGTTCAAGAGCAGCTAAAGCAGGAGTTGATTTAGTTATTGACCCTATGGAATTAGGGGATCTGGTAAAGGTTGGAAGAGGATATCAATCGTATGGGGCTGACAGGCTTTCTCAGCCTTTACCAGAAGCTTCAGATTATGTTGCCAGTATCCAAGAGTTAAATACCTATCTACAATCCCTCATTCCTCTTGATAAGACTTTAAAAGCTCCAATCCTTACGTTCACTTCAGGAAGAGGAGGAGTGGGAAAGACCACGCTTGTTTCTTCAATGGCACTGCTTGCTTCTTCTTGGGGTTTAAAAGTTGCATTAATTGATCTTGACCTGTCTTATGGAAATGTGTTTGAAAAGCTTGGAATTAGGCAGCCAAAAGACTTCTCTGACCTTATCGCTGATGTTCCTTCAGAAAAGGAGAACCTTCTAGAAAAGGCAACTTGTATTCATAAAAATTTGTATCTTTTTGGTCCCTGTGTAAAACCTGAAATGGCAGAGTTGTTATTTCCTTGCGTGAGTAATTTTCTTCAAGCTGTTTCTGGTTTGGTTGATTTGGTACTTGTGGATACGACTACCGCGTCAACAGATTGCTACGCTCAAGCGGCCCAATGTGCAGATAGGCTGGTAATAGTCTCCGAGAATCCTCTTACGTGCATTAATTCTTTGGCAAAGGTAAGTGGACTTGCAGTGCGTCTTGGAGTGGCAAGAACTCGTATTATCCGACTTGAAAACAAAGCAAATCCAAAGGTTAAACAGGACTTTTCTGTTGGAAAGGCAGAAATTGGTCTTGAAGCAGCAAAGATGTTTAGGATTTTTGAAGGCGGACCAGGGTTTCAGGAGCTTATTCAGCAAGGAAAGCTTTCTGTGTTGTTACAAGAGGAAACTTCATTTGCGCAGTCGGTTTCTTTTGTACTTGCACATTTCCTTAACGAGCTGGGCATTCTTCCACAGCTGCGAGAGGCTCAGATTGCCCTGCAAGTAGCTCCTGAGAAAAAGCCATTTAACTTATTCAATAGGAGGAAGGAGGTGGGTTAATGCTTGTCTTTGAACGTGTTGCTAAGCAAATTGAGGCGCAAGATGAGAATGACTCACTACTCCAAAAAGAAGTATTTCAGAAGGCGAGAAAGAAGTTAAAAGAAAAACTTGTTTCTCGATTAGGACTTTCCACGGTTTCTTCTCTTATAACAGGCAGCGATATCGATCGCGTAAGAGACGAACTAAGAGTTACTTGTGAGGCAATTGTTAATGAAGAAAAGGATGAGCTTTTTAGTTCAGTTGACTATGAGGAAACAATCGAACAGGTCATAAATGAGGTGTGCGGTCTTGGTCCAATTCAGCCGCTACTGAATGATAAAGATGTTACTGAAATCATGATTAATGGCTGCAACAATTTGTTTTACGAGAAAAACGGCGAACTATTTGAATCAAAAACAGTCTTTGACTCTGAAGAGCAGATTTTGATTGTTATGGATCGCATTTTGTCTCCATTAGGAAGAAGACTGGACAGGGTGAGCCCTATTGTTGATGCTCGTCTTGAGAATGGGGACCGTGTCAATGCGGTTGCAAGTCCTGTTGCAGTGAACGGCACTTCAGTAACTATTCGAAGATTTACCGGAAAAATTACTTCTTTGGACCGACTGGTGGAAATGAAATCACTGCCTCAATGGCTTGCAAGATTTTTGTCTTGGGCTGTGAAATGCAGACAGGGAATCGCGGTTGTTGGGGGAACAGGATCTGGCAAGACTACGCTTTTAAATGCACTTTCATGTGAAATCTCAAAGTCAGAAAGAATTGTCACTATTGAGGACTCAGCGGAGCTTAAATTTGATTCACATCCAAATGTTGTCAGGCTAGAGGCTCGTCCTGCTTCGATAGAAGGAACAGGAGAAATAACCATTAGATCATTGGTGAGAAATGCGCTTCGAATGAGGCCAGACCGCATTGTAGTAGGAGAGGTAAGAGGTGAAGAGTGCATTGATATGTTGCAGGCTATGAATACAGGTCACGATGGTTCTCTGACTACGCTGCATGCTGGAACTGCTCAAGAGGCAATATTACGCCTGGTGTTAATGGCTCGTTTTGGCATGGACTTACCTGCAGAAATTATAGAACAGCAGATAGCAACTGCACTTGATTTGATAGTTATGTCTCAAAGATTTCCCGATGGAAAACGATATGTAACCAGCGTTTCAGAAATTTCTTTGTCTTCGTCAGGATCAATCGAAGTACAAGAGGTGGTGTCGTTTGACGTACAGAAAAGAAGTTGGCTTTTTGTAAAAATCCCTTCTTTTATCAATCGCGCCATAAAAGATGGATTACTCAATAAAAAGGAGGTTTCTTCATGGATGTCATTACTTCCACGATCACAGGAGGTGCTTTTGGAGTAATTATTTATTTTTTTATATGTAACGGTGAAGAAAAAGCTGCCTCTCAAATAAGTGCACGAATAACAGGTTATGTGGGTTACCTTTTTCAATTTGCACGCAATAGTATTTTTGTGCAGTACCTGCTCAAATGGGAACCTTTTTCTTATGCATCAATACAGCTACGTAATCGCTTTCTTTACAAATATGAAATCACCTTAGTCAGTGATGCCTTCGTACTGTTTTTTATTAGTGATATAGCTGCATCAGTTCTGTTTGGCATTTTATTTGAGTCTGTAATTGGTCTGTTTTGCGGTCTTCTCTTGTTATTTCTAGGTCCTTATTTTCTCTATGAACACGCTAAGCATAAGTCTGCTTTAGAAATTGCCCATATGATGCCTTCAATTTTTAGAACTATTGCTGTTGCTCTTGGGTCAGGTCTCACACTTTCACAATCCATTGAATATGTCAGTAAACATACAGAAGGTGTTGTATCAGAAAATTTTTGTATTGCAGACATGCAGATTAAGTGCGGTTTTCCTATTGAAGAAGCTATTGAAGACTTGGCGGAGAGACTGGATGCTCCGGGTGTTAATTTGTTGGCTAGCGCTTTGGTAATTTCACACAGAACGGGCTCTCCGCTTAAGAGTCTGTTACAAAAAACTGCCGAGTTAGTTGAATTACAAGAGAAGAATCAAAGACTTATAGCAACAAAGACTGCTCAAGTTAGATTATCTGCTCGAATTGTATGTCTTCTCCCCGTTGTTCTGTTGATTGTTTTGTCGCTTATATCACCAGACTTTCAAAAGGGTTTATTTACGCCATCAGGCGTTATATGCACAGTGATTGCGCTGGCCATGGACTGTATTGCTCTTTTGATTATTCGAAGCATTATGAAAGGAGTAATGAAGTGATAGATCTAATTTGCTCTTTAGCATTTGCATTATGCATAGCCATTCTCGTCTTGGTTATGCCCGTAAATTTGAATCATTTTGATTTTCAGCGTTATTGCCAGCAAATTATGAGAGGTGTAAAAGGTCACAGGAGAGTGAGTCGTCGAGCGAAGTTAGAGTTTACAAGAAAATCATGTCTACGCGAGATGCCAGAAATGATTGATATTTTGATTCTTGGACTGTCGTCAGGGCTATCCTTTGATTCGGCACTAGATTTGTATTGTTTACGAGAATCCGGCGAGCTATCAAAAGAGCTTTCAAATGCTCATATGACTTGGAAGCTTGGTGCTACTACTCGTGAAGAAGCTCTCAATCAGATGGCTGCCAGAGTGGGAGTTCCTTCACTTAAAAGTTTTGCGACTGTTGTAAATGAGGCGCTTACTTTTGGAACTCCTCTTGCAGAAATATTAGATAGACAGGCTTCAGTTCTTCGAGATGAGCAACGTTCCTTACTGGAAACGGAAATCGAAAAAATCCCAATTAAAATGCTCATCCCTCTGGGAACGCTAATTGTTCCAGCAATGTTACTTGCAATTTTAGGTCCTTTACTTGGGCCTGCATTTTCTTCTTAGGAGAAAGGAAAGACGATGATGTATTTATATCAATTTTTTAGGTATCTTCGAGACTTAAAAGAAGATGAATCAGGACAAGGAACTACAGAGTATGCAATTTTAGTCGGTGTACTTGTAGTTATTGCAATTGTCGCAATCATTGCTTTTAAGGGTAAAGTTTCTGAACTTTGGGAAGCAATTACATCTGGAATTAATTCTCTATGAGTAAGAAAAGCACTGCTGCTTATTCTGTGTTTATTATTGCCACTGTATGTTTGCTAGCTGCTGCGTTTCTTTTCTTACCAAGAAAACAGGCTGATTCATCAAATACAAGCTCAGATTACGCACAAACTCAGAAATATAGAGTAGAAAAAAGATCTGATGAACAGCCAATCTCATATGAAGCTGCAAAAGATTTATTTGAGCATAATTCTGTACAACGAGATAGTAAAGAAACCATTCAAGACGAAGCACAAAGTGTTTTAGAGAGCTATCAACAAAGAGCTGATTGTGTACTTGTTTATTCCGGATATATAGATCTAGCTGGCAATGTATGGAGCTGTTTGGTTAATGGTGGAAATTGGTCGGAGCTTGTGACTATTTCTGATCAGGGAGAGATAAGGAGGGTCTCAACATGTCATATCTCTACTCAAGATGTAAAGAATCTATTAGAAGAATCAAACTAGGGGTTAAGAATACACAAGGACAAGCAACGCTTGAATATGCCTTAGTTTTATTTTCGTGCTTGATTGTCATTACGTCTCTTGGTGTGATTTATCATTTTGTGCAAAATGGAGCAGTTGTTCAACTGGCCACTCAAGCTGCTTCACATACTATGCATGACTCTCTTTTAGATTTAGCAAAAGATGTTCTCTCGTTTTAAACAGAATGCTGGTCAAGCGTCAGTAGAAGCGGCGCTGTTATTTCCAGTTATTCTGATGATTATTGCATTTCTTGTAGAACCTATCTGCATTCTCTATACAAAGACAGTTATGGATGGAGCCTGTGCAGAAGGATTAAGAGTAGCAACAACGTCTTCTGATACTGAGTTAATAGAGTCCTATATCAAACGCAGACTTAAGGCTATACCGGAGATACCTCTATTCCATAAGGGTGGAGATGAGGACTGGAATATCTCTATTGATAAAAAAGAAAAAGATGTCCTGATTGAAATTACGGGTCATGTGGCAGCAATGCCGCCAATAGGCTGGTGTTTATTCCTTGCAGGGCAGACGGATGATCAAGGAATTGTTTTGAGATCTAGTTTATCTGCTAGCACGTATCCAGATTGGATTGAGGGTTCTTATGCAGATTGGATTGCCTTTTGGAAAGGACAAACATAAGAAAATAAGGCTTGGACTTTCCATGTTTATAGACGATACAGGCGGTATTACGTCGATTGCTTTTGCAAGTGCTCTTTTGGTATGTCTAGCTCTTGTATTTGCGCTGGTATCAGTTGCATGGGTCTCATCGAGGGCATACAAAACTCAGTCAATAGCAGACGCGGCTTCTATGGCAGGAGAAAATGTCGTAGCTAAATATACAACTATTGCGCAGGTAATTGATGCAAGCATCTTAAGCCTTGGATTGTCGGGTTTATTGTGTGTTGGCGCTGGATTGGTGGCTTCGTGTGTTCCAGGTTTAGCATCAGCAGGCTCCAAATTGTGTGATGCGGGTTTTAAGACACTTGAAGCTCGTAAAAAATTTGCTACTTCAGCTTGTGAAGGTTTAGAAACAACTGAGAAAATGCTTCCAGTTTTTGCGGCAATGGCAGCGAGCTCTTGTATACAAAAGAACTCTACTGATACTGGAAACTTTATAGGATCAGCACTTTTATTTCCTGCTCAATCGCAGTCTAATTTTGGACATTTAAATAGTGATGTCTCATCAGATGAATTAAAAGAGCAGAGCGAGCTATTACAGGAAATAGCAAGAAAAATTGAAGAGTTGCAGAGTAAAGCAGAGTCATCTAAACGTAGGGCGTGGGAGGCAGATTGTGGTGGAAGTCCGTATTCTATGCGTGAGAGAGCGGAGCATCTTGCTGGTCTTTCTGGGGATATCAATCCATCTATCCCGTCACCAACCTCTTGGACGTTCGGTATCGTTTTAAAGCGAGCAAGAACATATTACAGAGCTCGATATGATCAAGAAACTGTCAATGGAAGTACCGCAGAAGAATTGCGTGATTCAGCCATACGAAAAGCTTTTTATAACTTTGCACACCAGGAACTTTCTAAAGGATTTTATAAAGAAACAGCTGATGGTGAGGTTGATATGGATTTACCTCGATTGCCACATAACTTAGAGGAGACAAAGAAAACAGACCTGTATCTAAAGCCTATTTGGCCTTGTACTTATGAAAATGGCGAGAAAACCATTCATGCTCACATGTCCTGTCCAGGTGCAACTGGAGAAAGCGCGGGATTTGCGTCGTTACAAGATTTAGACTCTGGAGCGATTCGTGAGTGTCAACATTGTCATTTTACAAGTGGTGATGTGGGAAGGGTGGCATCTGCCTCAACAAATATTGATAACGGGTTTGAGTATTACTGGAAGATCGTAGTAGAAGAGTCCGAAGTTTATGAATCATCGCGACAACAAATAAAAGATTTACAAAAGGAGTTGTCCGAAGCTGCAGATAAATCAACAGGTTTATTTCAAAAAGCACTTGATGCTTTGAAGGTTGCTAGACCCAGATTATGTCCGCCAGGTGCTTGGGGTTGTATTTCATTTGTGAGAAGAGGTGGCTCATCTCCAGAATTCCAAGGAAGTTTGGGAACGCTTGAGCAGTCGGTTTTTCTCCCAGAAGGATATGCAATATCTGGTGCAGTACTTGCCCCAGATAACTCATCTACAAATAACGTTCTTTCAAGCTTTTTTGACCAGGTTGAAAGGAGGGGAGGGTTTATCGGACAAACTATAGATAAAGTAATGAGCTTGTGGGGATCTCTTTTAATCTCATATGGGGATGGCGTAACTTCTTGGTCTTCTAAACTATCAGAATTTCTTGATGATATTGATGGAATAACAGGTGGAAGCGTTGGTTCCAAATTACAGAGTGCCTTAAAGCAAATAGTTGTTGATGCCGGATTAGAGCCGAGCGATTTAAGACAAATGAAGCCTGTTCTTGTTAATACAGAAAGAATTTTGAAACAAGCTGGCTTTGAGAAAGAATCAACGATTCGTGAGCTAGTCCAGAAAATACCCAATACATCAGACCCGATTGCTTTAGTTCGGTCACTTGGTGCGTTTTCTCTCCAGTATTTACCTGACAAAATAACAATCGCGAAATTGACCATTCCTGTTCTTGATATTGAGATTCCTTTAGAAATTGATGTTAAGAAAGTGTTTGGTGGCACATGAGAAAAATGAAATTTCTTTGTTGCCAGAAAGGGCAGATGTTTGTTGAGACTGCATTGGTTCTTCCGGTTGTATTAGTGGTTGCTCTAATTGCAATCAATCTATTTAAGTTTGCAGATATGTGCTCAAAGTTTGATCGTGTTGCGGCGGATCAAATTATTGTTCATGGGATTTCCTCTAGTCATTCAGCTAATGAAGATGCTCCAGAAAACCTAGCTCAAAGAATAAGAACTGCTCTTAATTGCGATGACAGTTGCGACATTGTTGTCTCATCGGAGGGAGAAAGGGAGGGGATTGGAAATATGGTCTCTGTTTTTCCTAAATATCAAGTAACTCTTAAGTACAAGCCTTGGCCACATACCCTGCGTCTCCCTTTAGTGTCACTAGAGTCTCCTCTATGTCTTACCCATACAACCTCAATTGTTGTTAGTCCTTATAGGTCGGGAGTTGTGATTTGAAAATGAACGTACAAGTTTCGATAGAAGAAGTCCCTAATTCTGAACAGATTTTTGAATTGTTACAAGGGGGCTTCGAAAAGTTCGTTGGGCTTTTGGGTACCGAGATAACAGCTCCTCCAGTATTACTTCTGAGGTGCTCTTCAGTTCATACTTTTGGAATGACGTATCCGATTGATATTGCATTTGCAGATGATCACGGAGAAATTTTAAAAATTCGAAGACAAGTACAGCCTAAGCAAATTCATAGCTGCGTGGGTGCCTATTGCACATTTGAAAGACCATCAGTTGATGATTTCCCATGGTTTGAAGTGGGACAGAAAGTGCTAATTCAAGAAATAAGTACCGAGGAAAGCAATGTTGAAAGAAGGAGTCGCTATGGCTATAGAAAACTACTCCGTCAAAATTTGCCCCAGATGCGGAGAAAAGTTATTTCAGGACATGAGAATTTGTTACGGGTGCCTTCTAGACTTCAGCGGCCCAAGCTCGCTTGTATGCAATCTCGAAACATCAAGAAATAAAAGAATTGCTAGCCTTCCTTTTATAGAAACTGATGAGTATTTGCTTTCTGAGGAAGTAGGAGAGGAGTGGGATAAAGGACTGCCACCTGCTTTGTTTGAATTGGATAACTCATATTCACCAGCAGATTAATTAGTACGTGGTATCCTTTTAGGAAGAGTTGCGAAAGTAACATAAAGGAGTTTCCATGTATAAAGTCTCGCTTCGCTCTTCTAAAAAGAGCCAGTTTGTAAGGATTGCGCTTTGCGTAATGCTTCTGGCTGTTGCGTTTCTAATTGCACCAGCAAAAGCATTAGCACGTGACCTTTCAGTTGATAGAGTAGATATTGATGCAACAGTTCAAAAAGATGGAACGATGCATGTTGTAGAAACTCGTACATTCTATTTCAGAGGAAGTTATCACGGTGTTTATTGGAATCTTCCCGTTGGAAAGAATAAATACAATGGGCAGGACGTTAAAATAAATATCACTTCAGTTACTGTTCAAGATAGTCAAGGAACGCGTCAGCTTTACAGTAAAGACTCAAATGGAAATGGTGCCAACTCAGATGAGTATTATGTTTCCTCTCAGTCAAGCGATATGTTGAATTTGAAGATCTATTCAGCACATGATGATGAATCTGCGCGTATAACTATTGAATATGACATTACTAATGTTGTAACAAGCTGGTCTGATACTGCGGAATTATATTGGAAGTTTGTATCTGATGGCTGGGATTCAGAGTCTCGCAATGTAACAGCTACTATTCATCTTCCTGTTCCTTCAGGACAATCTATAGTTGCTGGCGATACTGTTCGCGCCTGGGGACATGGTCCACTGGACGCAAATGTAGAAATTACAAATGATGCGGTCGTCTATAAAGTCCCTGGCGTGGGAACTGATGAGTTTGCGGAAGCTCGCATTACATTCCCAACCGATTGGGTTTCTGGGCTAACTCCCATTCAGCAAAATAAGATGAACAGTATCTTATCTGAGGAACAAACATGGGCTGATGAGGCAAATCATAAACGTGAGGTTGCTAAAGTTCAGGTTGCTTTCATACTTTATGCGCCATTAGTATTTGCAGCTATCACCGTTGTAGCAGCTATTCTGTTACGAATTAAATACAAAAAGGTCATGACTCCTCAATTCAATGACCTTTATTACAGAGATGTCCCATCTAATGATCACCCAGCAGTCCTTTCCATGCTTTATAACAGTGAGGAAATAAAGGGAGATGCTCTGACAGCAACCCTTATGCACCTTTCTGATTCAAAGTACATTAGCTTGAATAAGACAGTTAGTACAAACTTCCTTGGTATGGAGAAGTCTGATTATTGTCTTACAAAGGTTCAAGACCTTGTAGAAGGTCAGCCATCCTTCTATCCAGGCAGTACTTTGTCAAATAAGATTGATAGTATGGCAATGAAGTTAATCTTTGATAAAGCCGGAGAATCTGGAGCGGTAAATACTACTGTTACCATGAAACAAATTGGTAAATATGCTTCATCGCATCCAGAAGATTTTAATAAAGCATATGAGTCATGGGAGAGTCCTATCAAACTTAGCTATGCTGCTAAGTTTGGCACAGATAAGATTCCGTTCCATGGAAAAGGAATCCTTGGCGCTCTGATTGCTGTTGATGTTCTTGTTTTTGTTGCTGCATTTTTCATGGGTGTTATGGCAGACGTTTCATTTGGCAGTCTATTACTACATTTGTTCATTCTTTTCGTTTCCGCCCTTATTGCAGTTGTAAACATTGGCTCTTTTGATTTAATGAACAGAGAAGGTGTTGAGACTCTTGCTAAGACTCGTGCGCTAAGAAAGTGGCTTACTGAGTTCACTAACTTGCACGAAGCAATTCCAACCGATGTTATTCTCTGGAATAGGCTTTTGGTTATGGCGGTTGCGCTTGGTGTTGCGGATAAGGTTATCGAGCAGCTGAAAGTTGCAATGCCAGAGATGCTCAAAGATCCTCAGTTTATGCCTGTTTATAGCTGGTATTACTATGGAAATGGCATGCGTACCAATGCAATTGAGAGCGTAACTAAGAGCGTTACAGCTGCTCATTCCGTCTCAACAGCGGCACTTGCTTCTTCTAACTCAAGCTCCGGCGGTGGTTTTGGTGGCGGCTTCTCCGGCGGCGGAGGAGGCGGCTTCGGCGGTGGCGGTGGCGGTGGCGGTTTCTAACGCCATAAACGCTTCAATAAACACTGCAAGAAGCAACGTTTAAAGGTCTTAATTCTCCCCGTTAACTAACCGGGGAGAATTTCTTTTTTAGAAAATATGCGATTTTGGCATATTTGAGTTGATAGTTTTACGCTGCACTTATGGAGCAGATATCTAACAGATTAGTGGGCCAGTGCCTTCGCGATTTGCGAAAGAAGCAACGTCTTACTCAAGAGGCGGTTGCTGAGCACCTTGCTGGAGATTAAGCATTCATATCAAAAGTTGAATCAGGTGAGCGTGGCGTTAAGCTCGGAGAAGTTTTTTCTTTTGCCGAAGCCTTAGGTATAGAAGCTTCCGAACTTATCGATGCGTTGCGTACGTATCGATAGCTTTAGATTACTTTTATAGATAAAGAAACTTTATGTAGGACGTGCTTCTTAAAAGAGGCACGTCCTTTACTGTTTATTACTTGCCGCGTCAACATCAAAAGATAAAAGAAAACGGCTCAGAGATTACTCTCTGAGCCGATTCAAGTCGTGGTGGCGGGGAAGGGAATCGAACCCCTGACACGGGGATTTTCAGTCCCCTGCTCTACCAACTGAGCTACCCAGCCATTGGTGCTTCGAAAAGCTTATTTACTATAACAGACTCAAGCGCTTCGTCAAGCGGGCAATTTATACAATCCAGAAATTTTTTCCGCCAGTGAGGTCAAATTCAACGGTCATACCTTTTATTGCAAAAAACGCCTCAATTTGCTCCTTTGTTTTCTCAAGCTCTTGACCGTCGATTTTCTCGCGCTCATCGGGCTTCTCGCTAGAGGGGAGTTCTATCCAGAGAGTTTGCTTACCACATGTGTCACGCAGGTGGATTTTACTTAAAAGCCCCTGTTGTTTGAGTCTTTCATTGAGATGAATGAGGTCAAAGAAGTTGACAACTTTTGGCATGCTAACTCGTTTCTCTAGACGCTTGCTCTTAAGCATACACGTTTGCAAATTGGTACAATAGATTGTCTAGCTTGAACTAGGTCAGCGGTCGTTGCTGCCTCCACTGAATAAACTATTCGAGGGGAAATTATGGCCTTTACGAGAAAAGAATTCTTGTCCCTTTCTGCTTTAGGAGCTGCAGGCACCTTGGCTGCATGTACTCCACAGGCAAGGACATCTGAGGATACGAATCAGCCTGCATCTAACGTGGACCTTGAAGAGTTCAAGTCACTTAAGCTGGACATGACCCAGTGGAGTTATGACGAGGATAACGACTGCTACTATCAGCTGGGCATTCAGTACTGCACTAAGCCTGCAAGCAAGTCGGTGAACACCCTCTCGGTCTTTGTACCTGGAAAGTATTTCTCGGGAACTAAGAAGGGCTCGACGTACGAGTGCGAAGTAAGCGAGAAAGCCGTTGTAGGCAGCTTCACCGCAAGTACCGCTCCAATTGTCATGCCTATTAACACAGCAACGCTGTTCCCTCAGAGCGCTCCCACAAGCTACGCATACGAAGGCCTCGCACCGTACCTTGAGGCTGGTTTTGTGTACGTATACGCAGGTTTCCGCGGTAGAAGTGCCGGTTACGATTCAACCACAGGCTCGGACGAGCTTTACGCTGGTGGATCTCCTTGGCCAGCAGTAGATTTCAAGGCTGCTATCAGGTATTTGCGCTACAACAACGAGCTGCTCCCATGCAATACATCAAAGATTTTTGTGTTTGGCTTTGCAGCCGGCGGCGGCCTCAGTGCGGTGCTGGGAACCTCGGGAGACTCTCCGCTCTATACGCCATATCTTAAGGCTGTTGGCGCTGCTACACATAGCGAGAAGGGCGAGCAGCTGTCAGACTCTATTTACGGCAGCGCTTCATGGTGTCCGGCAACCTCATATGATCTTGCAGACGCAGCGTATGAGTGGTCAGCTGGTCAGTATGCAGATGCAACAGATTCTCGTGCTGAGGGTGTATGGACCCAGCCTCTCTCGCAAGATCTTGCTGGCGCATATGCTTCATTTGTCAACAACATGGATCTTCTCGACAGCAATGATAGTAAGGTCAGTCTTGATGAAACTAACTCTGGTGTTTATACTGCCGGATCATATGCAGATCTTCTTGTAAATGAACTTGAGACGTCTGCAGACAACTTCATCAAGGATAATGCGTTTCCTTACACGTCCACACCTCAGCGTCTAGAGGAGCCAACATTCCCAGGCGATCCAAACTTGGCAACGGTCCGTGGAACAGACAATGCAACTCCTGCTACACAGCAGGTTCAATCTACTATTTACGATACCGCTGAACATTATTTTGGCTCTCTGAACTCAGAATCTATTTGGGTTGTATATAACCTTCGTCGTCAGAGCGTTGAGCTTGAGAACTTGAGGGGTTTCTCGCGAGCTTTAAGAGGCGCGTCGCTTCCTGTTGGAGCTTTTGATGCTCCCGATAGAAGCACCCGCGCTAATCAACTTTTTGGTGTTGGCGAGCAAAGTACGCTGCATTTTGATGAGCAGACTGCTGACCTCATTAAAAAGAACCTTGATACTTACATGAAGCTTGCCGATTGGAAGTCCAGCTACGCTAATGATTGGACCTCTGATCTGAATAAGGCTGATACGCTGGAGAATGATATTCCAACTCGTGTTGATATGTTCAATCCACTGTACTTTACCAGCGCATCTTACAAAGGCTATCAGACAGCATCGGTTGCTCCTTATTGGCGTATTAATGAGGGCGCTCAGAATACTGATACTTCAATTTGCACCTCGTTCAATTTGGGCCTGTCTCTAAAGCATTTCTCGGGCGTAAGCAGTGTTGATTACACGCTTGTTTGGGATAAGGGCCACGTTCTTGCCGAGAGAACAGGCAATGCAACTGCCAACTTGGTGTCTTGGATTGTTTCGTGCGCGTCTGCTTAAAGGGGAGGTCATAGCGTGTTTCAAACAAAGAATCGCCGACTGTATAGTGTTGTTGTTATTGTTGTGCTTGCGGTAGGAGCAATATTCTTCTCTCTTATGAGAGGCGCTGATAAGTCTCAGCCTCAAGCAAACTCGCAATCGCAGCAATCCCAACAGACGCAGCAAACGCAGTCTCAGAGCTTACAAAATAAGGGCTACATTGATTCTGTAGCAGCGGATGACCCCTATGCAAAGGGGATTCACCACGTTCGTATTGTGGTAAAGGATTACGGTACTATTGAGGCAACTCTTAACGCAAACGTTGCGCCTATTACGGTTTCTAATTTTGCTCATCTTGCCAAGTCAGGCTTCTATAACGGCCTTACGTTCCACCGTATTATTGACGGCTTTATGATCCAGGGTGGTGACCCTAAGGGTAATGGCTCGGGTGGATCCGAGAACAAAATCAAGGGCGAGTTCACCAAAAATGGTGTCGAGAATAACATCTCGCATACACGTGGAACTATTTCCATGGCACGCGCCCAAGATCCAAACTCTGCAAGCTCGCAGTTCTTTATCATGCAGGCAGACAACTCAACTCTGAATGGAAATTACGCTGCATTTGGCACGGTAACAAGTGGAATGGACGTTGTCGATGCAATTTGTAAAGGCGTAACCCCAGTCGATTCAAATGGAACCATCCCTGCTTCAGAGCAACCAGTCATTGAGTCCATCACAATGATTGATTAGATTCCTTATATAAAATATTGTTATGTTACTGAATGACCTGCAACAAATTATAAAGTTGCAGGTCATTGGCTTAAAACACGCTTCTCATGGTATACTATTGTTATCCGAGAGGAGTGGTGTTATGCGGGCTGTTGGCGAGTTTTGCGTTCACCCAGGTCAGGGCGTATGTCTTGTTGAAAATGTAGTTTCGGAGCCTACTCCGGCCTACGTTTTGTCTCCTATTGGGCAAAAACACCCTGTTCAAATAGTGTTTCCTCTTAGTCAAGAGTTTAGACTACGCGATCTTATGACGCGTGATGAGGCTACAAATCTTGTTGATATATATCCTCAAATTGAACTCATTACCTTTCACATTCACAACGCCTCTCTTGAAGAATCTCACTTTAGACATGCCATCAGAGAAGGTTCTTGTAAAGATTCCATTAGTATTGCTAAAACATTTAGAGCTCGTATTGATAAGGCGCGTTCGCTCAACAAGAAACCACCTGTTTCTCACGAGAGAATTTTTAAGATGGCCAGCAATCGCGGTCTTTATGAACTTATTACGGCACTTAATTGCACCGTTGACGAGATTCAAAAGGTATTTAGTTCGCGCTATGGCGTAGAAATTGGAAAAGCATAGCGTACAATTAAACCATCCGTTTAAGAGATGGGAAACTATGGCTTCAGAAACATCCGCTAATCGCGCTGTTGTCACTGTTTTGGGCAGCGACGCTCCTGGAATTGTTGCGGCAATTTCTTCCACTTTGGCTGAGTCCAACGCAAATATCCTTGATATTGCACAGACTATTCTATCTGGTATTTTTACCATGACCATGCTGGTTGAACTTCAGGATGCCGAGTCTTTCTTGAGCCTCAAAGAGCGTCTTGATACCGTCTCAGAAAAGCTTGGTGTACAGGTTAACATGCAGCGTGAAGAGGTCTTCACGTTTATGTATCGTCCATAAAGAGGTAGTGTTTTGTCAGAGCTTTCAACAGAAGAACTCATTGCTCAAAAGCAGTCTTGGCTTACTCAAGATGTATTAAATCTGAAAGTAGATATTGTCTTTTCCGATATGGATGAGACATTTTTGCATACCGATAAATCTCTTGATTCCAAAAACATGGCAATATTGGATCGTCTGGCTGAGCTAGGTATTCCCTTTGTTCCTTGTTCTGGTCGCGCCTTTAACGTGTTACCACAGGAAGTTGTGAATCACCCTGCTTCAAAGTATGTTGTCTCTTGCGATGGCGCTGTTATCAGAGATCTTTCCACACAGACGGTACTGCACGAGTCTACTGTTACCAAGGAACAGGCGCTTGAGTTGTATCAAAAGCTTAAGGACTATCCTGTGACTTTTGACATCTTTGCGGACGGAGGTGTCTATCTGGAGCGCTCAAGGCACAATCTTATCTCTCAGCTGGGTATTCCCGCAGATCATGCAGCATTTATGCAGCGCTCTCGTACTCCCTTTGACCAAAGCGTCGAGGAGTTTATTGATAGTGTAACTACCATTGAGCGTCTTGGTTCCTATTGGTCTGTTGCAGAAGGCGAGAAGTATCAGGCGCTTGTAGCAGATGCCGTTGCCTCGGTAAAGGGACTCAGTGGCACAGCTTCCATGAGTATGGGGATGGAAATCCTGGCCGACGGCACTTCAAAGGGTGCTGCACTTCAGTGGCTCTGCAATCATCTTGGCATTTCAACAGATAATGCTGCAGCTTTTGGCGATTCGCTTAATGACGTTGCTATGCTTTCCTCCGCAGGAATGGGTACGGCAGTTGCTAACGCTCGCCGTGAGGATTTTGAGGCAGCAACCTATATCACACTCACTAACGATGAGGCGGGTTTCTCACGATTCTTAACGTGGGCACTGGGGGAGTAAGCACTTGGCGCTGGAAACGTAACGTTTTAGAGTTTTCGCTTTAAAGTTTTGCTTGAGACATATTGTTTAAAGAAAAAGCCGGCAGATACAATCTGTCGGCTTTTGTTGTGAGAAGTAAAACTGCTGCGCGCTAGGCTTAGTGATTGATGTCTTGTTGCTCCTCAAAGACATCTTCATCAACCTCTTCTTCGTCAAGTTTAAGAGGACGGAAGCTAGCGGTATCGCCACCAACGTAGTCTGCAACAGTAGCTGCGTTTTCAACACGCTCCTTGTGCAGTGCTTCTGCAAAGATGTCTTCGTCTTCCTCAATCTCGGCAATACGCTCTTTCATAGGAGCCTCAACAAGGGGCATAGAACCTGTCTGAGCTGCGTCTTCAAGCATAATACGAGTAAGCTTCTGCTCACGCTTAACCTTGGAGAACAAAGGAACGTACTCAAAGACAATGTTGGAGTTCTCAAGACCATACCAGCGAGCAGGAGATCCGCAGATGCGACGAATAAAGTACTTGAGCTCAAGGCAACGAGCGTCAAAACCGTTGATGTCAGTCTCTGGAGCTAGTACCTTACGCAGCAGACAGAATCTAAAGTCACCAATCTCGGAGTGCTCCTTGTAAATGGAATACTTGTGATTCTGAGGCGCAAGCTGATTGTTCTTAATCAGGTCACCAACAATCTGATACAGATAGGTGTTAATACGTTGGTTTACCCTAAAGCCAAGACGCAGAGTGATCTTGAACAGGAAGTCTGTACCAAAATCGTTAACGATAAATTCGCGTGTATTTGGGTCATCTGTCAGCGAAATATTAATGAAGTAGTAGGCCTTTGCGCGCTTTGGGCGCTTATCCAAGATGGAATAGAGGATGTCTCGATCCAGCTTGTCAAAGGAGGAGTCATTAGTCAGGAAGACCAGGTTATCTGCGAGAGTTGCATAATCTGTATCATGGCTGAGACTACGAAGTTGATCAATGTACTTATCCACAGGCAGGTAAACACTTTGAGTTCTCTCAACAGCAGTACCACGACGCCAGACAAACATAACAACAAAAATTGCGGTAGCCATCAAAACGGTAAAGTAGCCGCCGTGGAAGAACTTGGTAAGGCTTGAGAAGAAGAACATAGCCTCAATGGCACCAAAGAAAATAATGAATGGAATAGCTGTCCACGGGCGTTTTCTGATAACAGCCAGATAGGTGTAAAGCAAGATTGAGGTCATGAGCATGGTGACGGTAATTGCAAGACCGTAAGCTGCTTCCATATGCTCAGAGCTCTGGAAAAGAAGAACAACGCCAATGCAGCCAACCCACATGATGTTGTTCACAAGTGGAATGTAAATCTGACCCTTGGTTGTGGAGGGATAGTTAATTTTGATGTGAGGCATAAGGTCAAGCTTAATTGCCTCAGAGACAATGGAGTAGGAGCCGGTAATCAGTGCCTGGGAAGCAATAATTGCAGCCAGGGCAGAGAGAATAACGGCAAATGGTCTAATCTGACCAGGAAGCATCTCAAAGAAAGGATTGAGGTCTTTGATAGTGTTAAGCACAGTGTTATTGTGGTTGGTGATAAGCCATGCGCCTTGTCCAAGATAGTTCAAAATGAGGCAAATCTTAACAAAAGGCCAGCTTACATAAATATTGCTCTTGCCAACGTGACCCATGTCAGAATAAAGTGCCTCTGCACCAGTAGTACAAAGGAAGACACTACCTAAAACCATGAGGCCAGCTGCATTGAGCTTGCCATCAAAGAGGAACATAATGCCGCGGACTGGGTTAAGAGCACGAACAACGCTGATGTCAGCAAATATGTTCATAACGCCCGTAGCTCCCAGGAACAAGAACCACAAGGTCATGACAGGTCCAAAGGCCTTACCAATGGTAGAAGTTCCCGCTTTCTGAAGGGCAAAAAGCGTACAAAGAATAGCAATGGTAATCATAACAACAATGTGTTGATTATCACCAATAATGGAATGAGCCGCAGGAATAGTACGCAAACCCTCAATAGCGGTGGTTACGGTAACAGCTGGGGTCAAAATACCGTCAGCAAGAAGTGCTGCGCCACCAATCATGGCAGGAATAATCAGCCATTTGGCACACTTTTTAACCAAACTGTAGAGCGCAAAGATTCCGCCCTCATTGTGGTTGTCTGCCTTCATTGCAACCATGACGTATTTAACGGTTGTAATGAGTGTCAGCGTCCAGATAATGAGGGACAGAGCACCCAAAACAACATCGGTACTCATGGTAAGAAGTCCGCCATTACCAGCAATAATTGCCTTCATGGTGTACATTGGAGAAGTGCCAATGTCACCATAGACAATGCCAATGGTAACCAGTATCATGCCAGCACTTAGAGGAATGCCCGTTGATTTCTTGGCTTTGTCCTTAGAAAAAAGCGCATGAAATGCAGCTTTACTTGTATTCATCCATTAATCCTCTCAACAGATGATCGGTTCAGTTCGTCATCATATGTTAGTCCATATACCTAGTTATAACTAGACGAATGTACAAACGTACTTATTTTTCCTGTAAGCGGAAAAAATTTACTCATTTTCCCGCGGTTTTCTCGAGATTTTATATGCATGGTGAATCTTCTTATTTCTTGAGAAGTCCTCCGGAATAGTTTCATTTGTTATGTCTTCGATTATGACACCAGCTCGCTGGATCTTCTCGACATCTGGTTTAAAGGTACGCAGATTACAAGAGAAGATAGCAACGCCCCCGCGAGTTAAAAGGCGAGAAATACCAATGATAAGCTCCGCGTGATCTCTCTGGACATCAAATGAGCTTTGTTTCATGCGCGATGAGTTGGAGAAGGTAGGAACATCGCAGAAGATGACATTCCAGCGATTTTTGGTATGACGCATCTCGGTAATCCAAGACAGGACGTCTGCCTGGACAAACTCATGCTCCTCACCGTCAAAGCCGTTACGCTTCATGTTGCGCTTGGCCCACTCGAGCGAAGGTTTGGAAAGGTCAACAGTTGTGGAATGCAGTGCGCCACCATCTGCTGCGTAGCAGGTGGCGGTACCTGTATAGGCAAAGAGGTTGAGGAAGCTCTTGGCAGCACCAGCGCTCTTCATGAGCTCACGAATCTCAGCGCGCGTATCGCGGTGGTCTAGGAAGATTCCGCAGTCCAGCCTTGAGGCAAAGTTGACCTCAAAAAGTAGACCACCCTCATCGATGAGCAGCATTTCTTTTCTTGAGTTGTCTGCAGCGCTGCCCTCGTCAGAGTACTGAGAGCCACCCTTTGCGCGCGTTCTTGTCCTCAAGTTCACGTTTGAGCTGGGGACGCCTAGTATGCGTGGAGCCAAAGCTAGGACGTCTAAGAGGCGACGCTTTGCAAGATCAGGATCAATCTCTTTAGAAGCAGCGTACTCAGAGATTTGCAGCCAGGTAGTTGGCTTTGTGGCGCCCTTGTAGATGTCAATGCTGACGGCATAATCGGGCAGGTCAGCGTCGTAGACTCGGTAGCACGAGACGTCGTTTTTACGAGCCCACTT
>CALIZS010000034.1 GCA_938028565.1 uncultured Atopobium sp. | reverse complement strand
TGGTCCAGTAACCATTCAGTTTGACAAAAACGGCCTTGCTGTTAGGAAGCTTGACTACACCATCAAGTTGGTCAACAAGCTGGACGCCCCACTCACCGACATCGAGTTCATCGAGGACGTTGCTAACACCGACAACCGTCTCTTTATGACCGCACTGACCGGCAATCTTGTTGCAGTTGGTCAGCGAGTTGGACTCTCCATGGACCAGATTGAGGTCCGTGGCTACAAGGCAGACGGCAGCTACGACATTATTCCTACCAGGACTAACGGTGCAAACTGGCTTTACCGCGCTGACATGAATTCGGCAAGCAAGCAGCAGCTGCAGTCCTATCTGGACCAGATCAACCAGGGTACGCTTGACCCATCCAATGCTTCCGCTGTATCTCCTCAGTACAAGAAGATCGGTATTTACTTCAAGAACGTAACCCTGCAGCCAGCCAGCAACATTGATTTCAACATCCAGATGATGTTCATGAATCCATTTGGCGAGGTTTACAGCGACAGACCTCTTACCAACATCATCAAGGTCAACGCTAACAAAGTTAATACTGACGGCACTAAGACCCCAATGAACTTCTCCGCAAATTGGTCTTCTCGCTTTACTCCATTTAGCGAGAAGGTCTGGCTGTCCAAGTCCTCTTGGTACCAGCGCGTTGGTATGCCTAACGAGCGCTTTAGTGCTCGCGTGGGCTTTGCACTGACAGAGCTTTCACCTGCTCGTTACCTGAAGAATCCAACCTTCGTCGATCTTCTCCCTGCTGGCGTTTCTTATGACGAGAATACCTCTGTTTCAGTGATTGCTGACTCGCTGCAGCCTGAGAAGGTTGAGTACATCAGGAACTACAACGAGACTGGACGCAATGCAATCAAGATTACCCTTCCGTCTGGATACGTGTATCAGTATGGAACCATGGGTTATGAGATTAGGAACCTGGTAATCAACGACGACATCATTCCTTCTAAGGCCGAGAATGACGTTCTGAACAACAATAATGACGTCTACTTCTACGCCACAAACTGGACTCACGGCACACCAGATGATTTCTCTGGTATGTACAACGCCAGTAACTTTGTCAAGGATGACCTTGACATCAATATGAATGGTGTCACTGACGAGACTATTCTGAAGGCAACCGCAAAGGTTCTTGGTAACAACGTTGAGAGTATCCAGTCTGATAAACACATCCGTAGTCTTGAGCCAAATATTGCTGGCGGCGGTACATTCTACGGTAGGGCATTTACCTCGGCTACTATCATGACTGACTTTGCTGGCGTCACCGATACCAGCGGACTCTTCCAGTATCGTCTGAGCATTCGTAACTACTACAACACGCCAATGAATAAGATTCTTATGTACGACGTGTTGCCATATGTGGGCGACGGCAGAAACTCTGCTTTCAGCAATACACTTCAGGGTCCTATTGATCTGAGGATTGGTTCAACTGATGTCAGCTCCCAGTACGAGATTTACTATCGCACCGATGAACACCCAGCTCAGAACGATATCAACGAGATTAACAGCCCAGAATGGACTAAGACTCCGGCTGACTACACCAAGGTAACGGCAATCAAGATTGTTGGTAAGGATGGCACTATTCTGCCTCCATACACTGTTCTGTCTGCTGTTCTTACCATGAAGGCACCACTGTATGATCCAAACCTCTCCGAGGCTCTTGCATACAACGACATGAGCGTTATCTACAACAACGAAGCAGCTATGCGCCGTACCGAGAAGGTCGCAAACCAGCTTGTTGACATCATGGATGTCAAGGTAGAGAAGAAGTGGCTTGACGCTGACGGCAACGCAATTGCCCAGCCAGACGCTACCTCCATTACCGTAAAGCTTCTTGCTGACGGCGTTGATACTGGTAAGACGCTTGACCTTACCGCAGCCAACAACTGGACTGCTTCGTTCACGCATCTTCGTAAGTACACCATTGAAACTCACAACGACGGTACCAGCACAAAGACTCCTATCGTCTACACTCTTGAAGAGGTAGGCACAGACGCTAATGGCATGGTCACTTACAATGGCAAGAAGTACAAGGTAACCGCTACTTCTGGTCAGGCAGATGAAAATTCACCAAACGATTCCGTTGCACTGAGTGTTACCAACCAGCTGCAGCAGGAGAAGGTCTCCGTCTCTGGTAAAAAGCTTTGGGACGACTCCAACAACAACGACGGTAAGCGCCCTGCTTCCATTGTTGTCAGACTTCTTGCAGATGGTGTTGAGGTTCAGCACAAGACAGTCACTGCTGCCGACAACTGGGAGTACACCTTCTCTGACCTGCCTAAGTTCAGTGGCAACACAGAGATTACCTACACCGTTTCTGAGGACGCTGTACCTGACTACACTACAAGCATCAACGGCTTTGAGATTACAAACCAGCACGCTCCTGAGGCTTTGAGCATTCCAGTTAAGAAGGTCTGGGTTGACGACAATAATGCTCAGGGTCTACGTCCTACTAGTGTTCACGTCAGGCTCTATGCAGACGGCACTCAGGTTGGCGAGTTTGACCTGAACGCAGGTAACAACTGGTCTCACATCTTCAACGGCCTGCCA
>CALIZS010000033.1 GCA_938028565.1 uncultured Atopobium sp. | reverse complement strand
AAAAAGCCTCCCATTTCTTATGTCCAAGAAATGGGAGGCAGTTCATTGAGAAGAGGCTTTGTTGTGCGTAAAAGTGCTGGTTGATAACGTAAATTAGCCAATGATGGTCATTACGATAGGAATGACAATCGCAAAGAGCACCGTTGAAGTTGCAACAACGTTAGTTGCAAATTTGACGTCAGCCTTACCCTCGTTTGCCAGAATTGGCAGAACGGTTAGCGCTGGAACTGCGGCCTGGATGATAAACGTTCTAGTTTCAAGTACGTTCTGTGTACCAAACACGCCGGTAAACGCCATGATTACGCCAACCATAATAAGCGGGGCAATAACAAATTTACCAATAAGCGTAATTGCCGTGTCACGGTCAATTCGAATGCTCGAGAGTCCCGTTTCCTGCAAAATAATGCCAATATAAATCAGAGAAAGTGGCGTTACTAGGTTGCCTAAATACGTAAGACCAGTGTTTACAACTGCTGGAACAGGGATGTTGAACACGAGAAAAACGAGGGCTACTAAGAAACCAAGCAATGGTGGTGGTAACAACTTGCTGATATTGAATTTGTGCTCAGCTGCGTTGTTTTTCTCGCCATCATTTTCTGTTGGCATTGGATCACCGTAAATGAAGAAGATTCCAATTGCCCAGGTAGAAATAGTGTTCATGATGTAGTACACCAAGAAGTACGGTACGGCGTGCTCGCCAAAGAGTGCAAGATTAAGTGGCATACCAATGAAGATGGTGTTGGCATTTGCAAAGGTATTGAGCATCAAGCCTCGGCGACCTGGTTGGACGCGGAAAACGTTGATAACCAAAAATCCTACGACATAAGACAAAGCAAAGCTGACCGCTGCAATTAGCACCGATGGACCAAGCTGAAGCAGCTGATTGAGAGACAAGTTTTTTAGTACCGCTACAAAAATGGACGCTGGAAGTGCTACGTTCATGATGAGCTTAGATGCTTGACCAGCGAATGTCTCGTTGAGCCAGTTAATCTTCCTCAGTACATAACCCAGCACAATAATCAAAATAATAGGCAATACATTTTGTAGCGATGTCAAAAAGACAGACATGCTATGCCTCTAACTCCTTGTAGACAGGGAACCACTTAAGGGCGTCAACTGCCTCTTTTGCATCGGCAATTGGCTCGCGGTTCAGACCCTGTCTAATTGCCTCCCCTGCAACACCAACAGCAATACGCTCGGAGAACTCGGTAATCTTGGAGACTGGAGGAAGAATTGCCGCACCAGGCTTTGAGGTGTCGACGATTCCACCAAGCGAGTGAGCTGCCAGAG
>CALIZS010000032.1 GCA_938028565.1 uncultured Atopobium sp. | reverse complement strand
GTGCGACCGCCTAGCTGCCTGCTATCTTGATTAGGAACATGTCGATTCTTCAGCAAAACCTACCAAAGCTGCGCTATTTTGTGGACCAGGCCTAAAAGCCGACGCTAACACGCTGCAGAATCATAATCACCCGCATAAGAACTGCCTCCCATTTCTTATGTCCAAGAAATGGGAGGCAGTCAAATCAAATGGAATACAGAGGCTTTGTTTTAGCGTTTCTGCTGTTTAATTAATTTACAGGTCAAGTTGCATCAGGCGAGCAATACTGACAATGTAAATCTTGAGCGCGCGCTTGAGCCACTCCTCAGAGACTCCCTCGTCAGGACCGTGCTCCATGCCAACCCACTCAGGTAGGTCTTTTGCAGCCTTGCTGTCATAAGGGCCAAAGGCAACGGCACGCTTAAAGTGACGTGCGTAGGTACCGCCGCCAATAACAAACGCCTGTTCATCGCTACCGGTATACTCATGGAACGTATCAAGAAGGGTAGTAATCTCAGGAGAGCTTGGGTTAATGTAGAAAGGAACTGCATCAGAGAGTACCTCAAAGGTGCAGCCATGCTCAGCACCCAGTTCAGTCATACGAGCAGTAATTGCCTCGCCGGTGGTTGAGGTTGGATAGCGGGAGTCAATGGTCTGCACGTAGACATCACCCTTGGTACGGATGGTACCAGAGATGCAGGTCAGAGGACCAAACTTGTCATCAGAGCTTTGGATGCCAGTACCAGTACCATCAGAGGTGGAGCAAAGTTGCTGCGAGAAGGTTAGGAAATCGCGCTCAGCCTCACCGCAGATGTTGTTATCAAGCAGGTAGGTTACAAGCAGGCCAATTGCGTTGACAGTTCCCTCAGGCATGGAAGCGTGTCCACCCTTACCTGTTGCGTTAATGCGAGCAAGCTTGGTGCCATCATCTTCAATACCTGCGTCTTCAACCTTGATGGAATCAGTATCAGCCAAGGTAGAAGCGTCAGCGCGAACAAGTGCGCTTGCAAGTCCTGGAATTGCGTTAGGTACGGTACCGCCGTCAAGCTCGACGATCTTCTCGCCGTTTACACCAGCGATCTTTGGAGAAGTGAACTGTGCATGGTACACGCCCTTCTCGCCGCAAATAAGAGGGAACTCAGCGTCTGGAGTAAAGCAGAATGCTGGCTCTGGATATTTGGAGAGGTAGTAAGGGACGTCACCCATGCCGGTCTCTTCGTTGTTACCAACAATGGCGCGCAAGGTGTAAGGAAGCTTCTTGCCAGTCTTTTTAACCTGTTCAACAAAGTAGTGAGCTGCCCAGAGGGAGAGGGCCAGAGGACCTTTGTCGTCCAGAACGCCGCGACCCAGAATAAAGCCTTCGCGACGGGTAACGTCAAGCGGGTCTACCGTCCAACCCTTGCCCAAAGGAACAATATCGGAGTGAGCGATAGTAGCAAGGTACTTCTCGGACTCACCGGGAAGGTCACCAAAGCCCAGGTAACCATCTACGTCTGTGGTCTCAAGGCCCAGACGCTTTGCAATCTCAAGACCGCGGTGAAGTGCCTCATAAGACTTAGGACCCCAAGGCTTACCAGGCTCTGCAAGAGACAGATCCTCTACGGACTCTACCTGCACAAGATAGCGAATATCCTCAATAATCTCTTCCCAATGCTCGTTAACAAACGCCTCAGCGCTTGCTTTGAGTTCTGCATCAGTCATGAAAAACTCCTCTAATTCAAACGTTTGACCCTGAAACATATGGAGAACAGCGGTTTTAGCGACATCTCGCGTATGAAACAGCCAAGGTCGGGAACAAGGTACTAGTTACACTATACTTAATACCCCTTCTCAAAGGAGTTAACTATGACGAAAAATAATTTTATTGGAAACGCATCATTTCTTGGTGGTTTAACGGTTTTGGGAATTGTTTTGATAGTTCTTCGTCAAACGCTGCCTCAAGACCCTTCCACACCGCTGTTCTATTCCTATTTTGTTGCGCCAATCATGTTGTATTTTGGCATTGCTGGCCTGGTAGGTCTGCTCATTGCACGCAATACGGGTTTCTCGCTGACTAGGACAGTGGCAGTTGTACTTCGCGCGCTTGCAGCAGTCCTCTTTGTGCTGCCATTCTTTTTCTTCCTGATTGTAGTGCTTCCTTGGGCATTGCTTCGAGGACTTTTTGCAGTCCTTATGGTTGTCATGCTCTATGCTCCATGGTTCTGGGCGCTCTTTGGCCTGCTCTACGGCTTGAGCTGGGCTCAGCAGAAGGTTATTGAGGACGTCACTGCTGATCCATTTGCTGAGGATGCGGTGGCTCAGAAGACTACTGGCGAGAAAACCGATGCAGCTGATACAAGTACGGCTAACGAGGACACAGCCAACTAACGCTACATTCCAGCGCTCTATGCGGCCCTATAAGAAAGAAGCAACGCGTGCTTGAGCTTAAAGGTATTTCAAAGCGTTACAACACTGGTGGATTTGAACAAACTGCAATGGACCATATTTCCGTTGCCTTTAGAGATAACGAGTTTGTAGCAGTTCTGGGACCCTCGGGTTCAGGTAAGACCACTATGCTCAATGTTATTGGCGGTCTTGATCGCTTTGATTCTGGAGACTTGCTGGTAGATGGTATTTCTACTAAGAAGTTCAAAGAGCGAGACTGGGATACCTATAGAAACAACCGCATTGGTTTTGTATTCCAGGCCTATAACCTTATTCCTCATCAAAGCGTGGTAAGTAACGTTGAACTTGCATTGACACTTTCTGGCGTTTCTAAGTCAGAGCGTCACGAACGCGCACTTGAAGCGCTTGATAAGGTTGGCCTTAAAGCACACGCAGATAAGCGCCCAAATCAGCTTTCTGGCGGACAGATGCAGCGCGTGGCTATTGCTCGTGCGCTCGTAAATGACCCAGAGATTCTACTGGCAGATGAGCCAACAGGCGCACTTGACTCTTCAACATCCGTACAAGTTATGGATTTGCTCAAAGAGGTGGCCAAGGACCGTTTAGTTATTATGGTTACGCATAACCCAGAGCTTGCACACCAATATGCAACACGTATTGTTGAGCTGGCAGATGGTCAGGTAACTGCTGATTCAGATCCATTTGATGTTGCAAGCGTTTCTCGTCGAGAAGCCAAGCCTTCTCGCAAGACCTCGATGTCGCTTCTGACTGCACTGGGTCTCTCGTTTAATAACCTCATGACCAAAAAGGGTCGCACGCTTATGACGGCGTTTGCAGGTTCTATTGGCATTATTGGTATTGCGGCAATTCTGGCGCTGGCAAATGGTACAAACGAGTACATCAAGAAGGTTGAAGAGGATACGCTTTCAATGTATCCGCTCACTATTTCTGAGCAGTCTGTTAATATTTCTTCCTTTATTTCTGGAAGCGGAAGCAGTTCTGACTCGGCTGATTCTCAAACGCAAGATGTACAAAGCGAGATGACGCAAAATCAGAAAAACGCAGAAGCTGCAAAGCTCGAAAATCAACCTGCTGAAGGCGCTATTCCTACTAACAACAGGCTAGGAATGCAGGCAGAAAGCATTGGTTCTAATGATTTGACCAGCCTGAAGGCATTTCTCGACAACAATGGCGGGGGAATCAACTCCTACGCAAGCGCCATTACGTATGGTTATTCTGTAAGCCCCTTTATTTACCTGCCAGCAGGTGCGGATTCCACCTCTTCTGATCCTGTTCAGGTACAGCCAGACGTTACTTTCTCTAAAGTGTCGCCTAAGATTCCGTCATATAGTCCGCTTGCTTCTTTTGCGAGCACCTCGCTTTTTAATGAGCTTCCAGCCAATCCTTCTATTTACGAGGACCGCTATACAGTTCGCGCTGGTAGATGGCCTTCTGCTTGGAATGAGGCTGTTCTGGTCTTGCGTCCAAACGGTACCATGGATGACTTTTTGGAGTACACGCTTGGCCTGCGTGATTACGCTGGTCTGCGCTCTACTGTTGATAAAATTGCAAGTGGAGAATCAGGCACTATCGAAGAGTCTAATAGCACGTACACCTATGAGCAGCTGATGTCTCCAGCATTTAAGTTGGTTATGCCCAACCAGCGCTATGTTTGGGACGGCAATCTTGGCGTCTGGACGGATAAGTCTGACGACCAGACGTACATGAATAACCTTGTTTCTAATGCGCCCGACCTGCATATTGTTGGTGTTGTCCAGGCAAAAGACCCAACTACCACAGGAGCACTCTCAGAGGGTATTTACTACACGCCGCAACTGACTCAGAAAATGATTGCTGATGCGGCAGCTTCTCCCATTGTTCAGGATCAGATGAATCGTCCAGATATTGACGTTTTCACTGGTAAAACCTTTGAGGACGAGAAGAACGGTCAAACTTCTGAGGGACTTTCTATTGGCTCTCTCATTTCTGTTGATTCGAATGCGCTTTCCTCGGCGTTCAACTTTAATCCACAGGCGCTGAACTTCTCGTCAATTAATCTGTCTGGCTTAGATATGTCCTCGCTTGATCTTTCTGACGTGCAGTTACCTGCTTTTGATCCGTCACAGCTTAATTTGTCTGATAGCGATGTTCTGTCTTCCGTTACGTCTTCGCTTGATCCAGCTGCGTTGGCGGCGGCTTTCCCAGAGCTCTCTGCGGCAGATATTCAGCAGATTCTTTCTGGCATTACTGTTAATTTCAAACCAGGTGGACAAGCTGCTATTTCTTCACTCATGGGCAACATTGCTCTGGGATGGAATTCTTGGAGTGCTGCTAACCCTGGCAAGACCATGGCCGATTACTTAGCAACGGACCAGGTACGCACGCAGATAGTAACTACAGTTTCTTCTGCAATTGATACCGATGACTTGCAGCAACAGTTGGTTACTGCTTTGGCAAATAAACTGGGCACCAATCCAGACCTTCCAAGCGTCCAGGCCGAGGTTTCCCAGAGGCTTATGAGCGCTTATCAATCACAGATTGCAAGTGCACTTTCTACAGCTATTACGCGTGCTATGAGCGCATACGTACAGTCTGCGTTGACAAGCGTAATGACGCAGGTTGCTTCGAGGATGCAAAATCAGATTGCAGGAGCTCTCAATGCAGCAATGCAGGGCGTTGCGGCAAATATGTCTAATGCTATGCAGGTAGATCAGTCAATTCTGGCAAGTGCCTTCAAACTCAATGCAGATCCATCGCAGTTGGCAGCTATTGCTGCGTCAATGTTGCGCACAGCACCCGCAACGTATGAGTCAAATCTTACCAAGATGGGATATGCGGACCTTAATAAGCCCACGTCAATCAACATTTATCCTAAAGACTTTGCAAGTAAAGAAAAGATTGTTGAAATTCTTAATACGTACAACGCCGACGCAAAGGCTGCTGGCGAAGAGTCCAAGGTAGTTACGTATACCGATATTGTCGGCGCGCTGATGAGCTCTGTTACGCTGATTGTTGATATGATTTCGGCCATGCTGATTGCGTTTGTTTCCATCTCGCTTGTTGTTTCGAGCATAATGATTGGCATCATCACGTTTATCTCGGTCCTTGAGCGTAAAAAAGAGATTGGTATTCTGCGCTCTATTGGTGCTTCCAGGCGAGACATTGCCAACGTATTCAATGCTGAGACGTTTATTGAGGGCCTTATCTCTGGTGTTATGGGCATTGGCATTACGCAGCTGCTCATTTTGCCCGCAAATGCTGTGGTCAAAGCCATGTTTAACGTGGACAATCTAGTAATCTTGCCGCTCAACGGCGCACTTATCTTGATTCTGATTAGTGTTGTTCTGACGCTTCTTGCTGGCCTTATTCCTGCAGGTAGAGCAGCTAAGTCTGATCCAGTTCAGGCACTGAGAAGCGAGTAGTCCACTGCCTAAGTGCGTTGTCTGGCGAGAAGACCATCTAGCTGCATCTCATACCTCACAAGAAAAGCCCTGTCATACGCGTGCATGACAGGGCTTTTACGTTTTTATTGCAGCTACCAGGCCTAGTTCTCTTGGCCGCCAAAGAGGTCGACAACCTCAAGATCAAGCTTGGAGGCTTCAATGGCATCCTTTGCGCCAAAGACAACAATCGAGAGGTCATCATAGCTTTGAGGCATAGTGCTTCCCAGTGCCTTAATGTCTTCAACTTGGGCGTGAAGGATCTTCTCGCGAAGTTTAAGAAGACGCTCTGGGTCACGGTGGTTGAAGTACTCAATGTCTTGCCTGCGAGCAAGCATGCGAGCAGGAACAGGAGCGTCAACACCTGCAATAGAGGCAACTACGTAGCCCTCAAACTCATCAGCGTCTGGAGTCCACTCAGAGAGCCAGCTACCTGCACCAACATAGCGGTCAAGGGTTGCATCAAGCGCAGGGTCTCGGTAGGAGACAAAGCTCTGCAGGCCAGCGATGGAGTTTCTGAACATGACGCCATAAGCGCCACCCTTGACGCGAACCTCGTTCCACAGGTAATCAAGACCAAGAACTCTGGTGGCAATGAGCCAGTTACCCTGCTGTTCATGAGTTGCGTGGGCAACGTTTGGATAGGAGAGACCAACGTAGGAAACGTTTGATGGAATGAGGTATGCCACATGCTGCAATTTGCCTTCAGGAACAACAAGTGTCTGCGTTGCGCTGTCTACCTGCGATTCATTGCCCTTCTTGAGGCCAAGGTCTCCCGCTGCCTGCCAGAATGTCTCGCGGCTCTGAGTGGAGCCAGTAAAGCTGACGGTGACGTTGTCCGCACGGAAAATCTTACAAGTAAGCGCATCCAGGTCTTTTGCAAGCTGAGGAGCACGCTCATCCCAGTTGGCAAGCAGGTTCTTTAGGTACTCGTAGAAGCCAACTCCTGCCAGCGCATCGTTTACGCGGCTAGCAGCAGAATAGGAGGTTAAAGCCTTATTCTGCGCGGCAGTATGACCCGCACCTACAAAGTACTGCTCCTGTGCAATACGTCGCTGAATCAAGACGTTCTTCAGGCGGCTCAAGTCATCAAAACGCGTGCTGGACCAGACCTCAGAAGGAATGCTTGCAAGTCCCTGGGTTTTCTCGGCAAGGGCGCTTGCAGCAACAATGAAGGCAGGATGTGCCTGGTCAAGGGTATCGCGATCATAGATATCCGTGAAGAACGAGAGGTGACCAAGGTTGCTTTCAATAAGGATGTCCAGCTCAGACGCAGTATGTGCAGCCGTATCAAGTTTTCCTAGCGCCTCAGCAAGAATGCCTACGATTGGCAGCTCTTCAAAGGTAACCGCGCTGGTCAAATCAAAGTAATGGTAGACGTAGTCGATGCCGTGAGTATCCAACTCGTGCGCAATGCATGGCAGGGGAGCTTCAACCTCAAAGCCAGCAGGACGCTCTCTAC
>CALIZS010000031.1 GCA_938028565.1 uncultured Atopobium sp. | reverse complement strand
TTGTAGGAGCAGTATGTATCAATCAAAACGAAGAGTGGTTTGTAGCAACGCACTTCATGGACAAACGCTCTCTTCTCTTTGAAGAACACCCTAAGAGAGAGTCATGTACACAAGAGACCATCGACCATCTCTTACAAGTAATTGATAGTGACTTTAACGCTTGTAAAGAGGTGGCATAATGTAGGTTAGAAGGTAGTAAGGAAATAGCCTTACACCACTTTTTGAGACGTAACTCTGCTTCCGGGAAAACAGAGGGCTTCTCGAATAAAACGATTCTTCATATCAAAACTTTATATGGGAGTTTTGGCGATAACAAGATTTTTGGAAGAAATGCAGTTATGGAACTTCTCGGCTTAAAGAGCTCGGGAGCATCCAAGTTAATTTCTAATTTGATGCAGGCGGATATTATTGAGTCTGTATCAGGTTATGGAAAAGGAAAATATAGATTCAAAATTTAATCAAATGGCTTTCAGTGATCCCTCTTTTTCAAAGCCTTCGATGCATGCTCTTGTAGTTGCCGATGGTTGGAATGGCTTTGTGCGATATGTCAATGTAGAATATGCCAAATATACTTACAATGATAGTGTCTTTTTCTCCAGATAAGATAGGAGGTCTGTTTGTATATCTGTCTTAATAAAGAGGAAAGGTTTTATCATTTTTTCGGGAGTCCTGCTATTTGGAGGAATTGCCTTGGCTATATCGACCTCAAAAGAGAGCAGCAAAGAGGGTACCAAAGAGAATAGCAAAGAGAAATAGCAAAGAGAAATAGCAAAGAGAAATAACAAAGAGAAATAACAAAGAGAAGGCTATTTATGGCATAGATGACAACCATGCTTCATTTTCGTATATGCTTTTTTTGACAGGTCATATTGTCAGTATTGATGAGGAAACTAATACCTTCCGATTGTGTGTGATTGTCGAGGATGATTCCGAGAGAACATTGGAAGTTCATTTTGGTGAAAAACCTGCGAGCGGTGTTTTGGTGAATGTCTCTGATTACAAGGTCGGCGATCACGTTGCGATAGCGTACTTTCCCTATGATCGCAAAGGATCGTATATCAATGCCGATTCTGTTGACATATTCCATGAAGGTTACGATCGAGTACGGAAGGATGATCGCATACCGGAATACATCTATTGAGGCGGTCATAAGATAGCACCCATACACCTATAGGTATTCTTTTCACGATAGCCGGTGAGGTTATGAGCGTTTTGAAGAGGTATTTTCGTGTTTTCTGGCAGTAGAGTCTTCTTTCTGGCCTTGGTCGTTTTTATACTCTATAAAAAGACTGATGAAGAGAGGAGTGTCAGTCAGGGAGTAGAAGATGTATACAGGCTCTAAAGGGTCTCTTTCTACCAACCTAGACGATTCTTTAGCGTAACCCACCAACTGTTCAGTGTTTCTTGCAGATTCTTGAAAACGAAGGAGTGCGCGAAGAAGGCGACAAGTGCAACCGCCCTGACGAGAAATACCAGGGACTCTCTAGCTGCGTATATGTCCCATACCATCTTCCGATGCTATCCGGCGCACACCCTCCATGGCGTTCTATCTGGCACAACCTTTCTATAACTTGTATACTACTTGTCTATAAGCGTGACCATCATTTGTTCGATTTTTATAGGTTAGAAGGTTGCAGTGTGCAAAAAGGCTACAAACGACAATCGAATATATCCTCATTTTCCCACACCGGAAAAGCTGACCAGTCAAGATAAACCAACAAAGGCTTTGATTACCAGCAGCGCTACATCGCTCCACTCACAGCTGGCCGACCAAATCAGGGAAATGATTTATTCGCGTGAGTTGATCTCCGGAGAGAAGATTCTTTCGGAGCATGAGCTGATGAACCGGTTTGGCATCAGTCGAGGGACCGTACGGCATGCGATTGAAACGCTGGTAAACGAAGGTCTTTTGCTTCGTGTTCACGGAAAGGGCACATACGTTGCTGAAGAAGGACTTTCCCATCCGGCGGGAGTCCGACCTCTTTCGTTTGCCGAGTCTCTTAAGAACCAGGGAATGGAATTTGAAACAAAGGTCCTGGAAAAGAAAGTTTTACCCGCTCCGGAAAATGTAAAAAATGAGCTGCAGGCGTCGTCCTCAGACCTTATTTGTTTTTTGCGCAGGGTCAGATATGTTGATGGCGAGCCCATTTTATGTCAGGAAAGCTGGACGAACTTATCGGAGTGCCCCGGCTACGAAAAAGCGGACTTTAGTGTAGAACCTGCCTTTTCAGCTGCGGAAAGATGCAGCGGAAAGAAGATTGCGTATTCAAAGATCCGCTATACGGCCCGCGCGGCAGGAGTGGAACATGGCCGCTATTTGAATTGCGATGAGAACTCACCGATTCTGGTTCTTGAACAAACAATCAGATTTGCCGATAAGACCCCCTTTGAGTGGAGTCTTACGTGGCTTACATCAGGGCAGGCGGTCGTGGGGGATGCAATTCAATCCCAAAATGCGCGCGTTCACCGATAAAATTCATCGATAAAACATCTTGTATATAAAATTGTGTACAAGTTGATATATACTGCTTATATTGAACTTGTCGTTTTGTATGCATGCTTTGGATAGAGGGGATCTGTATGGAAAAGTACAAGTTGAGAAGCCCATTTTTTGTAGTTAATCCAAAGTCGTATTTGTATGGTGAGGAGCTTCGCAAGCTTGCCACCAAGGCGGATGAACTTTGCGAGAAGTACGATTTTGATTGTCTCTTTACGGCTCAGCCGATTGACCTCGCATGGGTTGCCGAGCACTGCACGCATCTTATTCCGTGCGCTCAAAATATGGAAAGCTTGAGGCCCGGTCGCGGTATGGGTCATATCCTGCCTGAGGCGCTCGCGGCGGCGGGAGTGAAGGCTACATTTTTGAATCATGCCGAGAACCCCATGACCGTCCATGAGCTTGCTTCAACCATAGCTCGCGCTAATGAGGTGGGGATTCTTACCTGTGTATGTGCCGATTCCGTCGAAGAGGCAAAAGCCATTGCAGAGTTGCATCCCGATATTATGACCTGTGAGCTTACGAGCCTTATCGGAACCGGACAAATTGCCGGTGAAGATTATATGCGCGCTTCGACCGAGGCGGTAAAGGCCGTCTCTCCTGCCACTAAGGTACTGCAGGCGGCAGGTATCAGCTCCGGAGAGAATGTGTACGATGCCATCAAATACGGCGCCGATGCAACTGGAGGAACCTCGGGTATTGTTGCGGCCGACGATCCGTTTGCAATGCTTGACGAGATGTTTGAAGCGCTTGATCGAGCACGTACCGACTTTGCAGAGTAAGAGAAGGTTGGAGAAGAGATATATGGCTGTTTATCAAGATACGATTACGGTGTCAACTGCAGCAGGTCGTCCTGATTTTATCGATATCAAGCAACAGGTAATTGATATCATTGCTGCATCCGGGATCTCAAACGGTACTGTGACGTGCCAAACAATACATACTACCTGCTCAATTATTTTTGAGGAGTATGTGCATGATACGAATTGGCAGGGGCAGGAGTTTCTCCAGGGAGACCTTATTCGTTTCGTGGACAAGATGATTCCCCGTGAGGTTGAAGAGGATCGAGACTATCGTTATCCGGGACCAAAACACGTTCAATTTCTTGTGGACTACCATAATGAGCATCCCGAGTTTCCGGGAGAGGCAAATACGATTTTGAACGGAGATGCACATCTGAGGGCATCGCTCTTTGGTAGCAGCCAAACTTTTGTCGTTACTGGCGGCATGCCCGCAACTGGAGAATTTGGCCACATTTACTTAGTTGACTGGGACCAGAACAGGGAGCGTAATCGTAAAGTCAAGGTTTGCGTAATTGGTGAGTAGTTTGTAAGAACAGAGAAGGGATGAAAGATGGCTGGAAGAGTGAAACACATTTTGCTTTCTTGTGGATCAGGAATTGTAACTTCAACAATTGCCCGGAAAAAAGTAGAAGAACTTTTGGATTCTCATGGATATAAAGGGCAGTATGAGATTACACAGATTCCGCTCGCGTCTGCTCCAGAGAAATCACGCAACTACGACTTCATTGTAGCAACGTCAATAGCTCCTCAGGAGTTGCATTGTCCGTATGTTAATGGAGTTGCCTATTTAATGGGTGTGGGTATGGATGTGCCAAACCAGCAGATCTTAAAGCTTATGGAAGAAGAGTAAACAGAAAAGGAGGACGTAAAATGGATGCTTTTTTGGGGTTCTTCTCGTTCATTCAAGGGTTGGGCGTATCGGTGATGATGCCGATTGTGCTTACAATTCTTGGCTGTATTTTGGGTGCAGGCTTTGGTAAAAGTTTGCGAGCTGGACTTACGGTTGGCGTTGGTTTTATCGGACTTGGACTTGTAATTAACAGTCTTTTGGGAACTACACTTTCACCGGCAGTTCAGGAAATGGTCAATCGTTTTGGATTGAGTCTGACCGTTGTTGATGTAGGCTGGCCAGCAGCAGCAGCTATTGCAATGGGATCAACTGTTGGCTTGATTATTATTCCACTTGGTCTTGTAGTAAATATCGTTATGCTTCTTACTAATACTACTCAGACTGTTGACGTTGACATTTGGGACTACTGGCATTTTGCTTTTACTGGTGCACTTGTTTCAATCGTAACCAATAGCTATGTGTTTGGTATTATTGCAGCCATTCTAAACATGATCGTGATTATGGTTCTTGGTGACTATACGGCTCCTTTGGTTGAGGAGTCACTTCAGATGCCTGGTGTTTCCTTGCCACATGGGTTTACTACCGCATATGCACCGATTGCGATGCTTTTTAACTGGATTTTTGACAAGATTCCTGGGGTACGTGATATTGATATCAATACGGATACACTTCAAAAGAAATTTGGTGTGTTTGGCGAGCCAATCTTGGTAGGTACAGTTATTGGACTGGTAATTGGTGTCCTTGCATATTGGGACGGTGGAAATGTTGCTGCTTCCATAACCAAAGTGCTGTCGTTAGGAGTTTCGCTTGGCGCCGTATTGGTGCTCATTCCAAAGATGGCTGCCTTGTTAATGGAAGGTCTGCTTCCTATTTCTGATGCAGCTTCTACGTTTGTCAACAAGCATTTCAAGAACCGTGGAAAGATATATATTGGTCTTGATTCTGCAGTTGGCGTAGGGCACCCAGTGACTCTTGCTATTTCGTTCATCCTTGTCCCTCTCTGCATTTTCTTGGCAGTTATCCTTCCGGGAAATAAGGTTCTTCCTTTTGCAGACCTTGCGGTAATTCCATGGATGTTTGTTCTTATTACTCCAGTCGTACGCAACAATGGTTTCCGTGGAATTTTCATTGGACTTATTGTTCTCACCGTTGGTTTGTACATTGCTACAGATTTATCGCCTCTCATCACTACTGCTGCATCTAATGTCCAGTTTGATATGGGTGGAGCTGCGGCGATTTCATCTATATGTGATGGCGCAAATCCGTTGACATGGCTAATTGTACGCATTGGTGGAATTGCTAATGGTTTGGGCTTAGCGATAATTGGTATCGCAACCCTTGCGCTTGCAATATGGAACAAGCGTCGTATTCATAAAGAAGCGCTTGAACTCCATACTTCAGACACCGCTGAGTAGACTGTATAGTTTGGTCGGAGTCTTTAGGGCTCCGACCATTTGGGGTTTAAATGAAAAGAGTATTTACGTATCAAAATCCATACTATGCGATTGAGGTTACCCTGACGGGTATTTTTTGTATTGGAATTGCATTAGTATCAGTTTGCTGCATTGCATTTAATTTGCTACTACCTAGAGCAGTATTTATGTTGGCATTGCTAGTATCGTGTTATCAAATTTGGAATACGTTTGTTTCTGGATCAAATCCAAAGGTCATTGAACTCTCTGAAGAAGTAGTCTCCTTCAGTTCATATGGAAGAATACAAAAATATGATTTGAAAAAAGTCAATTCATTTTTGGTAAGAGAGTTTCCAAGTTCAGGAAAGATTTACCTAAGAGTTAATGACGCATCATTACTGTCGGGACGATTTTGGATTCCAACGAAAATGTTTAATGATTCAGAAGAACTGTTCTCATTACTCAGAGATTTGGAGTACAAAATTCATCCTGATTCTCTAAAAGCAAGGGCTCGACGTACAAATGAAGAATATCTCAAGAGGAAGAAGAGGTAAAAATGTACGCAGAGATAAAAGAAGAAATGCTCAAATGTGCGATGAGAATGGATCACTATGGTCTGATTGCGCTTTCTGGTGGAAATGTTAGTGTACGGATGGAGAATGGCGATGTCGTGGTCACCCCATCTGGAATGATTTATGACGAAATGGTTCCAGATGATATGTTGGTTGTAGATCCGCAAGGAAATATTATCGAGGGACATAGAAAAGCGTCTGTTGATACTGAGGCTCTTTTATACATTTTTAACAAGATGCCAAAGGTTAACGCTGTTATCCATACCCATCAGCCATATGCTACAGGATTAGGTTTGGTACTCGATGAAATTCCCTGTAATCTCTCAACGTTGGCAAATGCAACTGAAGGATCAGTATCTATCGCACCATATGGCGATCCAGGCAGTTTGTCCATGGGAGAGAGAGCTGTTGAGTGTATTGGCAATAGACTTGCAGTTGTTCTGAAGCATCACGGCGTCATTGCGGTTGGTAAAGATTTACGGCAAGCTATGTATGCCTGCATTTACTTAGAAGAAGCAGCAAAAACTGTATCGGTTGCTTTGTCTACAGGTAAAGAAATGGCAGAAATGACTCAGCCACAAATAGATGAAGCTATTGCAGTATTTCATAGGTACGGACAGAATCCAGAAGAGAAAAAATAAAAAACTCCGACCTCAATTTGGTACTTGAGGTCGGAGTTCTTCTGTATTTTTACGTTATGCCACAGAGTAACGTTAGACTACAGGATTAGCTCCGTTTGCAAACACTTGGATGACGTGAGTGAAGTCTGCAAGCATACGCTCATAGGCAGTTGTGGTCATGTCGTGCCAGTAGATAGTCTCGCCGTTCTTCTCGCCAATAAGCTTCTCTACGGCTTCACCGGCATATTTTACGCCGTATGTGTAGTAGTTGATTTTACGGATACCAGCATTGATGGCCTTGGCGTAGTCGGCATCAGATACGCCTGAGCCGCCGTGCATGACAAGCGGAGTCTGAGAGAGCTTCCTGATTTTATGGAGCACGTCAAAGTTCAGGTGCGGCTCGCCTTTGTAAATGCCGTGAACCGTTCCGAACGAACATGCGAGAATATCAAGACCGGTTGATTGGATGAAATCGAGTGCTTGATCGGGATCGGTATAAATTGCACCGGATTCTTCCGCCGTTGCGCCTTCCTCACGTTCGCCAAATTCACGAGCCCCCATTGAGCCAAGCTCGCATTCAAGACCGGCGTCAAAGCTTGCGCACATGTCGGCAGCGCGTTGGGAATTTTCTACGTTCTTTTCGTAGGGTTGGTAAGAGCCGTCATACATAATGCCGTTAAATCCCATTTCAAGGGCGCGACGCAGGTAGGAGAGGCTTTCTCCATGATCAAGATGTACGCAGACCAAGGCACTGGAACGCTCCGCAAGAGCGACCATTGCAGGACCGATCTTGTCGAGAGGGGCAAAGGGCTCATGGCCTTCTGCATGAGCAATGATAACGGGATAACCGGTTTTCTCGGCAGCGTCGATTGCAGCGCGCAGTGCTTCCATACTCGGTACATTGAAGGAGGGGATTGCCATGTTATTCTGCTCGGCAATGGCACAGATATCGCGAAGATTTACCAGCATGATGAACTCCTTTTCTATATAGGTGTCCGGTGCAGTTATGATATGGGTGTGTTTTACGGTGCCGTATGCCGATAATTTGACGACAACCTAGTGACATTACCTATAAAAACTGCTACAACTTGTACACATAATTATATACAAGTATGGGAGTAAGGGTGTGAGAAAACTGGAAATCTTGATTTGTTGTGAGTGAGCCGCCTATAAGGTTTCTATAATTTGTGCAAATGGAAAGGAAGCATAATGATTCTGAAGAAAGAACTTATCAAACTTGCCGTTGAAGCCACTGATTCTGAGGAAGCTCTGCGCACTGTTGCCCAAGGCTTTGTGGATAACGGATATGCAAAAGATACCTATCCTCAGGCCATCGTTGAGCGTGAGCGCGTCTTTGCAACGGGACTTCCTGCATCTGCTTTTGATATTGCCATTCCGCATTGTGATAGCGAACACGTAATCAAGCCCGGAATCGGCATTGCAACATTAAAGGATTCAGTTGCATTTCAAATGATGGGTGATCCTGAAACTATCTTGCATCCAAAAGTCCTTTTCATGCTTGCTCTCACCGAGCCCCACGGCCAGCTTGAAATGCTTCAGAAGCTTATCGGGGTCATTCAGGATGCGGAGCTTCTTGAAAAGATAGGCGCCTGCAAAGATGTCGATGCACTGTATGAGCTTATGGCTCCTGTATTGGGGTGAGTTCGGGAGCCTCAATCCGTCTCAAATTAATGAGTGTTTATATGGTGCCTTCGGAGTAGTTAAACCGTGCGTGCTGGATTAGATCTCTTCTTCACTACTCCGGGGGGGTATTCCTGTCTGTCACGATAAAATGAACCGGAGCGAGTATTTGATAAATTGTTTAACCTTTTCTCTGCGATACTTATAAAATATCTATGTAGACGTTTTTGATTCGTAGAGTAGAGAGAAGTGCTATGAGCCAGATCAAAGATATGCTCAAACTCGAAAACGTTCAGGTTGTCGATTCGGCACGGGACTGGGAAGACGCCGTTCGCATTGCAGTTACCCCTCTGGTAAAAGGGGGATATGTTGAAGAACGTTATATTGACGGTATCATAGACAACGCCCATGAGCTCGGTCCATATTTTGTTCTTGTCCCAAATCTCGCCCTTCTCCATGCCCGCCCTGAACAGGGCGTTATTAAAAAACAGCTTGCGCTTATTATTTTGCGCAAGGGTGTTGTGTTCAAAGAGGGGCAAACCCCGACGAGCGTGCTGCTAACGCTTGCCGCTGAGGACTCAAATTCACACATTGAAGTAATGCGAGAACTAGCCACACTACTGGCAGATCCGAAAAACATTGAAGCTCTCGCTCAATCTCAGAATGCAGATGAAGCGTATTGCCATATGACGGTTGGCTCCTAAACCGAAGAGTCCATTGGCAACCTGTCCGATGGAACGTATTTTGTGCACAAAGGTATACAGGCCTTTTGCAATAGTGTCTTACGTTGGTTACCTACGTGGAAGGAGTACGTAATATGCCAGTTATAGACTTTATCGTTAACGTGCTATCAACGCCTGCAATTCTTGTTGGCCTTGTATCCCTTCTCGGTCTGGTGCTTCAGAAGAAACCGATTGAGGAACTTGTAAAAGGAACTCTGAAGACCATTGTTGGCTTCTTGGTTCTTTTTGCCGGAGCGAGTTTCCTTCAGTCGGGGTCACTGCTTGCATTTTGGTGAGATTTTTAATTATGCCTTCAATATGCAGGGAGTTGTTCCCAACAATGAGGCATCGTATCGATGGCGCTTCAGGACTTTGGTCAGGCTACCGCAATCATTATGTGTCTGGGTATGGTTCTCAACATTGTCCTTGCACGTTTTTCTCGCATGCACTATATCTTCCTAACAGGTCACCATACGTTTTATATGGCAGCTATGCTCGCTATCATTTTGCACATCGGAGGCCTTGACGGTTGGATGCTCTACATTTCAAGTGCGTGTCTCTTGGGTCTCATCATGGTTCTCTCGCCAGCATATTGTCAGCCGACCATGCGTAAGGTCACAGGCAGTGATTCTGTTGCTCTTGGTCACTTTGGCGGTGTTGGATATTGGCTTTCTGGAATTGTTGGTAAACTTTTTGCGTCTGATCGCGAAAATAGTACCGAGAAGCTCCGGTTTTCCAAGCGGCTGATCTTCCTGCGTGACAATACGGTTTCCATCGGTCTTACGATGATTATCATGTTCCTTATTATTACCGGTGTTGCGGTTGATCGTGGTCTTTTGGGTGCTGTTCCTGCTGGTATTTCTGCTGTTGAGTTTGCTTCAAATCCTGCATATGCAGGTTTCCAGCATCTTGGCGATTTGCTTAACGTTGGTACTGAGACCACCACAAACTGGGTAGTCTGGGCATTTCTGCGTGATCTTTCTTTTGCCGGTGGCGTGTATATCATTCTTTCCGGTGTTCGTCTCATCATTGGTGAGATTGTTCAGGCATTTAAGGTTTGTAAAGAGGTGGCATAATGTAGGTTAGAAGGCAGTAAGGAAATAGCCTTACACCACTTTTTGAGACGTAACTTTCGCAGCAAAATTGATAAGGCGTTTGAGGGATAAACGGTCTTTTTGCACTTGTTTTGGGTTCTCGTCACAGATGGTACATAAGAATCTGTACAATGTGGATGAGCTCTTTCTTAGTACGACGTACGTTTCCAAACTCGTTTAAGTTTGTACAGGAAAGGATTACACATGAAGTTCTTTATTGACACGGCAGATATCGGTGAGATTTCTGAGGCTCTTAGCTGGGGCTGTTTAGCAGGTGTTACTACCAACCCATCGCTGTATGCAAAGATTGGCGGCAAGCTAGCCGACTTTGAGTCTCATATGGTTAAGATTGCTCAGCTTTGCGAGGGACTTCCTGTATCTACTGAGTCAACGGCAACAACAACTGAGGGCATGATTGAAGAGGGCCGTCACCTGGCTTCTCTTGCTCCAAACATTGTTGTTAAGCTTCCTATCTGCGCTGAGAGCCTTGCTGCTACCCATCAGCTTGCTTCTGAGGGAATTCGCGTCAACATGACGTTGATTTTCTCGGCACCTCAGGCTCTTCTTGCGGCAAACGCTGGTGCTCGTTATATTTCGCCATTTGTTGGTCGCTTTGATGACATCGGCGAGGACGGCATTGAGCAGCTGGGAACCGTTGTTTCTTGCATTGAGAACTATGCATGGGATAAAAACGTTGATCACACCGTAGAGATTATTACGGCTTCTGTCCGTACGCCTAACCACGTGACTCAGGCAGCTTTGCTTGGCGCTGATATTGCAACCGTTCCATTTGGAGCTTTGAAGAAGTGTCTGAAGCACCCTCTGACCGACGCCGGTCTTAAGTCTTTTGAGGCAGACTGGGAAAAGGTTAAGGCTCAGCAATAAATAGTGATTGTGGTACGCCCAGCTTAGGTTGGGCGTACTTGTTTTGAGAGGATGAGAATGGGAACATCTGCATTACCTGAGCGCAATCTCACTGATGATGAGCTTAAGCTTGCAGCCAATACACTGAGGCGCGATGTCATTGATATGCTTGAGAAGAGCAAGTCAGGTCATCCCGGTGGCTCTCTTAGTGCGGCAGATATTGTGGCTACACTGTTCTTCTCGGGAGTAATGAAGTACAACCACAACAACCCAGAGGATCACACCGAGGATAGGTTCTTCCTGTCCAAGGGTCACGTGGCTCCTGTGCTGTATGCTGCGTACCACCTGCTTGATTGGCTCCATGACGAGGATATGGTTACCCTCCGTCAGCTTGGTAGTCGACTGCAGGGTCATCCAGACTGCCACGCATGCCCTGGTATTGAGGTTTGCTCTGGCTCTCTTGGCCAGGGTCTCTCGGTAGCGGCAGGATGCGCTCTGGGACTTTCTATGGACGCTTTTGCAAGCGGCGAGCGCGCCAAGAAGGTATTTGTCCTTCTGGGCGACGGTGAGCTGCAGGAGGGCTCTAACTGGGAGGCATGCATGTTTGCTGCTCACCAGAAGCTGGATAACCTCATTGCTATTGTGGACCTCAACAACCTGCAGATTGACGGTCACGTAACCGACGTGTGCTCTCTTGGCGATATTGATGAGAAGTTCCGTTCCTTTGGCTGGAACGTGCTGCGCGTTAACGGTCACGAGGTCACCGAGGTGCGCCAGGCCCTTCTCGCTGCACGAGATGGTCGCGAGGCAGGAAACACCGCACCTACCGTGGTTATTTGCCAGACCGTCAAGGGCAAGGGCGTCTCGTTTATGGAGGATCAGGCTTCCTGGCACGGAAACGCTCCTTCGGCCGAACAGGCTGATCTTGCGCGAGAAGAACTTGATGCTGCAAGAGAGCTTCTTTTGATTGATCTTCAGGGTGAAGGTAAGGAGGTTGCCAATGTCTAGAGCAACTCGTGAGGCATATGGTCAGACTCTTGTTGAGCTGGTAAACGAGGGTCATGATATCGTGGCTGTTGACGCAGACCTTGCCGGCTCCACTAAACTTGCCGACCTCCAGAAGGCCTTCCCACAGCGCATGGTTGACGTGGGTATTGCCGAGCAGAACATGGTAGGAGTTGCATCTGGACTGGCACTTACGGGACGCACCGTGTTTACCGGCTCGTTTGCCGTGTTTGCAACCGGTCGCGCTTACGATCAGATTAGAAACACCGTCTGCGACTCCGGCCTTAACGTGAAGATTTGCCCTACGCATGCAGGCATTACGGTAGGAGAGGACGGCGCTACTCACCAATCCCTTGAGGACATTGGCATGATGCGCGCTCTCCCTCAGATGCGCGTGCTTGTTCCTGCAGATTACAACGCAACCAAGGCGGCACTCAGGCTTGCTGCCGAGGCCGACGGCCCCTTCTACGTGCGTATGGGTCGCCACAAGGTTGCCGACATCTACGACGAGTCCTTCAAGGGTGGTCTGCCTTTTGCAAACGTTTTGCGTGAAGGCACTGATGTTACCATCGCTGCTTGCGGTGTTGAGGTTGCTCAGGCACTCGCAGCCGCAGATTTGCTGGCACAGGAGAAGATCTCTGCCGAGGTCATTGACGTGTTCTCCATCAAGCCTTTGGACGAGGAAGTCATTTTGGCGTCTGCCGAGAAGACCCGTCATGTGGTAACCGTTGAGGAGCACAACGTGGCAACAGGCCTCGGAGCTGCAGTTGCTGAGCTTCTGGCTGAGCAGTTGCCCACGCCCATGCGCTTTGCTGGTATGCGTACCTTTGGCACCTCCGCTCCTGGCGACGTGCTGCTTTCGCACTTTGGCCTGGACGCCGAAGGTATTGCCGCTCGCGTCAGGGAGTTTTTGCTCTCGTAGCCACGTGCGAGAGCTGCAACAGCAACGCTGCAGGTCAACGACGCGCGCGGGCGCAACGACGGCAACGCCGCAGGTCAGCGCCGCGCACGGGCGCAGGTTGAGAGCGATTTTGACCCGGTATCTATTTCGTATGGATACCGGGTTTCTTGTGTGGATGCGCTGCTAGTGGATGGGTTTCTTGCCAGACACTGCCGCGAATCTGGCACATGCTAGGTGTACGCTTGGGTGCGCCTGATTTTCTCGCCATGTCTGAGCCGTTTGCCGGAAAAGCACGCCATGTCTGAGTAGTTTTGCCGGTTTTTCTCGCCATGTCTGAGTAAATTTACTCAGACATGATGCAGTTTTCAGGCTCAAAATTTAGGGCCACGCAGTCTATCTTTCACGCGCCTGATTTCATCAAAGAATCTGTAAATTTTGCCTAAAAATGTAAAAGAAACTGTGGATTTGCCTGATTTCTGCTAAGAATCGGTGCTGCAATTACAGATTCTTTGCACTTTTCAGGCGCGCGATGGTGAGAAAAGCGCTTGGCGAGAAACCCGTGCGCTCGGGTGTTGGGCCGCGGTATTTCTCGGCATGAAAAAGACCTGGCACCGTGTGGTACCAGGTCTTTTGTGATTGTATGTTAGCTTGCTGTGTCAGCTGTAACTGAACTGCGAGCCAAAGCTACGCCAGACGAAACCGGCGGACTAGCCGAGGTGCTTGGTGATGGAAGCAGCTGCTACCTTACCAGCGCCCATTGCAAGAATGACGGTTGCAGCACCGGTTACGATGTCGCCACCAGCCCAGATGCGAGGATCGGAAGTACGGCCCTCTTCGTCGGCCTCAATGTAGCCCCACTTGTTGAGCTTGATGTCGCCGATCATCTTTGCGAATGGGTTAGCGTTAGTGCCGATTGCAGAAATTGCAACGTCGCAAGGAATGTCCTCGATAGCACCCTCAATAGGTACTGGACGACGACGTCCATCAGCGTCAGGCTCGCCAAGCTCCATCTTCTGGACGCGAACTGCGCAGACTGCGCCGTCCTCGCCAGCGACAAACTCGAGAGGGGAGACAAGAGGAAGAACCTCAACACCCTCAGCCTTTGCGTGGTGCAGCTCAGCACGACGAGCAGGCATCTCGTCCTCAGTACGACGGTAAGCAATGATTGCGCGCTCAGCGCCAAGACGCTTAGCAGTACGGACAGCATCCATAGCAACGTTGCCGCCACCAAAGACAACAACGTTCTTGCCGTGCTTGGTTGGGGTGTCGTACTCAGGGAAGTTGTTAGCCTTCATGAGGTTAACGCGGGTGAGGTACTCGTTTGCAAAGAAGACGTTAGGCAGGTTCTCACCAGGGATGTTGAGAAGCTTTGGAAGGCCAGCGCCAGTTGCAATATAGATTGCATCAAAGCCCTGCTCAAAGAGCTCGTCCGCATCGGTGATACGACCGACAACAGAGTTGAACTCAAACTTAACGCCCAGCTCCTGAAGGCCGTCAATCTCACGCTTAACAACAGCCTTTGGAAGACGGAACTCAGGAATACCGTAAACCAGAACACCGCCACCAGTGAAGAATGCCTCAAAGACGGTAACGTCAAAGCCGTTACGAGCAAGCTCGCCAGCGCAAGCAATACCGGAAGGACCGGAGCCTACAACTGCAACCTTCTTGCCATTCTTTGGAGCAACCGCTGGCTTGGAAGCAAGCTCTGGCTGGTCACCAAGGAAGCGCTCAAGCTGACCAATAGCAACTGGCTCGCTGCGCTTACCCATGATGCAGACACCCTCGCACTGGTTTTCCTGTGGGCAAACGCGGCCACAAACTGCAGGAAGCATGGAGGACTCACGGATGATATCAAGGCCGCGACCAAACTCCTCTGCACGGATTGCCTCGATAAAGCGAGGAATGTTGATGTTTACAGGGCAACCCTGAACGCACAGTGGATTCTTACAATCCAGGCAGCGGTTTGCCTCTGCAATTGCCATCTCTTTAGTGAAACCCTTGTCGACAGGGCGGAAGTCTTGTGCGCGCTCTGCAGCTGGCTCTTCGTTGTCAGCTGTACGAGGTGCCTTGACGTTTGGAATGTAGCGACCGTTTACTTGTGGCATGCGCACCTCGTCTCCTCGTAAGCCTTGATGGACTGGCCTTCCTCGGTGAGGTAGGCTGCCTGACGTGCGCGAAGGTCGTTCCAGTCAACCTTGGTTGCGTCAAAGTCAGGACCGTCAACACAAGCAAACTTGGTCTCGCCGCCAACCTCAACACGGCAGCAACCGCACATACCAGTGCCGTCAACCATGATTGGGTTCAGGGAAGCGATGATAGGTGTGTCGTACTTCTCGGCAGTGAGAGTGGAGAACTTCATCATTGGAACTGGGCCAACGCAGAATACGCGGTCGACCTGCTTGTCCTGCAGAAGACGCTCGAGAGGTGCAGTTACAACGCCCTTCTCGCCAAGAGAACCGTCATCTGTGGTGATGTGGATGTGATCATCGTCCAGAATGGAACGGAACTGATCCTCAAGCAGCAGCAGCTCTTTGGTACGAGCGCCCATGATTGCGTGGACCTCACGGCCTGCTGCTACAAGCTGACGGGCAACAGGGAAGGCGATAGCCAGGCCAACGCCGCCGCCGATAACTGCCCATTTGCCCTCGCCCATCTCGGTAGGCTCACCCAAAGGACCAGTGACGTCCTGCAGGAAATCACCAACCTCGTAGGTAGAAAGCATCCTAGTGGTCTTGCCGATTACCATGAAGATAAACTCGACCCAACCCTCCTCAGAATTCCAATCCGCAAAGGTAAATGGAACGCGCTCGCCACACTCATTTGCGCGGACCATCAGGAACTGACCAGCATGTGCATGCTTGGCCATCTGTGGTGCCTCGATGCGGAACTTGAAGACCTTCTCGGAGAACTGAGTCTTTTCGAGGATCTTATACATTCAGCGGTACTCCTCTCCTAACACAACAAAACTGCGAGTGAGTTGACGCGCCGCACTATATCCTGACTTCTTAGCGAGAAGACAGGAGTAGGTGACACATGCATCTCACGCATACGAGTCTGGGTAACCCGTATTCGCAAACAACATATCTATTGTACTATTTGCGCATGATTCAAGACATGAGTAATTCATGAATGAGCATAAATATTTCGTAGAATGTTTTGCCTGCTAGCTGCGGAGGGCGAGAAGTTCGGCGGGCTCGCAACGTGACGGCACGGGGCGATGGCACGGGGCGAAGTGCGGCGGAGCGCGGTGACCGCTAGCTGCGGAGGAGTTGCTCCACCTGATCGGCAGCTGTCTGGGCGGTGACCAGAAAGTCTTCCAGGTTGTTTCCCTTGAGCTCGCGCAGAACATAGTCTGCCACCGGCATCTTTCCAGGAGGGCGACCGATACCAAACTGCAGGCGCATAAAATCCCTGGTCTGGAGCTTGTCGGCGATGGAGCGCAAGCCGTTATGCGAGTTGAGTCCGCCGCCTTCTTTGAAGTTGAGTTGGCCCTCTGCGAGGTCAACCTCGTCGTGAATCGAACGGTCATTGTGACGCAGATTGTCTACTTGTCCACTTCTAATCTCAAACTCCAATTCGTTATTAGCGGCAAGAATAGTATTGGTGGCAGTAAAGAATAGAAAGAACATCATAAGGTTTAGATTTGGTTGGTGGAGAAGTAGCATACACACGCCAAGTACAAAAATCATCTGATAGAGGATCGCACATATGCTATCAACAAGATAGTGGCACTTAAAAAAGAAGTATCGTTTTATCTCGTTATACATAGAATATACTTCCCCTTTTAAGGCTACGGTTAAGGATGCATCGAAAGACAACACTACCGAGTACCCAGTACATGAGGCTTTGGAACAAAATAATGAGCAGGTAGATGTAGCTTCCAGTTGCTATATAGTGCTTAAACCAGATGAATGGGAACGCCTCAGCAAACAGAGGAAATATACTTGGCGTCTCAAGCACGCCCGCGAAGAAAAATATGAAATACGAGAGAAGCGCCGCAATATTGGAGGTTCTATGTGACACTAATGTAAAAGAGCCTATCAGGGTGCCAAGACCGTATATCCCAATAACAACCAACATCACAATGACAAAGAGTACTGGCATCGCTGCAGGTATTTGAGTATTCATAAAAATTGCGATAAAGGCAAAAAGAGGAAGAGCTTTTACAAGGTCAAGAACCATTTGTATGAGCATCCTTTGCACAAGTACAAAGAGAACTCCTGGTCGCTGCTGACAACTGATACGATGGTCCGATCTTGTATCTCGTCTTCGAGAAAGAACGATGGATGCGTAATGCCATGAGTTGCCATATACCAGCAAAAGAGACTTGTAAAGGTAGTAAATACATCTGCAGTACTGGAAAAGAGGCCAAGATATCCCGTAATCATGACCAATAAGGAGAGGTTTGCAAACACAAGGTTGATTTTGTACTGACCGAGTTCAAAAAATTGACGGCGAAATTCATGAGCGAGGATTTTGAGGCTCATCAAACACCTTCTTTAGATCATTTGCGAGCGCCTCTTTATGAGTGAGGCTCAGCACGTCAGCGGTCTCAAAAGTTAATTGTTTTGCTTCCTCATGTGAGGTAGACATGATAGTGGTGTTTTCATGAGTATGTATACTCATGCTTTCTAAAAGTTGTCGGACGGCGAGGGCAGCTTCAACACGTGCTAAATCCGAATTGGAGATCTCAATGATGAAGAATTTCCTTCTCAGGCGGCTCCGCGTGATGGTATCAAGCTTCCTGTCAAGTACAATTTTTCCTGCACTGAGTTGAATGACCCTTGTTGCGCAGAGCTCAATATATTCAGCGTCGTGTGTGGTGAGAAGTACTATCATCCCTTTTTTCGCAGCAGCTGATACGACTTGGGAAAGTTTTTGTTTACCAGGCGCATCAAGTCCGTTTGTGGGTTCGTCCAAGCACAGTATGCGCGGATGATAGAGCGTTGCAACAATCAGAGAGAGTTTTGGCGGTTACACTGCGAAAGTTCAGAGACAAGATGGTCTTGGTACTCGCTAAACTCAAACAGCTCAAAAAGCTCAAAAAGCCCTGAGATTTCGTGTGAGCATGCATGATAGGAGAGATGGTTGAGGTGAGAAAGTATTCTATGTTCTGCTTGACGCTTAGGTATTGGTAATAGCCGCCACCACTCTCAAGCACAAACTTTACAATGCGATGAATTTGTCTGCTGCTATTAGCAACGCCTAATACGTCTACACTTCCTGAATCTTGCAGTAAAAGTCCCGATATGATTTTTATGAGAGTTGATTTCCCTGAACCATTTTTTCCTACAATAGCAACGATTTCGCCTGGTTCAAACACAAGTTCATTAATAGGGAGGACAGGGAGCCCTTATAGCTTTTCTCGACGTTTTTAAGAATGATGGTTTCAGCCAAGACGAACAACTCCCAACTTGACGAGATTCAACTAATACTTATAGACACTGTTCTATCTTAATACCGTTTGTTCCCGCGGCCTGAGTGCTTGTTTTTAGAAGCTTTTCTACCTCACCGGCTGCCACCTCAACGGTGACAAAAAACTCTTCAAGAGCGGCGCCTTTGAGCTCTTTCAAGACGTAGTCAGCTACCTTCATTCGACCAGGCGGGCGTCCGATGCCGCATTGCAGACGCATGAAATCACGAGTTCCCAATTTGTCAGCGATGGAACGCAGACCGTTGTGGGCATTAAGTCCGCCGCCGGCTCGTGTCCGTACGCTTCCGGCTGCAAGATCAACTTCATCATGAACGACAAGTATGTCGGCAGGGGAGATGTGCCTCGCTCGAGCAAGTTTTGAGAGAGGTCCTCCGCTGGTGTTCATAAAATCCTGCGGTTTGACGAGAAGCACTTCTCGCCGTTGCGCGTCTGCATCCGTGACTATGATAGTGGTAACCAGACAGCCCGCTTCACTTTTCCAGTAGCGCGCGTCATAACGACTTGCAAGTGCGTCGATCACCGCAAAGCCGATATTGTGTCTGGTATGCGCGTACTTCTCGCCAGGATTACCAAGGCCGCAGATAAGAGTCGGAGACTCAAGGAGTTTACGGGGCGCTTGAGGCGTAGAAAATCTTTTAGGTTCATGGTGTGTTTGCCTTTGTGCGCCCATCAAGTTCTCCCGGATGCTATGAGTAGTTTTGTTTACGGAATGTAACATATTTCTTAAATTTCTGCACTTTCCCTTTGTGTCGGGGATTTTGTGTGTCATCTTGTGGTAAGAAAGGCGCATATCAAGGAGGCGGTATGGATATTTCTGAGTTGGTCAAACTGCTGGGAATTATTGTGGTTATTGTCGGCTTCACACTGAAGCTCGACTCCATTCTCACGATTCTTATAGCAGCAGTAACAACAGCCGTAATTGCCGGCATGGATCCGATTGTGTTTTTGCAGACGCTTGGTAAGAGCTTTGTCTCAACGAGAACCATGCTGATTTGCGTAGTGGTCTTTGTTCTTACGGGAACGCTTGAACGAAATGGCCTTCGCAATGCGGCTCGTGAGCTGATGAGGCGCGTCAAAGGCGCAAACGGCGGCATCATTATGGCGGCCTATGGTGTCTTCCGTGTCATTTTTGCCGCATTTAATGTTGGCTTTGGCGGAGTTGCCGGATTCATCAAGCCGGTTGTGATGCCGATGGCTGAGGCCGCGGATGATTCTGATGGTACGCTCATGACACCGAAGCATCGCGATGACCTCAAGGGCATGGCATCCGGTATGGAAAATGTGGCATGGTTCTTTGGTCAGGTGCTTTTTGTGGGTTCATCAGGCATGCTGCTGGTGCAGAACACACTCAAGGAGCTGGGATATGCCGTTGAGCTTGCGCATCTTGCGGCTATAGAAATTCCAGTGGCTCTTATCGCTGTAGCGTTTACCTCGGCATACTACATCTTCCTCGACCGTCGCTGCCAAAAGCGCGACCTCGCAGCCGCTGCAGAAAAAGCAGGGAATACGGCCGTTACCTCAGCTCTTGTCGCTGAAGATGCCGCTGACGATACTCATGCTGCCGTAGAAGGAGGCGAGGCGTAATGGATGCCGTTATCGCGTTTTATACCTCTACCGATCCCAAGATTACGCTTTCAACAAAATTGCTTGAAGTTGTGTTTGTGTTGATTGGCCTTGTCGCAATTTATGCGGGCGTTTCAAACTTTCGCGACAAGACTAACAAAAAGCATATTGGTACCGGGGTATTTTGGACCATGCTCGGTCTTCTTTTTATTGTGGGCAAGTGGATCCCTTCAGAGTGGACAGGCGTTGGTCTCATTGTTATGCTGCTTCCGGCAGTGTTCAAGCAGGTCGGACGCGGTGAAGATGTAATAAAGCCGACTGAGGAAGAAATGTCTCTGGCATATACGAGCGTCGGAAACAAGATTTTTCTCGCGTCGTTTAGTATCGGCGTTTTTGCACTTCTGTTTGCCTTTTTCTTCCCAAAGATTTCAACTCTGGTTGGGTTAACCGTAGGTGTTTTTGTGGGCTGTGGAATCCTTTTGGCGATGCGCCCCGGCGTCAATACACCTAAGCTTTTCTTGGACGACTCAAGGCGCATGTTGGATATTGTCGGACCTTTGGTTATGCTGCCAACGCTCCTCTCGATTCTTGGTGCCACTTTTACGGCAGCCGGTGTTGGGGAGGTCATTTCTCACTTCGTGGGAGTCGTCATTCCAGAGGGAAATTTGGTTGTCGGTATTATTGTCTACTGCGTTGGCATGGCGCTCTTTACCGCCATTATGGGCAATGCCTTTGCGGCAATTACCGTGCTGACAGTAGGTATTGGAGCTCCGTTTGTCCTCTCGCTGGGCGCTGACCCAACGGTTGTAGGGGCGCTTGCCTTGACCTGCGGATTCTGCGGAACTCTTATGACGCCCATGGCTGCCAACTTCAATATTGTCCCGGTGGCAATTCTCGAGATGGACGACGAATACGGAGTCATTAAAAAGCAGGTCATCCCTGCGATCTTCATGCTTACTGTTCAGATTCTTATGATGATCGTTCTTGTGGCGTTTTAAAGCAGACGCGAAGGTGACAAGTACAGCCGGCGCGACAGGTTCAATGAGCGTAACGAGTAAGGCAGGCGCGCAACGAGTAAAAATACTTAAATGCGTCTTAAGGAGGTCGTTGTGTTAACGATTCTTGTAACTGGTTTTCAGCCTTTTGGTGGAGAGAAAATCAACCCGGCATGGGAAGCTGTTCGAGCGCTTCCGGATACCATTGCCGGTGCTAATGTAGTGAAACTTGAGATTCCTGTGGTCTTTGGCTCAGGTGCCGACGCGGTATCCGCAGCAATTGATCATATTAATCCCAATATCGTGCTTTGCGTTGGACAGGCAGGAGGTCGCGCAAAGATTACCCCAGAGTTTGTAGGTATCAATTACCGCGACGCTCGGATTCCCGATAACGACGGCAACCAGCCACATGCCGAGAAGATTGTCGAGGACGGTCCCGATGCTTATTTTTCGACACTTCCTGTTCGTGCTATGACAGAGGCAATGAATGAAGCAGGTATTCCTGCCGCCGTATCGTATACGGCAGGTACATACGTCTGCAACGATGTGATGTATTCCATGTTGCATGCGCTTGCCACCAAGCATCCCAATGCTCGCGGGGCTTTCCTGCACGTTCCTTTTGCAACCGAGCAGGCAACTAAGCAGCCTGCAAATACCGCAAGTCTCCCTATTGAGGTTATGACACGCGGCCTTGAGGTTGCCTTGGCAGCTGCGGTGGAGCATGAGGTCGATACCGTTGGCGAGTCTCTCGGAACTACCCACTAAGCTCTGCTTTCTGCTGCCTTTACGGAAAAAGCGTCTGCCACGGAAGGGAAAGATGTCTGTATGGAAGGCTTCAGGCTTTCAAGGCCGAGAATCCACCACTAAACGCGATTACGACGAGGCAAATCCACCAGTAAACGCAATTCTTCTCGCAATTGCTTCAAACTTGCGGTTTACGGGTGACTGCAGTCGATAAGAACGGTGTTTACTGGTGGTTTTTCTTTGATTTGAGCGTTTACGGGTGAATCGAATCACCCGTAAACAGCGATTTTGACGGAGTTTTTTGGATTGACTGGACACATAATTACTCAAGTTTTGGATCAACTACGATTGGAATACGAGCCTGAAAAGTGTAAAGAATCTGTGTTTGGGACACAGATTCTTTGACAAAATCAGGCAAATCCACAGTTTCTTTTACCTTTTTAGGCAAAATTTACAGATTCTTTGAAGAAATCAGGCTCGCAGCAGGCGCGCGCTGATCGCGCCAGCTCGCATCGCCAACCTGGCGAGAAACCCCGTCTACACCCAGCGTTTACGCACAAGAAAGCCCGGTACCCACATGAAGTGGATACCGGGTTGAAATCACTTGCGACCCGCGCTCGCACGCACGTTTGACCTGCGGTATTGCCGTTGTCGCACGCGCGGCTGACCTGCGGCGTTACAGGTTAAAGTCACCGCCGAAGATGTCGGAGACAGGACGGTCGGTGTAGACAGCGTAAATTGCCTCGGCAATCTCGTTTGCAATGGTAATCGTCTTAATCTTGGAGCCCTTCTGGTTTGCTGCAGCGCAAGGAATTGCGTCGGTAACAACGCACTCCTCGATAGGAGCGTTGTTGAGACGCTCGATTGCAGGACCAGAGAAAACGCCGTGGGTTGCGCAGACATAGATGTCACCAGCACCCATTTCCTTCAGCTTAACAACGGAAGCGCAGAGGGTACCTGCGGTATCAATCATATCGTCGTTAACAATGCAGGTCTTGCCCTTGATGTCGCCGATGATGCCCATAACAGCGCTCTCGTTGTGACGAGGACGGCTCTTGTGAGCAATTGCAAGACCACAGTCAAGGTAGTCGGAAAGCTTTTTGGCTGCCTTTGCACGACCCATATCAGGGGAGACAACAACAGTATTCTCCCAGTCAAATGGCTTGCTCTTAAAGTAATCGCCCAGAAGGTAGAGAGCGGTTAGGTGAGAAACAGGGATGTCAAAGAAGCCCTGGATCTGGCCCTGGTGCAGGTCAAGGGTGATGACGCGGTCAACGCCAGCGTTTTCAAGCAGGTTTGCCATCAGACGAGCGGTAATAGGCTCGCGAGCAGCGGCTTTGCGGTCCTGGCGAGCATATGCGTAGTGAGGGATGACTGCGGTAAAGCTGTTAGCAGATGCGCGCTTTGCAGCGTCAGCAACAATCAGCGTCTCCATAACCAGGTCGTTGACGTTGACGCCTGCCAAAGACTGAATGAAGAAGACCTCGTCGCCGCGGACAGACTCGTCAAAGCGTGCGTAGATTTCTCCGTTAGCAAACTTCTCGAGGAGAAGGCCTTGTAGCTCTAGGTGAAGAATGTCTGCAACTTTACGAGCCAGTTCAGGGTTACCTGTACCGGTGTAGAGCTTGATGTTTCTAGCAACTAATAGTGGATCGCTCAGGTTCTCGAACATCTAGTCCTCTTTCTCAAGCTTATGACGCCTCTGGGCGGCGTATCCCTCAATAATTTTCTGTTCAGAGCGCTCGAGTGCAAGCGCGTCTGCTGGTACATCCTTTGTGATGCACGAACTTGCCCCCACAAGTGCGCCATCACCAATTGAGACAGGTGCCACCATCATGGTATCGGATCCAACAAAGACGTTGTTGCCGATGTGTGTCTTGAACTTGTGGTAACCGTCGTAATTGCATGTAATTGAACCTGCGCCAATATTGACGCCGGAGCCCATGGTAGTGTCACCAATGTAGGAGAGGTGAGGTACCTTAGAGCCTTCACCGATAGTTGAATTTTTGATTTCAACATGAGTGCCTGCCTTGGCGTGAGGCATAAGGTGTGTGCCTGGGCGCAAGTAAGCGCGGGGACCGCAGGTGGCAAAGTCGTCTACCTGTGCGTTGATAGCTACAGTCTCATCGACAACAGCGTCGTTGCCAACAATTGTATCGGTCAGGCGAGTGTTAGGGCCTACCACGCAATTCTCGCCAATTGAGGTCTTGCCGTAGAGCATGGTCTGCGGGAGAACCTCGGTGTCCATACCAAGCGTGACCTCGGGGCCAATCCAGACGGAAGTTGGGTCCAGCATGGTGACGCCCTGGCTCATCCAGTGCTCGTTGATGCGCTCCTGCATGATGCGGGTGGCAACGGCAAGCTCGGCGCGGGAGTTGACGCCCAGCGCCTCTTTGTAGTCGTCAACGTGAACAGCAGCAACAGGCTCGCCCTGGCTGACGTAAAGGCCCACCATGTCGGTGAGGTAGTACTCGCCCTGTACGTTGTCATTGCCGAGAAGATCGATGTTTGCGGTCAGCCTTCCGCCACAGAAGCAGTACACGCCAACGTTGCATTCACGCTCTTGCTCGCGCTGCTCTGGCGTAGCATCCTTATGCTCAACAATGGCAGTTACCTGGCCGTTAGAAGAAATGACGCGACCATATCCGGTTGGATCTGGGGGCGTCATCGTAAGTACGGTACATGCATTGTGGTGAGCTTTAGTTTCTGCGACAAGGTCGAGAATAGACTGTGCGCGCAACAGAGATGCGTCACCGTTGATAACAACAACGGGTCCCTTGAAGCCACCAAGAGCATCCTTAACAACCTTGACGGCGTGGCCGGTGCCAAGACGCTCAGTCTGGGCAACATACTCAAGGTTAGGGAAGCAAGAAAGTGCAGATTTAACCTCATCAGCGTGGTTACCTACAACCACAATGACGCGCTCAGCGCCAGCAGTAATTGCAGCGTTAACGCTCCACCAAACAAGGGGTTTATCAAGTAATTTGTGCACAATCTTAGGGTGGCGGGACTTCATGCGCGTTCCCTCGCCTGCAGCGAGGACAATCGCAGTAAGTGGCATACGTAAGCCTCCAAAGTACTTCGTATTACTCGATACGAGTGCGTCCCTACACAAAAGTTGCGTAAAAATGGCTGGGGTAGTAGGATTCGAACCCACATTCCAGGCACCAAAAACCCGTGTCCTAACCGTTGGACGATACCCCAATGTAATCACTACGTTGGTTTTGTCCGCAACCCTATTAAGTGTATCAGCTTAGCGAGGCAAATGCTCCACAAATTGCATCAAGAACAAGAACTGCTAAAGTCTGCGCGTCTGCGGTAGTAAATGAGCCGTCTACGTTTGTTCCTTCTGGCAGCACAATCTTGATAGGGGAGCCCGTTGCATCAGCAGATTCAATGGCAGTGCGCAGTCTTGCTGGCAGCGTCTCGTTTTCTTCCATAGAAACAGAGCCAATACCAACCTGTCCGCGGGCGGGCATGCTTGGGGCATAAGCTGTGGTCAGAACCAAAATAGTGGCTGCATCAGTAGGGGAATCGGCGCGATCAATCATGGTCATGCCGCTTGCCTCAGTAGTTGCCTTAGAAAGGTTATAGACGCGAGCAGCTACGTTTCTAGAGATAGGATCTTCTCCCGTAATAGCAATGCAGGTGGTCTCAAGAACGTTTGCTGCACGTGCAAAGCCCATAGGACCCTGTGGGTGAGGGCCTTTTGCCTGCTTACCAGACCAAACGTGACGCAGACGCTCAATGGCGTCGAGGGTATCCTGAAATGCCATACCGTCAGCAAGCTCGCCGACGCTTTCCTGGAAGAGCTTAACGGCAGCCTCGGTGTGAACACCGTAATGGCCATCAACTTTTCCGCACGAGAAACCCAAGATGTTGAGGCGCTCTTGCAGCTGACGCACGTCATTGCCGTGAAAGTTAGGAAGACGCAGGTAGAGGGTTCTATCTCCGAGCTCATATCCCTCATCGACCATGATTGCCCAGGTAGAGGCATCTACTTCTTCTCCAAGAGAAAGGTCATGGTCAAGCCTAAAGCGCGCAACTGCGCGAGCAGTTGACTTGCCAAACGTGTGGCTCTGACGCTCATCGTCTTCGATGGCGTAACCAAGCTTAACGAGGCGTTCCTGAATGTCTTCAACGGCAGCACCGGTGCTACCAGGAGTAATAGGATCCATAATTACCTTTCTCGGTTCACAAAGAAGTCTGCCATAGACAAAAGTGTGTCGCGAGCGTCTTCAGTAAGTATCACGTTTTCAAGCACGTGCTTTGCCTCATCAACTAAGACAAGAGCGTGCGCGCGGACAAATTTTATCGCATTAGCGCTTTCCATAAGCTCCACAGCGCGTTGAAGCTTCAAAGTATCGCTCGTATGCGCAGAAAGTATGGAGACAAGCTCTGTTTTTTCTGCTGGGCCAAGATGCTCAAGTGCGTAGACCACGGCGAGCGTGCGCTTGCCTTCAGTGATGTCTGACCTAAAATCTTTACCCTGTACCTGGGCGTTTCCTACCAGGTTGAGAAGATCGTCTTGCAGTTGGAAGGCAAGGCCTACTTTAAGACCAAAATCTTTGAGCGCGTCAAGCGTCTTCTGGTTAGCACCACCAATGAGTGCACCCAGTACCAGGGGGTATGCAGCAGAGTAATAGGCGGTTTTGGAGAGCGCCATAAACAGATACTGGTCAGAGGTAATATCCCAGCGCTCGTTCTGAGCCCAGCCAAGGTCAAGCGCCTGACCCTCAAGGGTGTGCTCTTGCATGGCGAGAAGGGCGTCGATAACGCGAACTTTAAGCTGGTCAGAGAGGTGGTCGGCCACGGTAACGCGTCTGACAACATTGACCAGCGCAGAATCACCGACATTGATGGCAAGTCCAGTGCCAAGTGTCTTGTAGAGGCACTTCTCGCCACGGCGTAGCTCTGATTTATCTGCGATGTCATCGTGGATCAGGGCCGCCGACTGGAAGTCCTCGATGGCGCAGGCTACGGGCAGAGCGGCTTCGGCCGAGCCACCAACCGCCTCGGCACCCAGGCAGCAGAGGACTGGACGCACGCGCTTGCCGCCGCCCGCGCTGAAGTGAGCGAGTGGCTGGTAGAGGTAGGTGTTCAGATCCTCGCGGGTGCGCTCTGAGGGCGTTGACGCCGCTGCTGCGGGCGCTGCCGCGGGCGTTGCGAGTGCCACCGCTGGTGCCGTTGCTGCTGCGGGCGTTGCCGCGGGGAGCCCGCGCATGATCTCTGCCTCGACGGCAGGGAGCTTTTGTGTGAGGTAGTCGGCGAAGTTCACGGAAATCCTAGCCGCGATAGCCGTCTGGGTTCATCGACTGCCACTTCCAGGAGTCGCGGCACATGTCGGCAAGGTTGTACTGAGCCTTCCAGCCAAGCATGTCAGCAGCTTTCTGGCAGTCTGCGTAGTTAGTTGCAACGTCACCTGCGCGGCGAGGCTCAATAACGTAAGGAATCTCTTTGCCGCAGGCCTTTGAGAACGCCTTGATAACGTCAAGCACGGAGCTACCTGTGCCAGTGCCCAGGTTGAAGATTTCAACTCCCGCGCGACCAGCCATCCACTTAAGTGCAGCGACGTGACCAGACGCAAGGTCGCAGACGTGGATGTAGTCGCGAACGCCCGTGCCATCTGGAGTGTTGTAGTCGTTGCCAAAGACGTGTACAGCCTCGCGCTTGCCTACAGCAACCTGAGCCACGTAAGGGACCAGGTTGTTTGGTATACCTGCAGGATCTTCTCCAATAAGGCCGGACTGATGAGCGCCAATAGGATTGAAGTATCTAAGCAGGACAACGTTCCACTCTGGGTCAGAGGTGTGGACGTCGGTCAAAATCTGCTCAATCATCCACTTGGTCCAACCATAAGGATTGGTTGCGTTCTTCTTGGGGCTTTGCTCGGTCAGAGGAAGGCTATCTGGGTCTCCGTAGACGGTTGCAGAGCTCGAGAAAATAATTGACTTGCAACCATGGCTTCTCATGACATCAAGAAGGGTGAGGGTATTACCCAGGTTGTTTGCGTAGTACTCGATAGGCTTGGTGACGGACTCGCCAACAGCCTTGAAGCCTGCGAAGTGAATGACAAAGTTAATAGGGTGCTGGTCAAAGATGTGGTTCAGTGCATCTGCGTCGTTGACGTCTGCCTCGTAGAACGAAAGACGCTTGGCGTTCTCTTCTCCCACAATAGTTTTGATGCGGTCGATAACCTTTGCCGAAGCATTGGAAAGGTCATCAACAATTACGGCCTCGTAGCCGGAATTAAGCAGCTCAACAACGGTGTGGCTGCCAATAAAGCCCGCGCCACCGGTGACAAGTACGCAGGAATTTTGTGGAATCAGAGTGTCAGACATATCAATCCTTTCGTGGACTTATATCGTCATAAGTATACGGCTTTTCTGCGCAGCGTTGTGCGGTACGAGTACGCGGGTTTCTCGCCAAGTGCGCGTGCGGGCGTACGGGTTTCTCGCCAAGCGGACCTTTCTGCCATCGCGCGCCTAACTTTCACCATGCTCGCCTGAAAAGTGCAAAGAATCTGTATTTGAGGCACCGATTCTTTGACAAAATCAGGCAAATCCACAGATTCTTTGATGTATTTAGGCAAAAGTTACAGATTCTTTGAAGAAATCAGGCGGGCTGTAGCTACGTTCTAACTAGGGTGCTGTCTCCAAATTTTGCGAGCTTGAAAACCCCACCATGTCTGAGTAAATTTACTCAGACTTGGCGAGAAAAACCGGCAAATAGCTCAGACATGGTGCTCTTTTCAGGCAAATCGTTCAGACTTGGCGAGAAAATCAGGCTCCATGAGAGCGTCCATAAAACCAACCTTGAAATCAGAGTTACGTCTAGAAAAGTCCGCCTAAAAAGTGCAAAGAATCTGTATTTGAGCCACCGATTCTTTAACAAAATCAGGCAAATCCACCGATTCTTTTACTTATTTAGGCAGAAGTTACAGAT
>CALIZS010000030.1 GCA_938028565.1 uncultured Atopobium sp. | reverse complement strand
ATAGCGGGTGGTTTTGTGTTTCGCGCGTTACACGCGCTCAACAGGCTAAAGCCTCGAACGAAGAAAGGGCAGAACTCTCTGCCCTTTCTTAAAAATTTGTACTAGTTTCTTGTTCGTTTATGATCGTCTAATAAGCTCAGTAACAAGGGCTGCAGCGTCAGCACACTGACCAGCATTAACGTTCTCGCGAACATCAGCAGCGGTGCGGCTAAGCGCAGGAAGTCCATCCTCGTTTAAGCCCATCAAGGTAACAGAACGAACTGAATTCTGCATTGCAGGAGTTGCATCAGTGGTGTCCCAGTCAAATGCGCTCTGCTCAACATCAATATGAAGATCAGCTGCAATAGTAGAAAGGAGTCGAGTCATTCTGCGATCAGCGCGGCGGACGTTGCCAATTCCCTCATTCTTAAGAATGGAGAGCGTACCAGCACCAACACAATCAAGGTTAATGAGAAAAGCACCGCGAATATCAGTTCTGTGCTTTGCAAGGAACTCCCTCATGCCTGCGTGGTCAAAATCAGACGCTCCAAGTGCAACAAACCAAATGTCGTGTGCAATGAGCTCGTCATCAGAAAGTGAAAGAACAGCATTACGAAGATCATCCTCAGAGATGACAGATGCATCCTCAGAGTCAGCGTCTTCACGATTCTCTGCAGATGGAGCTGCTCCGCCCTTCCAATCATCTGATGGTCCGTCGTTACGACCAAAGAGTCTAAAGGAACGGCGCTTTGCCTCAGGAGTCTTTGCGTCCTGTGCCTCTGTGAGACCCTCATCAGCCGAAATGGTATCGAATGGGCTCTCTGCATCTTCTGCCTCTGGAGAAGGTGCAGATGTTGGAGCTGGAACATAATGAGGAGCTGGCTCGGAAGATGGAGCTAGTGGATCAACGGCGTCGCCAGAAGGATCAGGAAGATCAAAGAGGGATGCACGGCGAGCAAAATCATTCTTGGCGTGCAGCTCATGTGCAGTTTCAGGCTGAACTTGCGTTGCATTTGCGTCTGCAGACTCGTGAACCTGCTTCATAGTTGCATTGAGCTCATCGTCAACAGAATCATACGCAACGGTGTTGTCAGCAGAAGCATCCTCAGTCTGCTCTTCTTCTGTTGTTGCATTTACAGCCTCTGCAACATCCTCGAGAGATGCAGTCTGGCTTGCGCCAGTAGTGTCATAAGCAACGTAGCTTACTTCGCAATCCTCAGGAAGAATGCCCAGTGAATTAAGAACTTCCTCGCCGTGGCGGACGCCTTCCACCTCATCAGGCTCTGGGATAAGCGCAGCTGCATCTCCTGCAAAATGATGAACAACCTCGGGTCGATGACCAGTAGGACGGACATTCTCGAGAATACCAAGAAGTGCTGCAACTGAAGACTTGTTGTTGTTTGCACCAATAGTGCAAGGTGCAAAACGCTCTGCAATAGTTGCGACAGAAAGAGCAACAAGTGGAAGAGCTGCAAGAATACCAACAATCCAGAAAAGGACACGAACTGGATCGGGGAGGAAACGAAGAATCTGAACAAACGTAGCAACAAACACGGCAACTACACACCAACGCGCATACCTCTGTGCAAGCGGTACGTACTTTGCTACAGGAGACTCAACAAGGAAGTTTGTATGTGGAGAGTCATAGTGAGCAACAATTACGATCGGACGATTGCCTTTTGCGACAAGCTCACCAGTGGCCTCGTGTTTAGCAACAACGTTCTGGCTCCTAATAGAAAATCCAAATGAACCCAGAATGTCATTACCAAAATACTTGAGACACGTAAGTGCGCCAAAACCAGCGACAAGCAGAACGCCAAAAGCAATGAGTGCTGCATTACCAGTGCCTGCAAAAATAACGCCAATGAAGAGGAGGATTAGATAGATTGAGTAGCCAAGACTCTTAATAGACTTAGCGTCAAATTCTTCAATAGTTGCCTCAAGCCCGTGAAGTTTCATTTCTTCAGCAATGGTTTGAGCAGCCTGAAGCTCCTCTTGGCTACCGGCAGGAGCAATATCAATCTGCTCATCTAGATAGTCAACATAGTCATGTGTGATGGCCATACTACGTCCTTCGTTGGCATGTCTTCTGACAGGTTTCATATATACGTCATTAGTATACGTCTTATATCGAAATATAGCGGTTAAAGTGTATTTTTACGTCCAAATTTAGAAATTCTGCACTAAATATAAAAAACTTTCGTATATGTTTAGAGAGATTTGAGTTCAACTAGCAAAAAGCGGGAGGTGGATATGGCTCCAAATGATCAAACTCTAGGTAATAATGAACTGGGTGCTTGGAGGATTTTCTCGCTCTTTATGCTGCTACTTCAAAAGGGACCTCTACCCTCGGCAGAAATATATACGGCAATTTACTCAGATTTATCTACCGATTCTGCTTTAAGAACTTTTTCAAGAGATCGCACTGTTTTGAAACAGCTTGGATTTGCAATTACAGAGGTAAAGACGGGAAAAGAAAAGTCATTCTATCTTTCGGACTCGAATTTCTTTAATTCCTCGTACGACTTAAGCCCTGAAGATGCCAATCAGCTGCTTGTAATCTGCAATGCAATTCTCACTGACGCAACGTTTGTATACCAAGAGGAATTGAGAAACGCGCTCTCTAAAATTGTGGGTAACTTTTATTCCTTGGACTCAGGTAAGTCAGACAGCCAAAAACTCAGCGCTTCTTCCCAAAACAAAGTCTTTCCTGTTCTATACGAATCACTCAGCTCTAAACAACTGGTAAACATCACCTACACAAACTCACAGGACCAGATTAAACAAAAGCATCTGGGTGTTATGGATTTCTTTGTTGCACAGGGATTTCTATACTTTGTGGCTCAAGATTCTTCGTCCGGCACTGAGAACGCTTCCATCAAAACTTTTCGCGTTGACCGTGTTTTAGATGCTGCGATTCTTAAAAATGAGTTCTTCTCCATACCAGAAGAGTTTGATTCAAAAGACTATAACCTTCTTGATTTCCAGCTTGGATTGCAGGCTGGCGTTCTTACTGCATTTATCCCCAAAAACACACTCGCTGCTTTTGAGCATTTCTCGCAAGGTCAGGGAGATGTTGAGCTTCTCTCTCATAGTGCTTTGTGGACCGTTGCTTACGCTCATGAAGACGCTGCTTTATCTTGGATTCTTGCTCATGGATTAATTCCAAGGTCTCCGGAGTCTTTTCTCGCAAAGTGGAAAGAGTCTTTAAGCGAGGTTGCCCATGGCTGTTAAAAACACCTCTTTTGGAAGAAAAAACATATCGTCAGCTGTCTATAAGCTCATACTGCTTGCTTCTGCATTGAGGGAGTCTTTTGATGCAGTTGAGCTAAGTGCGGTTCAGTCGCGATTTGGCATCTCCTCTGAAGAGGCTGCTATTCTAATGGAGCTTTTACAGCTTACGGACGAGAATGGCTATCTTCCCCTCCCCCTTACGGGAGACCAAGATACTCTGACACTTGTTGGAGAGTCTCCCTTTACTGCTCGCAGGCTTGTCTTAACGGATGAAGAAACCTTGGCACTTAAAGAGGCTTTTACCGCACTTGCTTTGCCCCAAGAAAGTGTATTTTGGAGCCTCTTGAAACCTCCATATACAAAAAGCTCTTCACCGGACAGTTCTTCAGTTTCGCCTGTCTCCAAAAGTCACTCTAAAGAAATAGATGCGTTCCTCACCTGCTCAAATGCAATTGCAGAATCACAAGTTATTTCATTCGACTATCGCTCTGAGGCATCTGTCGCAGAAGCTCTCGGTGATAGAGATGCTGCAATTAGCCAGAGAGAGGTTCTTCCCTATAAGCTGTCATACGGAGAAAATGGGTGGCTTGTTGAGGGGGTTGATCTGGACCTAGAGCAGCAAAGAGTCTTTAGGGTCAATCGAATGAGCTGCATTGAAACGCAATCCGCTTCATTGGAGCACAGAAAGCTTGCGGAACTTGTGCGAGATTCTGCTGTGCAAGAAAAGTCTCAGCTGGTAGAGCTCATCTTCTTTGATAAAAACGCCCTTACGCACTATTCGTGGCCGGGACTTAAAACGGTTGGAAACCAGCGCAATGCTGCAGAAATTAAAGCAACTATCCCCTACTACGGCGGAACGTGGCTGCTACAGCGATTGCTTGCCCTTAAGGGAAAAGTAACAACCAAAGACACGGCCGTGATGCACGCAATGCGCACTTACGCTGCGTCTTTGCTTGCTGCAGAAGAGCAGCTCTAAGCCAATCAGGTGATTGCACCCCTGCTACGCGTCGTGTTCTTCTCGCCACTTGGCAATTTGCTCAGAGATGTCCTTTGTACAAACACGCTGATAGTTCTTGTTGGGTAACGACTTCAAGAACGAGCTGCCATATCGCTTGGACACCAGCCTAGAATCGGCAAGCACCAAAACGCCCTTGTCATCAGCACTTCTAATAAGGCGACCAGCAGCCTGCTTTGTTGCAATTACCGCCTCTGGCAGAGAATAGCGCCACCACGCACGATCTTCTCGCGCTTCACGCTCTTTGACCAGCGGTTCATTAGGGCTTGCAAACGGAAGCTTAGGAATTACTACGCACCTAAGCGTGTCTCCCGCAGCATCAAAGCCTTCCCAGAACGATTTAAGGGCAAACAGCGAGAGGTTCTTTTCGGCTAGGAACTTTTCACGAACACGTCGAGCGGAAGAAGAGCGCTCCTGGCAGGCAAGATTAAGGCCCTGCTCACTCAAACGTGGCTCCAACGCTTCATAGAGGCGCTCCATATCGCGTCTGTTAGTAAAGAGCGTCAGCACTGATCCGCCCATCTGAACATGAACGTCGTATAGCAGCTTTTCCAGAGCGTCTAGGTAACCTGGATCAGTTGGTGCAGGCATATCCTCAGCCACAAAGACAGCCATATGATTCTCGTAGTCAAAGCTAGAGTCTAAGTGCAGGCTCTTGTGTTCAAAGGCGCCTCTATCCAGGCCAACAGCGTGCTCAAAATGCGAGAAATCATCACCAACGGCAATGGTTGCCGAAGTAAACACAACGGAGTGCGTCTCGGGAAGCCACTTCTCTGCCAGCTCTGCTCCGATATCAAGCTTCTCGGCCACAAGAGCCTCAGAGCCAATATCACGCTTCAGTCGAGTCAACTTTGCTGAATAGACGTAACTCTTGTCTGTTCCCTCGCAAATGAGCTTCAACGACTCCAGAAGGGCGCTCAAGAACGCCCCCGCCTCACTCAAGTTGCTTGCAAGGTTTGGAGCTGATGCAATAAGCGCCTCGGTGGTTTTTCCTATACGAAGCGCCGCTTCTTCAAGAGCAGAAAGAGCAACGGAAGCAATCTCCAAGACCTCTTTCCATTCCTCTGTCTCTCTTACTTCATCGTTAATCCAAAGCTGAAGGGAGTTATAGCCACCATCACTTTTAGCCAACGGAGCCAACTCATGCACGGTAGCCATAAGGTTGCCCATTGCTGCCATGGCTCGCTGAACTGCGGCTGCAGAGCGCGTGAGAAGACCGATGAGCAGCGTAGAGTCCTCAAGATTAGCGGCGCCTACCATAGCAGCATGAATGGCTCCGGACTTAATTCCACCAAGCAGCTCAAAGCCGTTTCTCATCTCTTTGGCAGAAATTTCTACTGCCCACTGATGGCGAGCCTCAGCCTCAAAGCCATGAGCCTCGTCAATCACCCAATGCCTGATAGGTGGCAGAATTTTTCCATCAGCAGCAACGTTTCTAAGCAACAGAGAGTGATTGGTTACCACAACATCCGAAGATCCCGCACGTTTACGAGCTCCATGAACAAAGCACTCATGAGGGTAATACGGACACTTGGAGCGCAGGCACTCCGCTGCTTTGATAGTTACCATCTCTCGTGGAACCGAGCGCCAGCGAATCCCCAACGCATCCAAATCGCCATCAGCCGACTGGCACGCGTAGGCATAAATCACCGCAATTGCGGTCAGCATGTCAGACGCAACACTGTTGCTCGAACGCCCTTCCTGGTCAAGCAGCGTCAGTGGCAACTCCTCAAGAGCAGCCCTGTCAACGCGATGCAGGCACGGGTAGTGCTCATATCCTTTTAAGCTGCAGAAACTCAATCCGTT
>CALIZS010000029.1 GCA_938028565.1 uncultured Atopobium sp. | reverse complement strand
AGGTCGTCGAGAAAATCTCGCTCCTCGTTACGATTCTGGTTCTGAGCCATGGTGCCTCCTCTCCTTTGGCGCGTGGCAAAGCGGTCATGCAACTTGGCCGCTACAGCAAATAAACATTTTAACCTGTGACGACAAATAATTCTGCTCAAATGACGTCACATTCATACGATTTCGATTAATAGGTACTAAGCGGCAAACATTACGGTTGCAGCAAGACGGTTTTCTCGCCTGCGACAAGATGGGTTTCTCGCCAAGTTTTTGTGACGAAAGAAAAAATCGGGCCCAGCGAGAGGCTGGACCCGATTGAAGTGACGCGAAGGCGCGAATTAGTACATGCCACCCTGGCCGCCCTGAGCAGCTGCGCGAGAAATGGACTCCTCGATGGTGGTGTCCTTTGGCATCTCGGAAACAGTTGCCTCGGTGATGAGGATGAGGGATGCAACGGAAGCTGCATTCTGGAGTGTGGTACGGGTGACCTTAACTGGATCAAGAACACCCATCTCAATCATGTCGCCATACTGACCGGAAGCGGAGTCAAGACCCTGGCCGGTTGGGAGTGCCTTGATCTTCTCGACAACTACGCTGCCCTCGAAGCCAGCGTTGTTAGCGATGGTGCGGACTGGAGCCTCAAGTGCCTTGCGGATGATCTCAACGCCGATCTTCTCGTCTGCATCAGAGGTCTGAACGCTGTCAAGGACAGAGGAAGCAGCCAGGAAGGAGACGCCGCCACCTGCGACGATGCCCTCCTCGACAGCTGCGCGAGTTGCCTGAAGTGCGTCCTCGATGCGGTGCTTAATCTCCTTGAGCTCTACCTCGGTAGCTGCGCCAACCTTGATGACTGCAACGCCGCCGGCGAGCTTAGCAAGACGCTCCTGGAGCTTCTCGCGGTCAAAGTCAGAGGTGGTGTTCTCAATCTCAGCCTTGATCTGAGCGATGCGCTCGTCGATTGCGTCCTTGGAGCCAGCGCCACCAACGATGGTGGTGGTCTCCTTGGTGACCTTGACGGACTTAGCGCGACCGAGCATCTCTGCGCTGATCTCGTTGAGGTTGACGCCGAGCTCCTTGATGACTGCCTGGCCGCCGGTGAGAACAGCGATGTCCTCGAGCATGCGCTTACGACGGTCGCCGTATGCAGGAGCCTTGATTGCGCAGACGTTCAGAACGCCGCGGAGCTTGTTGAGGATGAGGGTGGTCAGAGCCTCGCCGTCGACGTCCTCAGCCATGATGAGCAGAGGTGCGCCCTGCTTCTGGACAGCCTCAAGGATAGGCAGGATGTCCTGGATGGAGGAAATCTTGTTGTCGGTCATGAGGATGTAAGGATTGTCCAGCTCAGCGGTGAGAGTCTCGTTGTTGGTTGCGAAGTAAGGGGAAACGTAGCCCTTGTCAAACTGCATACCCTCAACGGTGTCGATGTCGATGCCGAAGGTCTGGGACTCCTCAACGGTGATGACGCCGTCCTTACCGACAACGTCCATAGCGTCGGAAATCTTGCCACCGATGACTGGGTCACCTGCGGAAATGGTACCAACGGAAGCAATCTGCTGCTTAGTTGAGACCTCCTTAGCGATGCCCCTCATCTGAGCGACGACAGCCTCAACAGCTTTGTCGATACCGCGGCGAATTGCGATTGGGTTTGCGCCAGCAGCAACGTTGCGGAGGCCCTCGTTAACGATGACCTGTGCAAGCAGGGTTGCGGTGGTGGTACCGTCACCGACGGTGTCGTTAGTCTTGGTTGCTACCTCTTTGACCAGCTGAGCACCCATGTTCTCTACTGGGTCCTTGAGCTCAATCTCGCGAGCAACGGAGACGCCATCGTTAGTGATGGTTGGTGCGCCGTAAGAACGCTGCAGAGCAACGTAGCGACCCTTAGGTCCAAGGGTGGTGGTTACAGCATCTGCCAGGGTGTTTACGCCCTTAGCAAGCTTGGCACGAGCGTCGGTGCCAAAATCGATATCTTTAGCCATGGTATTCCTCCAAAATAGCTGAATTTACAAGTAAAAAGCGGACGAACAAGGTGTGAGCGGATGAGCCGCGAGCAAACGAGCTACGAGCTACGAGCAATTAGTCCTCGAGGACACCAAGGATGTCGTCAGCACGGAGAAGCAGAAGCTCCTGGTCGTCTACCTTGACCTCGGTGCCGCCAAACTTGCCGTAGAATACCTGGTCGCCAACCTTGACATCCAGAGCGATGCGATTGCCATTCTGGTCAAGCTTGCCAGTTCCAACTGCGAGGACCTCGCCACGCTGTGGAAGCTCCTGAGCTGCGGATGCAATGTAGAGACCAGAGGATGTCTTCTCCTCTTTTGGAGCAGGCTTTACCAGAACACGATCTCCAAGTGGCTTCAAATTCATAATGAAAACCTCCCTTTCGGGCCAAGCCCGATATTGGCGCCAAGCGCCCTTTTCCAACGCTATTAGTTATTCCACACGGGAAAACAATTTATACGAAATATTGTGAAAATCTTACAAAACCGACTTAGATTTTCTGTAGGCGTGCAGTATAAGCCGTTAACGGTTATGCGCAGGCTAGTGGGTACGGGCAGAGCGCGGGCTGCGTGCGGGCGCGCGAAGCTGCTGAGCTGCTGGTAGACGCGGTTTGTGTTGGCAAGTGCGAGCGCCAGGTGGTATCCACCTGCGATTTCTTGCCATTAGCATAATTTTTGGTGCAAATTTTCGCTGCGTGCATATTCTGCTAGTGATATTCGTGATTTTGCATAAGAAAAATGAACACCTCTTTGGCGGGGTCCAATTTGGGTAAAAAATCCGTTTAGTTGGGGATGAAATGGAGTATTCAGAAAAATTGCATCTACATTTTACCAGGTGGCGAATTCTATCCAAATTTCTGATTATTTGTCCGAAGCAAAACAGCAGGTAGATTCGATGCATAGAATCCCGCATTTTCTGTAAACCCCAACTAAACGCATTTTTTACCACTTCGGGGTCATTTTTGGGCAAAACCACCTCTTCCCCACCCAAAGCGAAAATCCAACTGCATAAAAGTACCCGGCTATTCATATACATGAATAGCCGGGTACTGAACGTCTAAGAAATACGCGCTATCGCCGCGTGCTACGACCCATGCGCGCTACGCTCTACCATGCGCGCTTACGCGTCCAAGCTCTCCAGTTCAGAGAGCCAAAGCGAGCTAGAAGCGTCGGATGGCATGCGCAGATCGCCGCGCGGAGACAGCGAAACCGAGCCAACCTTTGGCCCGTCAGGCATCGCCGAGCGCTTGAACTGCTGAGAGAAGAAGCGGCGGTAGAATACCTTCAGCCAACGCACGATAGTCTCGTGGTCGTAAACCTCCTGGTCAGTGCCTGTACCAAACGCACGCTCGGCAAGACGTAGAACCTTGAGCGGGCCGCTTCCGTGACGAAGCACATGGAACAGGAAGAAGTCATGCAGCTCGTATGGGCCAACCAGGTCCTCCGTCTTCTGCTCAATGGAACCGTCTGCCGCGGATGGCAGTAGCTCAGGAGAAACCGGTGTATCCAGAACGTCGCGCAAAACGTGAGCAATTTCGTCCTCGCCCTGCTCCTCATAAGCATCGGCGCAGTAATCAACAAGGTACCTGACCAGCGTCTTTGGCACCGAAGCATTCACGCCGTACATGGACATCTGGTCACCGTTATACGTTGCCCAACCAAGCGCCAGCTCGGAAAGGTCACCCGTGCCAATGACCATGCCGCCCACCTGGTTGGCAACGTCCATCAGAATCTGCGTGCGCTCGCGAGCCTGGGCGTTCTCGTACACAACGTCGTGAACATCCTGATCATGGCCGATGTCGGCAAAATGCTGCAGCACAGAATCCACAATGGAAATCTCGCGCAGGTCGGCGCCAAGCGACTGCACCAACTCAATAGCGTTGGTGTACGTGCGGTCCGTGGTGCCAAATCCCGGCATCGTCACAGCTACAATGCCCGAGCGATCGTATCCCAGCTGGTCAAACGCTCGCACCGTGACGAGAAGAGCTAGCGTAGAGTCAAGTCCTCCCGAAATGCCAATAACCGCGTGGTCAGAGCCAGTGTGTGCCAGCCTTGAAGCCAAACCGTGAGCCTGGATCGACAGAATCTCCTCGCAGCGTGCTGCGCGAGCGTCATCCATCGCAGGCACAAACGGATGCGGATCAACGTACCTGGTCAGAGGCGTGCGGATAGCAAGCTCGACGCCCTCGCCCTCGCTGTCGTGGCCGTAACCTGCGGCGTCATGCGCGGCTGCGACGTCGTGCGTACCCTCGCCCGCGCCGTCAAACTCCAGCGAGAAATACGTGGTCAGGTGCTTGTAATCCTCTGGCGTCGGAGCAACCTCAAACGTCGACGTGCGCCTGCGGTCAGCCGCCAGCGACAGCACGTCAATCTCGGACACCGCAATACCCTCGCCAAACACGCCAGAATCGGCGAGTACACGGCCATTCTCGACAACAAGATCATGGCCCGAGAAAACCAAATCGGTCGTAGACTCTCCCTCACCAGCACTTGCGTAAACGTAGCCGCAGATCAGACGCGCACTCTGTTGCGCAACCAGCTGACGACGGTACGCGGACTTGCCGACCAGTGCAGGCGATGCGGACAAGTTGCAGATCAGCGTGGCACCGGCGACGGCGTGCGCGTTTGACGGCGGCATGGGCACCCAGAGGTCCTCGCAGATCTCCGCACCCACAACCAGCTCAGGAATGGTGTCGCATGCAAACAGCTGGTTAGTACCAAACGGCACCTCGCCAAGCAGGCCAAAGTCCACGCTGGTAACGGTCTTGGGGCCAGAAACAAAGTGTCGGCCCTCGTAAAACTCGTTGTACATGGGTACGTAGCGCTTGGGCACCAGGCCCAAAAGCTCTCCCCTAAAAAGAACGGCGGCGCAGTTGTAGAGCTTGCCGGCTACGCGAACAGGCAGTCCTAGCAGCAGCAACGCGTCAACATCAGCCGTGCGGGCGGCAATGGAAACCAAGCCGCGCTCGGCAGCGTCCAGGAGGGCGTCCTGCCAGAACAGGTCCTCGCAGGTGTAGCCCGTGATGCAGAGTTCGGGCAGCACGACCACCTTGGCGCCGCGATTACCTGCGGCTTCTTCAATGGCAGCCAGACAGCTCTCCACGTTAAACGCCACGTCGGCCACGCGGATGCGCGGCGTGATACTTGCAACTTTGATAAATCCGTCTTGCACAATGGCCTCCTTACATGCCGCTTGGGACAACGGGTGCCGCATCCGACGACCACGATCCCAGTTGCGCGTTGGGGTTTGCGTCCAAGGTCAATGGCGAGAAACCCTGTGTACGGTAGCTACGAAGCGCGCCGACGGCAATCATTGCAGCGTTGTCGCCGCAAACCGACATCGGAGGCACCGTCACTCGAACGCCCATACGACCAAAGGTTTCCTTATATGCAGCTCTAAGTGCGGGGTTTGCAGCAACGCCGCCGCCCACGCAGAAATCGGAGACGCCCGTCTCCTCAACAGCGGTTTTAGCCTTTGCAACTTGTACGTCAATAACTGCCTGCTCAAACGAGGCAGCCAGGTCTGGCAGATTGATTGCTCTACCTGCGCGATTCTCGCCCTCAATGTAGGTGATGACGGCTGTCTTGAGGCCGGAAAGACTAAAGGAATAGTCGCCGCTGTGCATCATTGCGCGCGGGAAGTGGATGGCCTTAGGATTGCCCTGAGCTGCAAGTTTGCTGATTACGGGGCCACCTGGATAGCCGAGACCCAGCGCCTTAGCAACCTTGTCAAAGGCCTCGCCCACGGCGTCGTCGATGGTGGAGCCTAGGACCACGTAATCTCCCCAGGCACGTACATGTACCAGCATAGTATTGCCACCCGAGACCAGGCTGGCCACAAACGGCGGCTCCAAGTCGGGCGTCTCAAACAGGTTGGCCAGCAGGTGACCTTCCAGGTGATGCACGGGAATAAGCGGCAGGTCAGTGGCTACGCAGAAGCCCTTGGCAAACGCCACGCCCACAACAAGCGCGCCGACAAGGCCTGGACCTGCGGTAACACCAACGGCGGCCAGGTCAGACGGCACCAGCGTGTCGCAACCAAAGTGCGCGCCCGCGCGGGCCATGGTCTCCTCGAAAAGACCCACAATAGCCTCGGTATGCTTGCGAGAAGCAATCTCGGGCACGACGCCGCCAAAGCGAGCGTGGAAGTCAATTTGCGTTGCGACAACATTTGCGCAGACCACACCGTGTGAATCCATGATGCACATGGCGGTCTCGTCGCACGAGGACTCCAGACTAAGAATCAAGTCCCCCGCCTCGCGCAGCGCCACAAGCGTCTCTTCAGAGCGCTCACCTGCAACAATAGGCCACGGACGCACTGATGCGTGAGGCTCAGGGTTTCTCGCCTCAAAGCCAGCGCCAACCGCCAAAGGCAGCTGCGCCGTCATCAAAAGCGCCGCACAATCCGGGCCGTAATATCCCGGACGACGACCCACCTCAGTAAATCCCAGCTTGCTGTATGCGCCCTGAGCTGGAGCGTTATCCTCCTCCACCTCAAGGGTAATCGTAGACGCACCCAGCATCTGGGCATCGTACGCCACGCGTTCTACCAGCTTGGATGCAATTCCCTGGCGGCGACGCTCAGGCGCAACCACCACTTCTTCCACCTCAAACTGAGCACCTGCCAGGCGACCACCCGCAAAGCCAATGACCGTTCCGCGGTCGTGAGCCAGCCACCAGCTGCGCCCTACGCCCGAGAGCTCGTCATAGAACGTCTGCTTTGACCAGGCCGAATGCGCAGCATCAGCATACGTTGCTGCCTCAAGCTCTGCCACCTGATCCAGATCGTTTACCGTCATCGGACGAAGCTGCAGGTGAATGTCGGCCAGCACATCATCCACGCCGGTCAGAGCCACCGTTGCCGGCTCCTTCAGGCCCAAACGCTTGCGCTCCGACTCCTCCGCATCAGAAAGGCGCGTGTAGATGGGCAGCACCAGCGCCGGATCACCCTCGCCCGCCTGCTGATATTCGGGCATGCACACCGCACGCACCAGTCCTTCTCCTGTTGGGAACCACGTTGCCTCGTCGGTGTATGTCGAGAAACCCGCGCACTCAAAACGCTCACGGTACTTCACTAAACCATTGCCTGTAAGCGTGAGCTGGTCCTTATCGGTCCTGCTCGACCACTCCTCCACACAAGCGTCTGCCTTGAGGACGGTCTCTACCGGAAACGTTCTATGTGCTCCGTCATTATCCAGCAGGTAGATGCCCGGATAGACCTCGCCGCGCATGGCGTCTGCAACAACGCCAACGGTGCCGCGAACGCCCACCTTCCACGCGCTGAACGCCATGGCATCAAGCGCGCTTGCACCGTAAAGTGGCAGACCAGAGCCGCATGCAATACCCTTTGCAGTTGCCACTCCAATGCGAACGCCCGTGAACGAACCAGGACCTCTACCTGCGATAACAGCATCAACGTCGGCCATAGTTAGGCCAGCAGCGTCAAGCGCCTCCTGGACCGAACCCACAAGTTCCACGTTTGCCTGGCGACGACACAGGTGATCCGCTGACGCCAGCACCTCGACATCGAACCCGCCGTCTGCGGCCGCCGCGCTGTCCGCAACCGACACGCCCGCAGCGCCCGTCGTACCTGCCGCAGCGGTATCGCACCTGGTCAGACGCGCGACCGAACATGCCAACATATCCGTTGACGTATCAACCGCAAGGACCACGCTTGTTTCATTTTTTATAGCAAGCATAAACACTCTTCTCGGCAAAAAACGCCTTGTATCACGCCAATATTTCTTCTTGTAACTCTATAACTATACGCCAAGCCACGCCCGCAAACAGCGCGAGTCCCAACCCCGCAAAACTTTTACGCAACGGCTGTTCTACCGGCGCGTTTATACGTCGCAACTTAATCAAATCTTTGCTAGCGAGAAACGCTCTGATGTTTACACCATATACATAAACCTGCATAAATAGCTTGAAGAGATTGCTATAGAGAATTTACAGTTTTAACCATATTACTCTACGCAATCTTGCTATTTGGTTTATAGTTAAACCATCAGCGCCCACCCAAGGCTACGCGATGCGTCCTGAAATGCGGTGGGCCATTTTCATAACATTGAGATTCTCATGGAAAACAGAAAAAGGCAGCTCACCCAAAGCTGCCTTCAACGCGCACTATGTCTCCGCAGCACCTAGACTGCGTGCTCTGTCTCAACTCCCTTTTCCTCCTTGAGAAACTGCATATCCAGAGCCTTAATAAACGGCAGGTAGATTGCCATATCAATCAAAATCAATACGAGCTGAAGTAAAGCGCCCTGCCATCCACACAGAAGAAATCCCGAAATCAATGGAGGGGTACTTCCAGGCAACATAATACCGTTGCACAGAGGCACCAGCCCCGTACTCATGGCAAACCAGGAAATCGCAATATTGATTGCAGGGGTAAAAATCAGAGGAATTGCCATAATGGGGTTCAGTACTATCGGCAGTCCGTACATGACGGGCTCGTTAATACCAAAAATACCAGGCACAATGGAGATTTTCGCAATGTCTTTTGCACGGCGAGAATTGCAGAACAAAAATATCACAATCAACAGCGAAAGGGTTGATCCTCCGCCACCAAACAGCGCAAAGAACGCATCAAACTCTCGATTGATAATGTTGGGTAGCGCAGTGCCGGTGGCAAAGGCGGCCTGGTTTTCTAGCGTAAGCGCAGTCAAAATCGGCGTAAAAATAGGGCTCGTAATGTTTGACCCGTTAATGCCAAAGAACCAGAAAATGCCCTGGATGACGTAAGCAATCGCCAGAGCCCACACGGTTCCGCCAAGCATGGTCAGTGGAATCTGCAACATCGAATAAATGCAGGTAAACGCATCTCCCCAAGGAGTAAGTGCAAACAAAACGCTAATCGTCCACACTGCGGCAAACGTAAGCGCCATCGGAACCAGAGCACTAAACGCAAGTGAAACAGACGTAGGAACGCCCTCCGGCATCCTAATAACCCAGTTCTTCTTGATAGCAAATCCAAAAATGGATACCGACAAAAAGCCTACGATAATCGCTACAAACACACCCCTCGCGCCAGTCCACGCAAGAGGAATGCTCTCCACCAAAAATGGCTGAGAAGCTCCCTGGGGCAAAAACTCAGTCACCTGAGGCATCAAAATAAACCAGCTGACGAGCGAAACCATACCAGCAGAAACTCGATCCTCTAAACCAACTTGATCAGCAAAGTTGTAGCCAATCTCGAATGACAAAAATATTGCCATGAGCGAAACAGTGCAGGCAGAAGGAATGGCCAACAGCGAGAAAAGCGACTTGCCCTGAATCGTTGTGGCCTTCAAGAAATCAACCCACGCTGGGATTGGCAGATTACCTACCAACGTAAACATTGATCCGATAATAAGGATTGGCATGAGCATGGCAAAAGAGTCGCGCATAGTAAGAAGATATTTATTCTTACTCACCAACTCTGCCATTGGCATAAGCTTCTTCTCTAGGCCTTGCGCTACATTCATATAGTCCCCGGCGTATCTCCTAAAATAACGATGTGAATCACAGGATAGAATCATATATCAAAGACAATTGTTACCTCCAAAAACAAGACCATTCTTTATAAAAACCTGTCGAGAAACCCCACCTGTCCAAACAGATGGGGTTCACATGAACGGTGTCGTTTTATCGGTGGGTGGAGAAGGTCAGAAATACCAAACGTTAGACCACATGCACTCTTCTTAATTCTTAGTAAGCGTTAATCCAATCGAAGTATCCATCATGGTACTGCCATCTTCTGAAAGCTGGAAAGTCATGCTTTTGCCATTGTCATCCGTAATGACACAAGTATTATCCTTAAGCTCCCAAGTAATCTTTCCAGATTGATTGGAATTAATGCCTAAAACGCCACCTGTAGTGGAATAAGTGCCTGTTCCATCAGATTTTAAGTTAAGTGTCACAGAAGCCTGTGCAACTCCAATAGATGCTGAACCACTCCATGCACCAACAACCTTTGACTTTGCAGAACTACAGCCAGTAATCATCACCATTGCAATGAATAGAGCCGCAATACCTGCGATAAATGCTTCCCTGCTAATCATCGTCTTTTTATTGAGTGTAGTTGATGTATTCATATTCCTCCTTTGCTTAGAAACATCAATTTCTTGAACTATGCATAGGTTAGTAGATAAGAAATATTTAGCATGTACATAAAAACGTACATGCATATCTTCATGTCAAATTCATAAAAATGGCAAGATACCGATTCCCCACTATTAACAGACAAATCAGCCATCTTACAAAAATCCTGGGGTAAGTTTTTTGCTTCTTTTGACCTCTTGCAGAATAGAAGTACATGCCTCTTCAAAGTCTTCTTTCGTAAAGAATTTAAGGTTCTTATCGCAAATAGCGGCTTCACCTTCTGAATCAAAGAGACGGACTGTTCTTGCTCCTTCATTAAGCATCATCTCTTCAACAAGATTTCTTACAAAACGAGCATTGCCAAAATATCTATCTTTGTCCTGAATAGATATAAATTCTTTTACCAGCTTAGGCATTTCTGAATCATATTGATACTCACGTTGCAAACACATGAGCTCAAAAATTTGAACAAGCTCGTCATCAGAGTAGTCTGGAAAATAAATCTGACTGCGAATTCTTGACACCAAACCTGGGTTAGAATAAAAAAGTTCATTCATTTCCTCTGAATAACCAGCCATGATGACAACTACTTCATTTTTATAACGGTCCATTGACTCAACCATACTCGAAATAGCTGCTGGAGAAGAAAGTAACGTATAAGCCTCATCGATAAAAATAATGGAACCTCGAGCATTTTCAAATAAAGAAGGAATTGCAGAAGGTAGTGAAATGAGCGAAACGGCTGGTACCTGGATTACCTTTCCAACAGAAAGCAAATTCTTCTCAACCAAAATATGGGCAAGTAAATTAGCTACCTCGGTTTTACCTGTACCGGGGTTTCCCAAAAATGCCATATGAGCAGGAACAAAAGAGGTTGATTTTCCTCGGTCACGCTGAATTTTTTGTGCCCTCATAAAATCAATTCGCTTTAGAATTACCTTCTTTACATCGGAAAGACCAATCAGTTCCATCAGCTGCTCAGCTGATGATTTTTGATAATACGCACTGTCTTTAGTCCCCTGAGCCAATGGAGCCAAAGGGGCAACGTCATTAAAATCAGAGACATTAATTTTTATAAGTTCCTCATCAGGAATTGTACTTACATCATCAAAAGAATTAAACAGGCGAATCTTTTGATTACCCTCAACCTTCTCAAAAATCTGTCGTACATAGCGAGCATTTCCCTGATCGCCAGCTTTTCCGATACGTGCAAAAATATCTCGAGCACAAGAGAGAGCTTCGTCATCAATAGTCATTCCTCTATGAATAACCATGTATTTGAAAATCTCTAACAGCTCCTCTTCAGAGTAGTCAGGAAAATAAATCTCTTCTCCAATTCTTGATTTAAAACCTGGGTTAGAACCGAGCAATGCCTGCATATGCCTAGAGTATCCAGCAAGAATAACAATAAGCTCATCACGATGATTTTCCATTTGTGCAATAAGCTCTGTAACAGCATCAGGACCCAAAGTATAAGCCTCATCGATAAATAAAACAGAACCATAGGCAGACTCAATAATATTAGAAAAATTAGTCATTGACTTAACTGAGCTTGCGGAAATAGAAATAACTCTACCTTCCTTAAGAATTCCGCTATCTTTCATAATCTGACCAAAGAGCTTTGCGACAACTGTCTTTCCAGTACCAGGAGAACCGGAAAAGACCATGTGCATGGAGTAGTTCTGATGAGAAATACCTCTACGCTCAAGCTCTTTCTCCATCTTTGCTCTATCAATTACTCGATGAATGCTTTGCTTAACGCTCGACAGCCCAATTAAGCTATCAAGCTCTTCCAATGCATCGCTCTGACCAATCGAATTTCTTTTTGACTCCAAAGTCTCTAAAAAAGGCTGATACTGTGGATACTTGGTTTTGATTAATTTCTTGAAACTCCACTTGCTATAGATATCTTTAACATCAGAGAAGACACCCGTCTCTAAGCACTCATCAAGAAATGCTTCAAATGAATCGTCCAGTGTTTCGCCGTTTTCCATAGCAAGACACTCAGCCTGTTCAATCAACATACTACGAGCTTCAAGAGATACCTTTGTTTCCTTATTCTTCTTAATAAGTACCAGTGGAACCTCAAAAAGGTTTTGTAGCAGGCGTCTAATCTCCGAAGACCCCTCAGGAACTACAAAAATAAGCTGCGTATTGCTCAAGTACGGCCTAAGTAGTGTAATAAAATTTGTAAGCGCTTCATACAAACCGAGATTATATTTTTCTTTACTATCAAACCTACCGTAATTTATAACAATCACATGGCCGGAAATAGCCTCGGCAATTTCGTTGTTAATGTCACCAAGCTCTAGCTGGATTGCTCTATAGAAAGAAGTATTTTGAATCTTATCTATATCATACGTAAAAATTAGACGACTTTTTACACGGCCCTTCTCATAAAGACAGTCAATCAAATCTTTTGTTACTGAGTTCAACTGCTTTGAAGAATTTCCCTCAAGTACATAATGCACTGGGAGTTTAAGGCTTTGTAGCGCCTCTCTATGTCTTTTACCAGCGCAAACTCTTTTTAGCTCCTCTAGAAGAGAATCACTGTACTCACGCGAAGCGTTGTATTTAATATCACTAAGGATATCTTTTGTCTTTTTAGGATTACCCAGTATACTTTCATAAAAGACGTCTCCAGCCTTAAGAACTTCAAACAAGCTAACCAGATGAAGTCTTGCGGCCCAATTTTCACGGTTTTCGCTTAAATGAGAAAGACGTATTTTGTCACCAACCTCCATAGCGGTACATTCATCAACCTGAATGTCGCGTACAACACCAAAACCCCAGGTCTCAACAGCTTTTTTAATCTCTAGAGTAAGTTCATCTTTTGTGATGTTTTCATCAATAATGACTGCGATAACTTCAAAATACTGATTTGTATCCAAGTTATCTCCATAAATATATCTCTCCTTTCTTTCTTCAGGATTAGTACTAAATAATTCCAGAGCACGGTCACTCTTTTCTCTGAGTGATGTGGGATACAAAAGAATCTTTTGTCCAAGCTCCTCGTAAAGTGGTCTTGGATTAGCTGGAGCAAAACTCCCTACATTCAATTCCGATTTAATGTAAGCCTTGTAAAATAACAATTCATTCCCCTTCGTTTGGTTCGCTAGTGACTCAAACAGCTCAAAACTACGCGTAGATCAAATCTGTTTTCATCTATCAAAAATCATCTGGCTTTAAAATAACGAATCCTGCTCAAGCGAGTATCAAGATGATATAAAAAAGAGATTTCAATTCATGTACAAAAATTGGTACATGAATATTCTGAAATGATTGTGAAAATTATTTCAAACATAACGCTATTAGAAAACTCTATATAAAATAAAATAACCATACAGCTGAGGGGAATAGATATGGCAGATGATTTTTTAGGTAGCGCATTGCTCACTCTTCTCGTCCAAAAAATTCTTTTAAGAGAAAGCTCTGAGGAGCATCCTCTAACTATCTCTGACATTTTGGAGAGGCTCTATCAATACAACACCTTTCCTAATCGACGTCGAATTAAAAGTATTCTTGAACTTTTTTATAGCTATTCTCAAAAATATCCTGAAAGCCTTTTTACTGTTGAAAAAATAGAGAAATCAGATTTAGCTAATGCGGGATATTACTGGTATGTAGTCCCTCCGCTGGACCCAGAACTTGTTAAATATATTGCTCTGGGTATCACACCAGATAGTAGACTGTCCTCCGAGCAACTTAAAAACCTTTTTGGCACGGTAAGCCTACTTGGTGGTTACGATGCACTCAACCTTCTATCCAACATAACTATTGAAGACGATAAGCATGAACGTCTTACCAACAATCAGCTCTATTCAAATATCAAAAAACTTACTTCAGCTATTCAAGAAAAGCTTCAGGTCACTTTTGAACTCGGAGGATACAACACAGAGCTAAAGCTCACTTCCACACCTTCGGGATTAGATCATAAGAGAAATAAATACAAAGTCTTTCCGGTTAAAATTGTAGCGCGAAGAGGACAGTACTATTTACTAGCTCGTTTTGCCGATGAAGGCAAGTTATATCATTTCTCCCTCGAATACATGCTCAACATCAACATTGTCTATCGTGATAAAAAAGATGACGAGAAGAAAAAGCCAGCTGAACAAATACCGGAAACGTATCCTCTTGATTATCTTTATATGTATTCAGATCCACTCGAAACATTTACAATCCACGTGAAAAATGAGCGAAGCGCAAGAAATTCATTCTTCAACGATTTTGGACATGTAAAAGAAATCTACAACAAAACACATGAAACTTTTGATGCAAAGGTTGAAGCTAACGAAATAGCAATGACTCAATGGGCTCTTCATAACTACGATATTGCAACGGTAGAAGGACCTCTGTTATTTCAGATAAATTTGAAAAAGGCGCTTAAAGTGCTTCATGAGAAATACGAATAGTCGCCATTTCTACTAAACGCCTCTTCGTTGTCCACTTAACATAGAAAGCAAATAAAATGAATGAGAAAACCCACAAAGAAACCTCAGGTATCGATAAAGTTTTTAATAATTTCATAAAAGATTTTCTATCCGAGATGTCACATCATGACATCATGGGCAACG
>CALIZS010000028.1 GCA_938028565.1 uncultured Atopobium sp. | reverse complement strand
AATTCGTTCAAATTTGACGAGTTTCTCCACATTGCAAAGCCGTCCACAGCACAAGAACAACCACTTGGCCTGCTGTGCGATGCATTTTGTTTCGACTTTTTATTTTATAGGGCGAGAAGTGCGGGCGTGCTCGTATGTTTACACCAAGGTCAAAGCTACAACGTCAGGAGGAAACAATGCGAGATACAGATTTTGTCGCACGTTTGCACCGAAACTTTGTGTTACTAAGCGGCCAGCTTAAAACCCGACTCAAAACCCAACTCAAAACCCAACTCAAAAATCATGTGGTACTGAGCGCCTCGCTTGCTTTGTTTGCGGCACTTTTGCTGGTGATTCCATTTTATGGTTGCTCGCCAGCCGCTTCTGAAAACGCTCAGGGCAGCTCAACCGCTCAAACGGAGGCGCAGAAAGACGAAGCTCCAAAGGGAACAGTTAAGGCAACATCGTTCTACTCGCCAACCCTTGGCCTGGACTGGAACTACGATGTCTACCTGCCTGCAGACTACGAGTCCAATCCCGATAAGATCTACCCTGTTGTGTATATGCTGCATGGACTGTATGGCAATCATCGTAATCTGCTGGAGCGCTTTGATTCATCTGCCATGCTTGACGAGGCTATTCAAACCGCTGGTCAGGGAGCTATCGTAGTCTTTGTCGACGGCTTTAACAGCTTCTACATTGACTCCGCCGACCGCGGCCTCAAGATGGAATCTGCCATCATGAACGACCTGGTACCTTACATTGAGAGCACGTATCGCGTGTCAAAAGATCGCAAAGATCACGCAATCGGCGGCATTTCTATGGGCGGTTATGGTGCAGCTCGATTTGTTTTGCACCACTCCGATTACTTTAGCAAGGGCATTCTGCTCTCGCCTTCTGTTTGGACCACACTTGCTGACGACAACTTTATTTACACGTCTCAGCACGCCTTTAGCGACGGAACCACCAGCTGGTCATGGGATTTGTACAAGCAGCTGTTCCCTACTCAGTATCTTGGTGAGGTTGATCCAGGCCAGGTTTCGTTCTTTGTTGCTACAACCACTGACGATGGTGTGGTGCCTGTTGCTGACGTTGACGCTTTTGTTGAGCAGCTCAAAAATGCTGGCATCAACGTTGATTACCAGCGCGATACCGGCGACAACCACAACTGGAAGTACTGGTCCAGGGTTGCTCCAACTGCGTACGCTTGGGTTCTTGACCAGTTCAAGAGTGCTGACAGCAAGTAAACGCTGACAGGCGTTGGGCGGCGGGGCCGTGCGGGTCCAGGGCGGCCGCAAGTGCGCC
>CALIZS010000027.1 GCA_938028565.1 uncultured Atopobium sp. | reverse complement strand
GATACCGTATGTTAAGTCTTCAGCACATAAACGGAAGAAACGTGTGGGACATTCTTAAGCTCAAGGTGTCCGAGGACCAGCAAGACTTTGTTGCTGGAAATGATATAAGTCTTATCGAAGCCTATATAGCCAAGGCAGAAAACGGACAGATTTTTCCTTTTGGTATATACAAGAATGATTTACCAATAGGGTTTCTGATGATTGGGTTTGGCACAGATGGCAGCTGGGACAAAGCTCCAGCAATAGCTCGAAATAATTACGATCTTCGACGTCTGATGATTGATGCAAAATTCCAAGGTAGGGGATATGGCAAAGAAGCGCTCATGCTTGCGTTGGAGTTTATACGTACCTTTCCCTGTGGAAAAGCAGAGTTTTGTTGGCTTTCTTATGAGCCTGAAAATAAGGTCGCGCAAGATCTCTATCGTTCATATGGATTTGTTGAGACGGGCGAGAAAGACGGCGAAGAAGTAATTGCTGTTTTGAAGTTAGTCCCCTGAACTTAGAGCCGTCTTTAATCAAGGCATTTCTCGTCAAATGTATAGTTTTTGAAAACAAAGACTCCTTTATCTAAAACTAATATTTGCTACTCGTGTAATTTCTATGAAGTATAGATACGCCCGGCACAGTGGCTTGTTGACATGTGGCTTTCATCAGCGTAAAGTACTTCCCTGCGTAATTCCAAGGGGACAGTGCTGTGTCGCCTTTCGAATATGTAAAACTGCAGGTAGATAGGTATAAGAAGGAGAAGATCTTGCCTACTATTAACCAGCTCGTACGTAAGGGCCGCGTGAGCGTCAAGTCAAAGTCTAAGAACGCCGCTCTTCAGCACAACCCACAGAAGCGTGGTGTTTGCACCCGCGTTTTCACCACTACGCCAAAGAAGCCTAACTCAGCACTCCGTAAGGTTGCTCGTGTTCGTCTTGTTAATGGCATTGAGGTAACCGCTTACATTCCTGGTGAGGGCCACAACCTCCAGGAGCACTCCATTGTTCTGGTTCGTGGCGGCCGTGTCCGTGACCTTCCTGGTGTTCGTTACAAGGTTGTTCGCGGTGCATTTGACTGCGCAGCAGTTCAGAATCGTGCTCAGGGCCGTTCCCGTTACGGCACTAAGCGTGCTAAGTAATCACGTCCACTACTCGAACTAGTTCTTAGGAGATTAATATGCCGCGTCGCGCAGCAGCAGTACGTCGTGAGGTTATGCCTGACGCCGTCTACAACAATCGTCTGGTAACCCAGCTCATTAACAAGGTCCTTCTCGACGGTAAAAAGGCAACCGCAGAGCGCATTGTCTACGGTGCATTTGACATCGTCGCAGAGAAGACTGGCGAGGATGCCCTCACTGTCTTCAAGAAGGCTATGGATAACATTCGCCCAACACTTGAGGTTAAGCCTAAGCGTGTTGGTGGCGCTACTTACCAGGTCCCAATGGAGGTTAACTCCCGTCGTGCAACTACTCTTGCTATCCGCTGGATGGTCACTTTCAGCCGTAGCCGTAAAGAGAAGACCATGGCAGAGCGTCTTGCAAACGAGATCATCGACGCAACCAACGGCGTAGGTGCATCCGTCAAGCGTCGCGAGGACCTGTACAAGATGGCTGAGGCCAACCGCGCCTTCTCCCACTACCGCTTCTAGTCGGAATTCAGGAGTAGCAAACAAATGGCTAAAACTAAGTACAATCTTAAAGACCTCCGCAACATCGGCATCATGGCTCACATCGATGCTGGTAAGACCACCACTACGGAGCGCATTCTTTACTACACCGGTAAGACCCACAAGATTGGTGAGGTCCACGATGGTGCAGCAACCATGGACTGGATGGTTCAGGAGCAGGAGCGCGGCGTAACCATTACTTCCGCAGCTACCACTTGCTTCTGGAAAGACCACGTCATCCAGATCATCGACACCCCAGGCCACGTTGACTTTACCGCTGAGGTTGAGCGTTCTCTTCGTGTTCTGGACGGCGCAGTTGCAGTCTTCGACGCAGTTGCAGGAGTTCAGCCACAGTCCGAGACCGTTTGGCGTCAGGCAACCAAGTACGGCGTACCTCGTATTGCATTCATCAACAAGTTTGACCGCGTAGGCGCAGACTTCTTCCGTGCAATCCAGACCATGCGTGACCGCCTTGGCGCAAACGCAGTTGCAGCTCAGGTCCCAATGGGCGCTGAGTCCAACTTCTGGGGTCTTATCGACCTTGTCACCAACACTGCATGGGACTTCAAAGAGGATGCTAAGGGCATGATTTACCCTGAGCCACTCGACGAGATTCCAGCAGAGTTTGCAGAGATTGCAGCTGAGAAGCGTGAAGAGCTTCTTGAGGCAGCATCTGACTTCTCTGAGGAGCTTATGATGGCTGTTCTCGAGGGCGAAGAGGTTGACGTTGAGACCCTTAAGGGCGCTCTTCGTGCTGGCGTTCTTGCTGGCGAGATTAACCCTGTCTTTGTTGGCTCTGCTTACAAGAACAAGGGTATTCAGGAGCTTCTGGACGCAGTCATCGACTTCCTCCCAAGCCCACTGGACGTTCCAGAGATTGACGGTGTCACTCCTAAGGGTGACGAGGCAGTCCGTCACGCAGACGTTAAGGAGCCATTCTCCGCTCTTGCATTCAAGATCATGACTGACCCTTATGTTGGTAAGCTTACCTACATTCGTGTTTACTCTGGTCAGGCTGAGGCTGGTTCTTACGTCTATAACTCCGTTAAGGACAACCGCGAGCGCTTTGGTCGCATCCTTGAGATGAACGCAAACGATCGTGTTGACCGTGAAGAGTGCTCCGCAGGCGATATCGTTGCATGTGTTGGTCTGAAGAACACCACTACTGGTGACACTCTTTGTGACGAGAAGAACCCAATCATCCTTGAGTCCATCAGCTTCGCAGATCCTGTTATTGACGTTGCTGTTGAGCCTAAGACCAAGGCTGAGCAGGAGAAGATGTCCATCGGCCTTTCTAAGCTGGCTGAAGAGGACCCAACCTTCCAGGTTCACACTGATCACGAGACCGGCCAGACCATCATTGCTGGTATGGGCGAGCTTCACCTTGAGATTATTGTTGACCGTCTCCGTCGTGAGTTTAAGGTTGACTGCAACGTTGGTAAGCCACAGGTTGCTTACCGCGAGACTGCAGGTAAGGCAGTAAGCCACGCTGAGGGCAAGTTTGTCCGTCAGTCCGGTGGTAAGGGTCAGTATGGCCACGCAGTCATCGACCTTGAGCCACAGGAAGAGGGCAAGGGTTACGAGTTTGTCAACGCTATCGTCGGTGGTGTTATTCCTAAGGAGTACATCCCATCTATCGATAAGGGCATTCGTGAGGCTCTTGAGAACGGTGTCATTGCTGGTTACCCAGTAGTCGACATCAAGGTCACTCTTGTTGATGGTTCTTACCACGAGGTCGACTCCTCTGAGGCAGCATTCAAGATTGCTGGTTCTATGGCAATTAAGGATGCTCTCAAGAAGTCCAACCCAGTCCTTCTCGAGCCTGTTGAGTCTGTTGAGGTTGAGACACCTGAGCAGTACATGGGCGACGTTATGGGCAACCTTTCTTCCCGTCGTGGCAAGATTGAGGGTATGGACGATCGTATGGACGCCAAGGTCATCCGCGCTAAGGTGCCTCTTGGTGAGATGTTCGGTTACGCAACCGACCTTCGTTCCCAGACCCAGGGCCGCGCGAGCTACACCATGCAGTTCGATTCTTACGAGCCCGTTCCTAACGCTGTACGCGAAGAGATTGTCGCCAAAAACGGCGGCTCTGCATCCTAAGTAAACGACCACGAGCTCTAGCTCATGTATGGAGGTACCCAAAGTGTCAAGCCAGAAGATCAGGATTCGCCTCAAGGGCTATGATCACGAGGTCATTGATCAGTCCGCTAAGCTGATTGTTGACACCGCACAGAAGACAGGTGCGCGTGTTTCCGGTCCTATCCCTCTGCCAACCGAGCGTAACCTTTACACGGTTATCCGCTCCCCACACAAGGATAAGGATTCCCGTGATCAGTTTGAGATGCGTACTCACAAGCGTCTCATCGATATTCTCGACCCAAGCGCTTCTACCGTTGATTCGCTTATGCGTCTCGACCTTCCAGCTGGTGTCGATATCGAGATCAAGCTCTAAGCATACGGCTTAATCCAACTTGCAAACCCTCCTGTGCACTTTCGCGCGGGAGGGTTTTTGCGTGAGTGGCGTTGAACCACGTGCGGAGAATCACATACGAACACGGGTCGCAAGCGATTTCAACCCGGCATCCATTTCGTGTGGATACCGGGTTTCTTGTGCGCATATGCTGGAAGTGGACGGGTTTCTCGCCAGGTGGGCGGCGCGAGCCTGACGTGCGCCTGATTTATTCAAAGAATCTGTAAATTTTGCCTAAATACATCAAAGAATCTGTGGATTTGCCTGATTTTGTTAAAGAATCGGTGGCGCAAATACAGATTCTTTGTACTTTTCAGGCAGACTTTTCTAGACGTAACTCACATCTGCACTTGGCGAGAAACCCGTAGAATAGGGAAGCGAATACTTTTACAGCGCACAGGAGAAGAGATGAAGGAAAGCTCGCAGAACATAAGTGGTCAGCAAAATGCAAGTAGCCAGCTAAACACCGGCTGCTCGATAAACGCTCACTCAAATTACTCCCGCATGACAAAAATCCTCTTTGTGTGTCACGGAAATATCTGCAGGTCAACAATGGCACAGTACGTTATGCAGGACCTTGTCGAGAAAAACGGTCTCGCAGACTCGTTTGTTATCGACTCAGCAGCAACCTCTACAGAGGAGATTGGCAATCCAGTTGATCCTCGTACGCGACGCAAGCTTCAGCAAGAGGGAATTCATTGCGGCAATCATCGCGCGAGGCAGATGACGCGCGCAGATTACGAGAACTTTGATTACCTCATAGGCATGGACCGCAATAACCTGCGCAACATGATGCGCATACTAAAGGATGATTCGCTTGGAAAGGTTTCG
>CALIZS010000026.1 GCA_938028565.1 uncultured Atopobium sp. | reverse complement strand
TTGTAGGAGCAGTATGTATCAATCAAAACGAAGAGTGGTTTGTAGCAACGCACTTTATGGACAAACGCTCTCTTCTCTTTGAAGAACTCCCTCAGAGAGAAGCGTGTACACAAGAGACTATCGACCATCTCTTACAAGTAATTGATAGTGACTTTAAGGTTTGTAAAGAGGTGGCATAATGTAGGCTAGAAGGTAGTAAGGAAATAGCCTTACACCACTTTTTGGGACGTAACTTTCAGACATGTCGAGAAAATCAGGCTCCATGAAGCGCTCATGAAAACCACCCACCATCACCCTGGATTCAAGGTCACGTCCCGAAAACTCTGCCTGAAAAGTGCAAAGAATCTGTGTGTAGGACACAGATTCTTTGATGAAATCAGGCAAAATCCACCGATTCTTTTACATTTTCAGGCAAAAGTTACAGAATCTTTGCAGAAGTCAGGCGCGCCGGGCGGATTAGCGCACCGGACAAGTTTGGTCCACTATGCGCATCGAACGGACGAGCGTCCGCTAGGCGCGTCAGTCAAATTGGTATGCGGAGTGCGTGAGACGCTGACCTGGCTACCTATTTGCCTAGCAGCTTCCAGAGTTTCTCGCGCTGTTTTGGAGAAATGCGGTCTTCAAGCGTCATGCGCGTACTGACCTGATCGCGACGCATCTCTTCGACAACGTTATCTGCTTGGGAAATCTCGTGGACCAGCGCTGCGCTTGCAATGCGCGTGACCTCGCCGGGGCCAAAGCCGGCTGTGGCACGAATGTCCCTGTCCGACGTGACCAGAAATACCTTGCGACCAGCCTCTCGAGCGTCCGTGACCAGGCGCTCGATGACGCTATCCGCGGACTCCCCCGTCTCGGAAAAGACCAGTTGCACGCCGGCATGGGTGCGTTCTGGGCGCTCGTCGTTTACGTTTCCTTTGCCGTCAAACACAATAACGGCCTCGTAGGTGCCCTGCGCAAACGTGGCAACGTCAGAAATGAGCGCCAAACGGGCGCGATAAAACGGATCGGTGTTGAGGTGATAGGCTCTCTCAGCAGCGGTTTCTTGTGCAGAAGAGCCACGCTCATCCAGCAACGCCTCATAGCGAGGAGTCGCCAACATGACGTTATAGCCATCGACTATAAGCAGCGATTTTTTCTGAGCCATACCTTACGCTTCCTGGGCTTCCTGGACTTCTTACGCTTCCTGAGCTTACGCTTCCTGAGTCCTACGGAGCCACTCGTAGCACATGACTGTTGTTGCCTGAGCAACGTTCAGGGATTCTACCTGGCCAAACTGGGGAAGTTTACACGTAAAATCGCACTTCTCGAGCATAAGGCGAGAAATTCCTGAGCCTTCAGAGCCCATGACAAGTGCAAGGCGACCTCCCATAGGAGCCTCCCACACGGACTGAGTGGCGTGCTCGGTAGAGCCACATGTCCAAAAACCTGCGGCTTTAAGCTCTTCAAGAGCGCGCGGTAGATTAGAAACCTGTGCGATTGGCAGGTGAAGCACAGCTCCTGCGGACGTCTTATATGCTCCAACGCCAACGCGGGCAGCGCGGGCGTTTGCAATGACGACGCCAGCTGCACCAACCACCTCGGCACTTCTTACGATTGCGCCAAAGTTTCCCTCGTCAGTGACGTGATCCAAGACCACAACAAGAGCGTTTTCGGAACCAGCGCGCTGAATGATTTCAGAGAGGTCAGCGTAGGCAAACGGCTGTGTACGGACAATAACGCCCTGGTGAGCGCCATGACTTGAAAGCGAGTCAAGTACGGGCTTTGCAACACGCTCAACAGGAATACCCTCCTGCTCAAGCTGACGCGCAAGAGCCTCAATCTCTTGGTCTTTCTGTCCGCTTGCAGCCTGTACCAGCGCATTCTTCAAAGGAATACCAACGGTCAGCACCTCTGCTACTGCGCGACGACCCTCGATAAGATCAGTTGCAGGCTTCTTGTTACCGGGACGTCCAGCGCCAGTACCTCGCTGTCCACCAGCGCCTTTCTGTCCTCGAGTGCCCTGAGCTGCGCGTGCGCCTTGTGCGGAGCGACCGCTTTTTGAGCCCTGGCCATTCTTGGCGCCGAAATAACCGCCCCAGTCGGCAGCCTTCTTGGAGCCGCGACCTGCAGCTCCACCGCGACCTGCGCCGCTGCGACCTGCAGATCCGCCGCGACTGGAAGTACTACGTCCCGCAGAGCCGCCGCGACTCGCAGCTCCGCCGCGTCCGGCAGCGCTCTCGGAGCGAGTGTTTTTAGAGGTAGAACGCTGATTTCTTGCCATAGTTAGTCTGCCTTACGCTTAAGTCGAGCGCCAGCGGCGGTATCTTCAACCAAAAGTCCAAGCTCAGCAATACCATCTCTAATTTGATCGGCAACTGCCCAGTTCTTCTGGGAACGAGCCTCCTGACGAGCAGCAAGCAAAGCCTCTGCAGCCTCGTCAGCTGAAGAGCCCTCATAGTCTGCTACCTGAGCGGCAAGCGTCACAAGCTCCTCTGGTAAATCAGAGGTAGATGCTGACTGAGTCAAATCGATGCCCAAAGCTCCTGTGAGCTCGCACAACATATCTGATGCACGGAGAACAGGACTTGCACCAACGTTCTGGCCAACCTCTGCAAGATAGGTATTTGCAGCAGTTACCAGAGCAAAGATAGCAGCGAGTGCTCCTGCGGTGTTGAAATCATCATCCATCTGAGCGTCAAACTCGCTCTGAGCTGTATTGATTGCCTCAGCAAGCGTGCTATCAGCGTCGGAAAGTTCGTGCTGAGCAGAAGACTGCTTGAAAGCCCAACGGAGATTTGCGACGCAGGTCTTCATGCGCTCAAGCGTACCAACGGTACCCTCAAGGCGCTCAAACGAGAAATCAAGTGGTGCACGATAGTGCGTCTGAAGCATCAAAAGTCTTACTGCATCTGCAGGGTACTTATCCAAAACTTCCTTGAGTGTGTAGAAGTTGCCCAAAGACTTGGACATCTTCTCGCCATCAACGCGAAGCATTCCGGTGTGCATCCAATAATTGGCGAGAGGAGCGTGCCAGGCGCAAGATGCCTGCGCGGTCTCGTTCTCATGATGAGGGAATACCAGGTCAGAGCCACCGCCGTGAATGTCAATTGGAGTGCCCAGATAGCGATGAATCATGGCGCAGCACTCACTGTGCCAACCTGGACGACCTTCTCCCCAAGGGCTTGGCCAGCTAGGCTCACCAGGCTTTGCCGCCTTCCAGAGCGCAAAGTCAAATGGATCGCGTTTCTCGCCATTAACCTCAACGCGTTCACCTGCGCGAAGCTGATCAAGATCTCGACCAGAAAGCACACCATAGCCGTGGTCAGAACGGACCGAGAAGTACACGTCGCCCGAAGGCACCGCGTAAGCATAACCCTGTTCAATCAAAGATTGAATCATCTTAAGCATGGCTTCGATCTCGTGCGTTGCGCGAGGACGAATATCTGGGTCCAGTATATTGAAGCGGTGCATCTGCTCGATAAACGCCTGAGAAAACTCTTCAGAAACCTCTTGAGCAGTCCTTCCCTGCTCAATGGCGCGCTGAATAATCTTGTCGTCAACGTCAGTCAGGTTCTGAGCGAAGGTGACCTCATAACCCTTGTGCATCAGGTAACGGCGAATAACGTCAAACGAGAGGAAGGTACGGGCGTTTCCGATGTGAATCTGATCGTAAACCGTAGGACCGCACACGTACATGCGGATTTTTCCCTCGTCGATTGGCTTGAACTCTTCTTTTTTATGCGTCTGAGTGTTATAGACAAGCATGCATACTCCTCGCAACCATTGTGTATTGGTGTAAGTATAAACGGTTTGTGGAAAACCTTTAAGTTCCATACCGTACCAATCAAAATTCAATTTTGTTACCGCTCACGGATTAGTGCTGGATTGTTATTTTTGTTGTATTAAACTTATCGGACAAAATTTAAAGAATTTATATTTGAATCAAAACTGCAAAGAACTAGAAGACAAAAAATCTTGCTCTTAACAACTTCAGAAGGTGATTCGAATGAGTAAGTTTTTTAACATTACCCGCTACTGTATATCTACCATTCTGGATAAAGGCAGTCTTGCGATTTTTCTCTTTCTGTCATTCTTTGTCACAGCGCTTATGGTGATCCAACCTCTTCTTGTTGGATTTGTAATTAATCTTTTTATTTCAGGAACAACTTGGAGCGAGATACTTTTCTATTGCGCCGTAGTTGCCGCACTAGGAATCCTTATTGCCGGCTGTTCCTATCTTGCTAAAACACGCTATTGTCAGTTACAAATTGATTCTTCGTTTACTATTGAGCGACAGCTGATTGACAAGATTCAACATGCAGATTCATCGTTTTTCTCGTCATATGATTCTGGTCATTATCGTCAGACAGTAAATAATGATGCTAATGACGTTTCGATTTTTATACTTACACAATGCGTGAGCTTTGTAACAACAATGGCCTCTGTCTTAGGCACACTTGCAATTATTTTATATTTGAACCCATTAACCGCCCTGGTAACGGTTGTTCTGTTACTGGTGAGTTTTATCATCTATAAGCAAATCCAAGCATCAGCCTATAAAAGATACAAAGAATCTAAAGAACTGAGATCACAGTATGGATCTATTGAGCTCTCCCAATTCACAGACGTAGATTTTATCAGACGCCATTCTCTCTTTGAGCGTTTCTTTAATCAGCATTATGCCGTTAATCAAAAACTTCGTAGTGCTATTCATGAGCAGTACAAACTGGAATTTGGCGTACAGGAATTAAACAATGCTGTAATTGCCGTATTCCAAGCTATTGTCTTTATTACCTGTGCATATCAAATTTTCCTTGGAGCACTGCAGCCTGGCTATATTGCAACCATTTCAAGCTATTTTGTATCGCTTTTAGGCTCTATTACGCTTCTTATGGAATTTGGCATGGCTTATCAGAGCATTACGGTAAGCCTTAATCGAATTGAGCAGATTCTTGATTTACCTCAAGAACCTGTTGGGAGCATCATCCCATCAGAGAACGTCAATCAAATTACCTGCACAAATGTATCTTTCTCTTATCCACATACAAATAAAGTGCTGATGAACAACTTGTCTTGCAGTTTTGCAAAAGGAAATATATACGCCATTACCGGTGGAAACGGCACAGGTAAATCAACATTTCTGAAGCTCATTAACGGAGAGTGGTCTTCTCACCTATCAGGCAATATTGCTATTAATGAGGATTTGCTCACTCAAATTAATCAGTATGAACTCCGAAAAAATACTCTTGGATTTACCGAACAAGAGCCAAGTATTGTTGACGATACGGTGAGAAATAATCTGACCCTACTCTGCAAAAACCAACCAACAGATGAAGAGATAATCGGCTATATCAAGCTGTTCAATCTGGAAAAATTGCTGCTTGGTGACGATCAAAATCTTGACGTTCGCCTGGGTGAAAGAAGCTCTGCTATCTCTGGTGGAGAAAAGCAAAAAATTGCAATTATCCGCATGATGCTTATGAATCCAAGTGTTATGTTGCTTGACGAACCAACTTCTGCATTAGATCAGAACAGTGTTGATGTCCTTCTTAATCTTCTCAAGAAGGTCAAGCAGAACCACATAATACTTCTCATATCTCATGACCCTAAAGTGGTGGAGGCAGCCGACTATATCGTAGAGCTGTAATTTATTGCGCGCTACGTCCCAGCTTACGCGCTGCGTCCCAGCTTACGCGCTACGTCCCAGCAACACAACTGCCCAGGCAGCAATGCCTTCTTGAGTGCCCACAAAGCCAAGGCCTTCGGTGGTGGTTGCTTTTACGCCAACTTTATCTGGCAAAACACCCATGACCTCCGCCATGCGGTTTCTCATAGCATCGCGATGAGGGAGCAACTTAGGTGCCTGAGCTGCAACGGTGCAATCACAGTCCAGTAGCTCAAAGCCCTCATTACGAACAAGCTGCATAACATGGGACAGGAGCACCATAGAATCAGCACCCTCATAAGCAGGGTCTGTATCAGGAAAAAGCTGGCCGATGTCGCCGGCGCGCATAGCTCCTAACAGCGCGTCCATGAGCGCATGAGCCAAAACATCAGCATCGGAGTGGCCGAGAAGACCTTTGGCGTGCTCAATTTTGATACCACCTAAGATAAGATCTCTACCCTCTACCAGGCGATGAACATCATATCCGTGGCCAATTTTAAGCTCTGGCATACTCACTCTACAGCCCCATTTCCGGTTGCGCCTTCTACCAGGCGACGGCTGAGCGTAGCCTCAACAATTGCAAGGTCAGACGGGTACGTGACCTTCACGTTTTCTCGTTGTGACTCAACGCACAGCACCGTAAGACCAAGTCGCTCAACTAACGATGAGTCATCGGTTCCCTGATGCCCCTCCTGGCGAGCCACCTCGTGAGCTTCAAGAAGTGTGCGTGTCTTGAACACCTGAGGAGTCTGAGCAGCCCAGAACGTTGAGCGGTCAGGTGTATCTACAATGGTTGCGCCGTCTACGCGCTTCAAAGTATCAGTTGCGCGGTGAGCCAAAATTGCTCCCGCAATCTTAGGCGACTTGCGAACTGTACCAATGACCTGCTCAATGGTCTCTACCTCAATGAGTGGGCGTACCGCATCATGAACAGAAACAAAATCATATCCAGCAGGCACTACCTGGAGCGCGTTGTAAACCGACTCCTGCCTAGTAGCACCAGACGTTGCAAAATGAACAGGCTTGTGGAGTACAAGCTTGCCCACAACACCCTCTTGAACTGCAGTGCGTTTCTCGTCAGAGCAAGCAATCACAATGTGAGCCACGCTTGGTGCGTGATCAAACGCAAGGATTGACCAACTCATCAACGGAAGACCGCAAACAGAAATAAACTGCTTACCGTCAGGATATCCAAAGCGCTCGCCAATGCCGCCAGCCACAATAACGGCAACGGTATCGGCTTTTGCTCCATGTGTTACAAGGCGAGAAGGACGTGGCTTTGACACGACCTTTGCACAAGTGCTGCTTGCAGCCATTATTCTGACTTACCCCACATTCTGCGGAGACTATTGGCAAGTGCACCGGGGTTCTCGACACCCAGAGATTTGAGGCTGGACGTATCGTTTTCTGCAACGTGAAGCAGCTGCTGCAGGTTGTCGTAGGCGTCAACAATTCTGGCCGCAATCTCATCGTTGACCACGTGAACGCGGGAAAGCGTGCGCAGACCCAGAGGCTCCATGGACGCATCTTCTCCGCGGCCATCGGAGTAGCCAAGAATCTGGCCAACACTTTCTGCGGAGCGTAGCTCGGTATTGGCTGTCTCGTGGAAGCGGCGGCGAATGGCACGCGCCTCTTCAGCGGAAGAATCTACAGCGTAATCGCGAATCATCAGATTATAGGCCTCGTCGATGCCGCCCAAATATTCCTCGCGCTGCATGGCAGTGGTTTTGCCCTCGCTACCTAGCTCCAAAAGACAAGAATCAAGCTGGTCGGCGGCGCTGAAAAGAACCTCAAACAGGTAGAAAATGCCTGCTACATCGCCCAGGGTGACGTAGTTATCAAGCTCAAGGGCAGTCAGGCGAAGAAGGGCGCGATCAAGTTGCTGGCGCGTATTTTGCATGGCAACCGAAAGCTGGTTGACGGTAGACATAATGGCTGGTACCGACTTTAGTGGGATAACGTGACCATCAACGTAGACGGTAATCAACGAACGGCGAGAAGATACAGCGATCACAATTGCCCTGGTGAGCAAGCTCATGCGAGCGGCAGTACGGTGACGAGTGCCTGTCTCTGCAGTTGGAAGCGTTGCATCAGGATTAAGGTGAAAATTGGCGCGCAGAATTCTGGTGAGGTCTTTGTCAACCACCACGGCGCCATCCATCTTACAAAGCTCAAACAATCGGTTTGCCGTGAAGGAAACATCAAGTTTGAAACCATCTCCACCTGCAGCAAGAACGTTTTCTATATCTCCCACACAAATGAGAGCGCCCAAGCGGCCGGCGATAATCATGTCCAGCGCTACGCGGAGCGCTGTACCAGGGGCAGTCATCTTTAGAGCTGTAGCAATGCGGTCCTCATTTTCTGTTGCGCTTGGATCAAGTTGCGTTGGCTCCATGGCTCTCCCTCAATAACTTGCAGCTTACAGGCTGTGTTTTTCAATCTGGTACGTTTACGGCTTCAATTTGTTTCAATATTTTAAGTATACGGTTTTGTTGCCGGCGCGTGTAGTGACGGTTTGGAGAAGACGGGTTTCTCGACGGGTTTCTCGACGGGTTTCTCGACGGGTTTCTCGCCAAGGGTTTCTCGCCAAGAGCTTCTGCCAAGAGAACTGTGCATTTTAGCTGCGATACAAAAAGACCCGAGGCAGAACCTCGGGTCGGAGTGTCTTACTCTGCGGAGGACATCAGGTCGGACGAACCGCCTGCGCTACCCTGTGGCAGCGAGGATGGTCCCATGCTGACATCCATCTGATCAAGCT
>CALIZS010000025.1 GCA_938028565.1 uncultured Atopobium sp. | reverse complement strand
CACTCGACCAGTGAGCTATTACGCACTCTTTAAATGAATGGCTGCTTCTAAGCCAACATCCTGGTTGTCTGAGCAAACGCACATCCTTTGCCACTTAGCATTGATTTTGGGACCTTAGCGGGCGGTCTGGGCTGTTTCCCTTTCGAATACACAGCTTAGCCCACATATTCTGACTCCCGGATTCTAGACCAATGGTATTCGGAGTTTGATTAATCTTGGTAGGCGGTGAAGCCCCCGCAACTATTCAGTGCTCTACCCCCATTGGTAAACATCCGAGGCTAGCCCTAAAGCTATTTCGGAGAGAACGAGATATCTCCAGGTTTGATAGGCCTTTCACTCCTATCCACAAGTCATCCCCTCAGTTTTCAACCTAAGTGGGTTCGGCCCTCCACGGGGTCTTACCCCCGCTTCAGCCTGCTCATGGATAGCTCACCTGGCTTCGCGTCTACGGTATGCGACTCACTCGCCCTATTCAGACTCGCTTTCGCTGCGGCTCGCTTTTTAGCTTAACCTTGCCACATGCCGTAACTCGCTGGCTCATTCTACAAAAGGCACGCCGTTACAGACAAAAGTCTGCTCCGACTGCTTGTAGGCAAACGGTTTCAGGTACTATTTCACTCCCCGCTAGGGGTGCTTTTCACCTTTCCCTCACGGTACTGGTTCACTATCGGTCACAAGAGAGTATTTAGGATTGGAGGGTGGACCCCCCAGGTTCCCACCGGGTTTCACGTGTCCGGCAGTACTCAGGTGCCACTCGGGAGTCTTCGCAGATTCGCGTACGGGGCTTTTACCCTGTCTCGCCAGCTTTTCCAAGCTATTCTGCTTCCACGAAGTTTTGTAACTCCACAATGAATGGTCCTACAACCCCGCCAGCGCTTGCGCAACTGACGGTTTGTCCTATATCCCCGTTCGCTCGCCACTACTAGGGGAATCTCGTTTGATTTCTCTTCCTCGGGGTACTTAGATGTTTCAGTTCCCCCGGTTACCTCTATCCTGCCTATATATTCAGCAGGAAGTACCAAGAAATGACTCTTGGTGGGTTTACCCATTCGGAAATCCACGGGTCACAGGATATGTGCTCCTTACCGTGGCTTATCGCAGCTTATCACGTCCTTCATCGGCTTCTTGTGCCAAGGCATCCACCGTTTGCCCTTACCATCTTCTTTTCGATGGTTTGAACATACTTTTTGCACTTTGATAATTACTTATCAAATGCGATCAGATGCGATCTTCTTGAAGAAAATCGAATTTTTGTTTGTCACACTATGCAGCTCTCAAGGTACGCGAGGGCGAACCCTCGAGACCGAATACTGCGCACTTTCGTGCAACAAAGACATCAACGGGAAAGACGGGAACTACTCGTCAAAAAGTTAGTGTTATCTCTTCTAAAGAGGGTATCTCCCTAGAAAGGAGGTGATCCAGCCGCACCTTCCGGTACGGCTACCTTGTTACGACTTCACCCCCCTTACCAACCACACCTTCGGCGTCTCCCTCCTAAAAGGTTAGGCCGACGACTTCGGGTGCAATCGACTCGGGTGGTGTGACGGGCGGTGTGTACAAGGCCCGGGAACGCATTCACCGCGGCGTGCTGATCCGCGATTACTAGCAACTCCGACTTCATGGAGGCGGGTTGCAGCCTCCAATCCGAACTGGGACCGGCTTTAGGGATTCGCTCACCCTCGCGGGTTGGCAGCCCATTGTGCCGGCCATTGTAGCACGTGTGTAGCCCAGGACATAAGGGGCATGATGACTTGACGTCGTCCCCACCTTCCTCCGGCTTGACGCCGGCGGTCTCGTATGGGTGCCCGGCCTAACCGCTGGCAACATACGACGAGGGTTGCGCTCGTTGCAGGACTTAACCTAACATCTCACGACACGAGCTGACGACAGCCATGCACCACCTGTTTAGGCTCCTTTCGGCCACGACGTTTCCGCCGCTTCACCTAAATGTCAAGCCCTGGTAAGGTTCTTCGCGTTGCTTCGAATTAAACCACATGCTCCGCTGCTTGTGCGGGCCCCCGTCAATTCCTTTGAGTTTTAGCCTTGCGGCCGTACTCCCCAGGCGGGGCACTTAATGCGTTAGCTGCGGCACGGAAGAAGTATTCCCCCACACCTAGTGTCCATCGTTTACGGCTAGGACTACCAGGGTATCTAATCCTGTTTGCTCCCCTAGCTTTCGCTCCTCAGCGTCAGTTATGGCCCAGAAGGCCGCCTTCGCCACTGGTGTTCTTCCTAATATCTGCGCATTCCACCGCTACACTAGGAATTCCACCTTCCCCTACCAAACTCAAGTCTGCCGGTATCGGGAGCGAACGGGGGTTGAGCCCCCGGATTTAACTCCCGACCTAACAGACCGCCTACGAGCGCTTTACGCCCAATGAATCCGGATAACGCTTGCCCCCTACGTATTACCGCGGCTGCTGGCACGTAGTTAGCCGGGGCTTCTTCTGCAGGTACCGTCACTTTCGCCTCGTCCCTGCTGAAAGCGGTTTACAACCCGAAGGCCTTCATCCCGCACGCGGCGTCGCTGCATCAGGCTTTCGCCCATTGTGCAAGATTCCCCACTGCTGCCTCCCGTAGGAGTCTGGGCCGTGTCTCAGTCCCAATCTGGCTGGTCGGTCTCTCAACCCAGCTACCCATCATTGCCTTGGTAGGCCGTTACCCCACCAACAAGCTAACAGGCCGCGGGCCCATCCCTCTCCGCCGGAGCTTTCTCGAGTCTTCCATGCGGAGGTCTCGAAGTATTCGGTATTATCCACGGTTTCCCGTGGCTATCCCAATGAGAGGGGCAGGTTGCCCACGTGTTACTCAGCCGTTCGCCACTTTATACACACCCAAAGGTGCTTTAATCGTTCGACTTGCATGTGTTAGGCGCGCCGCCAGCGTTCATCCTGAGCCAGGATCGAACTCTCCATTCAAAATTAAACTGACTAAAAGTCAGTACAATTTAAAGTTGAGTTGAATCCACGTCTCTAAAATCCCGCTGATCTCGGATTCGCTGAAATTATGAATTGACTATTGAACAAAATGTTCAAATTCGAATTTCGCTTGTCTGTCTTTGCTGATCTTTCGATCGCAGTATCCGGTTTTCAAGGTTCGCTGCGCTGCGCTTTCACATTGCGTGGTGCGCGGCGCGGGGAATAACTATACGCACTTACGACTCGTTTGTGAAGATGTTTTTGTATCTTCTTAATTCCTACACAATTTCTACACAATTCGTAGTCTTTAGTGAACTAATGCGTATATTGGGCACTGAATTCTCTTTATCGTCTAGTAGTAACACTCTATTTTTCAACTATATATAGTGTTGTCATTTCTACGATGTCTTTATTATCTTTTTACGTTGTCTTGCCGCGCGTTATTACGTTGTCTTGCCGCGCTATTCACTGTCTTTTATCGCGACTTTTCATATGCCCTTGTTATACGTCTTCTATCGCATCTTTTCTCGCGATTTAATGAGGCTAAATTTCGTCTTTTACAATCTGACAAGCTGCATCAAGAAGTTGATCGCGAAGTGTCTCGTTAGCGGCCTCAGAATACACGCGTACCAGCGCGTCCATACGAGAAGGACGAATGAGCACCCAAGAATCGTCTTTAAACTGAAGCTTAAGGCCATCGGCATGGCTTACCGAAACAGGCACTTTACCTGCAACGTTTTCTGGATTGAGGCCTGGAAGGATGTTTCTGAACGCCTGGGTAGCTGCAGCATCAAGTCGCACTCCTCGCCTGCTATAACACATGCGACCCAGCTCAGCCTCGTCCTCAGAGACAAGCTGTGCAAGCGATTTATGGGTGTACGCAAGCATTTCGACAACAAGCAAGGCCACAAGCAGGCCGTCTCGCTCCAACAGGTGACTTGGAATGCAAATACCGCCGTACTCCTCTGCGGCGAGAAGGACGTCTCCTTGCTCAATCTCTGAATAAAGTCGAGCAAATCCAACAGGCACGCTTGCAGACTCTAGTCCAAGATGAGCTGCCTGCCTGGATACCGTTGCCGAACAGGTCAGTGTAGAAACAACGCGGCCGGTTTGCTTTCTATTTTGTACAAGATGGCGTGTGATAAGCGGAATAAGCTCGTGTGGGCTAAGGAGTCGGCCGGTTTCATCTACGGCAGCAGCGCGGTCTCCGTCACAATCAAGCAAAAGGCCCAGCTGTGCATGGCGGCTTACCACCATCGAAGAGCACTCATCAGCCCAAGGGTCTGCTGGTTGTGGGTGAATGCCACCAAAATCCCTGACAGGACCTTGGTGCATCTGATGTACATCACATCCAGCTGCGGAAAGTACGTCAGCAAGCAGGTCTGTTGCTGCACCATACATAGGATCAACTACCACACTAGGGCGTAGCTCTTTAATAACAGACACATTAATCTGATTAAGCAGCGCACTTTTATAAGGCGTCACAATATCTGTTGTGGTAAAAGTTCCACGCTGATCTGTTGGCTCAAGCGGCGTTGCGGATTCCACGCGCTGGAGAAAATCGCGAGAAACAGGGCCTCCATTAGCAGCGCGAATAATCATGCCGCAATATTCGCAGGAAAGCTCAGTTGCAGAAATAATGAGGCCACCAGCTACATCTTTATGATGTGCGCAGGCCCAGCAAACAGATGGAGTTGGGCAAAAAGTCTCGGACACACGCACGTCTAAACCAAAGGAAGCCAATGTTGCAGCGGCTTCAAGAGCAGACGAATCTGCTTCAAAGCGTGTGTCAAAGCCGACAAACACAATACCGCCAGGCAGCCCCTCTGACCAGACGGTACCAAGGGCCTCTGCAAGTCTAACTACATTATCCTTGGTAAAGCCTTTATCATAGCGGGCTTGCCAGCCATCGCTGCCAAAACGGAGTATGTCGGGTCTTTTATCCAATGCGGTTGGCATAGCTGCCGAGCGCCTCTTTAAATGCTGCTGCAGAGCTCTGATCAGAGAGTGCCATACGAGCATTAGTTGCTGCCCAAGCTGCAGGAGTACCAGTATCGCAGCCCTCTTCCGCGTCGATTACCAGCGCATACATCTCTTCCTCAGCAAGCAGGCGCTCCATTGCATCTGTCAGCTGAATCTCGTTGCCGGCACCAGGACCCTGAGTTGCCAGGAGCTCCATAATCTTTGGAGAAAGCAGGTAACGACCAACAATAAACAGGTGAGAAGGTGCGTCCTCTGGACGAGGCTTCTCGACAAGGCCTGTTACCTTCCAAATAGCACCCTCGCCCTCAGAGTTATCTGAAGGAGAAGAAATGCACTCACCTGCGATAATGCCGTAGCGATTCACCTGGTCTGCAGGAACTGGAGCAACTGCAATGACGGAAGCACCATTGTGCTGTTTGGAAATCTCTGCCATGCGGATGCACATCTGACGGTCTGGAACAAAGTAATCGCCGAGAAGTACAAAGAATGGCTGGTCACCTACACCGTCTGCAGCGCAAAGCACGGCATGGCCAAGGCCACGAGGATTGTCCTGATAGGTAAAGGAAACAGGAAGCGCAGAAGCTGCATGGACCTTCTCGGCAAGGTCTTGCTTTCCATTAGAAGAAAGATCTGCTTCAAACTTCTGGTCTTCAGCAAAGTATGATTCAATCTGTGGCTTCTCGCGAGAATTAATGATGATTACCTCATCGACCTCTTCTGGCTCAAGAGCCTCTTCTACTACGTACTGAATGACGGGCTTATCCAAAACAGGCAACAGCTCTTTAGGGGTTACCTTTGTTGCAGGTAGAAAACGCGTACCTAGACCTGCTGCTGGGATAATTGCCTTCATGTGTTTACCTTTCACCTATGAGCTCTGTTGGCTCTGCACACCTAACGTGCGCTTGTAAGAATGCGGTTTTGCCGCCGATAAACTCAAATGACAGGCGCCTTTATACGTATCTAGTTTGCGTAAGCGCCAGGTTACGTTACTTGCTTGGAATCTCAATTCCACGCTTCTCAAGGAATTCAATGAGCTTGGCCAGCGTGTCTACAGAAAGCGAGTGCTCCATAAGGCAAGCCTCTGCGTCTGCGGTCTCTGTGTCTACGCCCAAATCCTCCTCAAGGAAGGTGCGAAGCGCACGGTGAGCACGCCATGTGGTACGGGCGTTTGCCTCGCCTTCTTTGGTCAGCGTGACACGACCATAACGGCTCTGCTCAACCATGTCCTGCTCTTTAAGCTGGGATAGAGCCTTGTTAACGCTTGCCTTGGAAACATCAAGGCTCTCGGCAATATCAACGGAGCGGACGCTCTTATCGTCATCTGGCTGCTCAAGTGCAATGCGATAAATTGCCTCGAGATAGTCCTCGCCGGCTTTTGTCAGTGTGTGGTCGTTTTGTACGTTATCGTTGGTCATAACTCTCCTCCGACGACTGCTTGACAGTCTTTTTCATGCAAAATCAGTTGCGCTACGCAACGAAACTATTTCTAACACTTGCATGATACCCAAAAACGACGCTTAGGTTTACTGGCGAGAAGAGCTGTTTGAAGATTCTGAGGACTCTTCTGAGCTTTTCTCGGCAGCCTCAGCATTTGCCTCGGCATCTGTTTGTCCGTTTAAGCTAGACGGATCGTCTCCTGCTTCAATTACTTTCATCATCTTTGCAAGTGCATCTTTATCTGCAATAACATACGACTGGCCATCAATTTCTGTTCCCTCGGATGGCACGTATGCTGTATAGATATCCTTATCAGTGTTCATGCCAATCATCTGAGTGCCCAGAGAAATAATGTTTGAAACAGAGAGATCGGTAATAACCATGCTTGCCGTTGAATTGACAATATTTGCAATGGCTACAGGGTCTCCTGTGTTCAGAATCTGGGCAATCATAGCCTTGATGAAGGTTCTCTGATGGCGCATGCGGGTGTAATCGCTGTCTGCAAAAGCGTAGCGAACGCGAGTAAAGAAGAGTGCCTGAGCACCGTTCAGTTTCTGAACACCAGGGTACAGCTCAACAACGTCGCTGAAGTTCTCTGTATCGCGCATGTACTGCTCAACGTTTACGGTTACGCCACCAAGAGCATCGGTAATGCCTGCGAGACCATCAAAGTTGACCTCTGCATAGTGGGCAATATGTACGCCGCACAGTTCATTTACAGCTTGTACCATGCCATTTGCGCCGTCATAGTAGTGGACGGCGTTAATCTTCATGTAAGAACCCTTCCACAAGACACGGGTATCTCGTGGAATAGAAAGCATAGTCACACGCTTATGGATAGGGTCAACGCGCGCCAAAATAATGGAATCCGCACGATATTCAGTCTCGCCAGGTCGACCGTCGGTTCCTAGAAGCAGCATATAATAGGGGTCGCTTGGTGCGGAAGGCTCCTGAAGCGTCTGACGAAGCTCAGCAGTAATGACCTGCGAATTGTTGAGCTGTGCTTGAACACTTGCATACCAGATACCTGCGCCCACCACGGCGGCAACAAAAACAGCAGCAAGAACGCCCAAAAGCGACCTGACTACCATCTGCTTTCTGAAGACACGCTTACGACGCTTGTGGTAACCCTCTGCCTGCGTGCGGCTAAAAGGAGAGTTGCTCACTGCAGCGTTCTGCGACGTATTGGCTGTAGCGCTTGGCGCAGTACCTTGGGTACTTCCCGTAGCGGTATTTTGTGCAGCGTCAGCCGAAGCGCCCTGTGAGGCCCCGTTGTCGAACAGTTTTGCATGCTTTGGTTTAATTGACACAAACTATCCTTCGATAAAGTCGTCGTCTGGAATGGTGGTGCGCTGAGCATCTGCTCCCAACGCGACGAGTTTCTCGACAAATCCCTCGTAACCGCGGTCAATGTGATGGATGGCAGAAACGATTGTTTCTCCCTCGGCCACAAGACCAGCCATAACAAGCGCGGCGCCACCACGAAGATCTGGTGACTTGACCTGCGCCCCCTCAAAGCCGGAGACGCCGCGAACAATAGCGTGATGGCCCTCGATGGTGATATCAGCTCCCATACGAGAGAGCTCAGAAGCTAGCATAAAGCGGTTTTCAAAAACATTTTCTGTAATGATGCACGTGCCCCGAGCCAACGCAAGCAGCGTCATAGTCTGTGCCTGCATGTCTGTTGGGAAACCTGGGAATGGTAGCGTCTGGATATCGATAGCTTTAAGATCTTGCTGGCGAGAAGCCCTTGCCCACCTATCTCCGGTCTCAATGGTAATGCCCATCTGCTCGTACTTCTTAAGTACCAGACCAAGGTGATTCGGCTCAAAACCGTGAACGGTAATAGGCTCACCAGTAAGCGCACCAATAGCCAGGAAGGTACCAGCCTCAATGCGGTCTCCAACGACTTCATGCTCAACAGGATGCAGTTCTGTGACGCCGTGAATCTCAATAACAGGAGATCCGGCACCCTGAATGTTAGCGCCCATTTTGTTGAGCATATTAGCGAGGTCAACAATTTCTGGCTCACGAGCTGCGTTATCAATGACTGTTACACCCTTGGCAAAAACTGATGCCATCATCAGGTTCTCTGTTGCACCAACGGAAGCAAAGGCCAGAGAAACGGTCTCGCCGGTTATGCCGTGAGGAGCGCTTGCGTGAATATTGCCGTGCTCAACCTTAAATTCAACGCCCAAAGCCTCGAGGCCCAGGATGTGCATGTCAATTTTGCGAGCACCGATATTACAACCGCCTGGCATTGCCACAACGGCCTTGCCAAAACGAGAAATAAGGGGACCCAAAACAGCAGTTGATGCACGCATCTGTGCAACAAGACTGTAAGGAGTCTCCCAGCTTGTAATATCTGTAGTATCAATTTTGAGCTCGTGAAGACCAACGACTTCAATGCGAGCGCCTAACGTCTTGAGCACCTTGCCCATGACGTGAACGTCTGCAATATTAGGAACGTTAGTGAGTGTAGTAACACCAGGAGCCATGATGGTTGCAGCCATCAATTTAAGGGCAGAGTTTTTTGCACCCTCTACAGTGACCTCTCCTGTGACAGAACGGCCACCTACTACTTTTATGACGTCCATAAACCTCCGAAAACGACAGTGAGAGAATTTTACTCCTCAACCACTTGCTTCAGAAGTAGATTACACCAGTCTATCTTTTTTTCGTAGTAGGCACGACGATTATCGTCTTCTGGAAGAGAAAGCATCTGGTCAATGACGTCATCTCTTGTCTCACGCACAACATCTGCATCAATGTCGTCAACGCGACGAGCATGATCTGCCAAGATAATGACTCCTGTTGGATCGATTTCTGCGTATCCACCAGAAATCACTATCTTGGTCATAGATTCTTCTTTATTCTCTGGATGAGACATGTGCAGTCTTACAACACCATCACCAAGCGCAATGATTTCTGGTGCGTGGCCTGGCCACACACCATACTCTCCATCTGCTGAAGCAAGAATCAGACTTTCAACAGTTCCTTCGTAAAGGAGCTTGTCTGGTCTGACAAACTGACAAGTCAACTCAGCCATGAGAAATCCTAGTTCTGTGAGCTATCCGAAGCGGACATCTTTGCAGCGCGCTCGCGAACATCTTCGATGGTGCCTGCAAAACGGAATGCCTGCTCAGGAAGGTCATCGCACTTACCATCAATAATCTCTGCAAACGAGCGGACAGTCTCCTCAACGGTGCAGTACACGCCAGGGTTACCGGTGAACTTCTCGGCAACGTGGAATGACTGAGAGAGGAACTGCTGAATCTTACGGGCGCGAGCAACAGTCTGCTGCTGCTCCTCAGAAAGCTCGTCCATACCCAGAATTGCAATGATGTCCTGAAGGTCGGAGTACTCCTGCAGAGTCTCCTGAACTGCCATAGCAACGCGGTAGTGCTCTTCACCAACAATAGATGGATCAAGAGCAGAACTGGAGCTGGCCAGAGGATCAACTGCTGGATAAATACCAAGCTCGGTAATAGCACGAGAAAGAACGGTAGTTGCATCCAAGTGCGTAAAGGTTGTAGCAGGAGCAGGGTCAGTAAGGTCATCTGCAGGGACGTAAACTGCCTGTACGGAAGTAATAGAGCCTTCCTTGGTGGAAGTAATGCGCTCCTGAAGCTCGCCCATCTCTGTAGCTAGGGTTGGCTGGTAACCAACTGCGGAAGGCATACGACCGAGAAGTGCGGAAACCTCAGAACCTGCCTGAGAGAAGCGGAAGATGTTGTCGATGAACAACAGAACATCCTGGCCCTGATCACGGAAGTACTCTGCAGTAGTAAGGCCTGCAAGAGCAACACGCATACGAGCTCCTGGTGGCTCGTTCATCTGACCGTAGACGAGGCAGGTCTTGTTAATAACGCCAGACTCAGTCATCTCAAGGAAGAGGTCAGTACCCTCACGAGTACGCTCTCCAACGCCGGTGAATACGGATGTACCACCGTGCTGCTGAGCTAGGTTGTTAATAAGCTCCTGAATCAGAACGGTCTTACCAACGCCAGCGCCACCAAAGAGGCCAGTCTTTCCGCCTCGAACATAAGGCTCGAGAAGATCGATTGCCTTGATGCCCGTCTCAAAGATTTCTGTCTCTGTAGTGAGATCTTCGAAGAGAGGTGCTGGGTGGTGAATTGGATAAAACTCAACGTCTTCAGGAATTTCTCCACCGTCAACAGGCTGACCCATGACGTTCCAGACGCGGCCCAGCGTAGATTTGCCTACTGGCATCATCATTGGCTTGCCGGTGTCCTTAACGCGAAGGTTACGCTGAAGACCATCAGTTGACGACATAGCGACGGTACGAACAACACCACCGTGAAGCTGAGACTCAACCTCAAGAACGGTGCTGACGTGACCAACAGGCGTGTCATCCTCTACCGTCAGTGCGGTATAGATGCTTGGAACAGGTCCGTCGAACTTAACGTCGACAACTGGTCCAACTACGCGAACGATTACGCCATCGTCAACGCGCTGATTGCGCTTGTTGAGAATAGCTTCCTCAAAGGAAGAAGTCTCTACTTGCATATCTGACATTACATATCCTCCAATGCTGCAGCACCACCGATAATCTCATTGAGCTCAGTGGTGATTGCGCCCTGGCGTTCGCGATTGTACGTACGGCTAAGAGCGCCTAAGACGTTCTCAGCATTATCAGTTGCAGACTGCATTGCACGACGGCGTGCACCATGCTCGGCTGCAGCAGAATCAAGAAGTGCGTGGAAGATGACCGTCTTGATATAAGCGGGCATCAACGAATCAAGTACCTGAGAAGCAGATGGCGAGAAGTGATATTCACTCTTGTTATACGTCTTCACCTGTGAGAGGGCTTCTTCGGTACGTGGTTTATTAGGAATCGTGAGTTTATCGCGCGAAATAGGAAGAAGTTGCTCTGTAACCTGCTCTTGGTCAACACGGTTCTTTGCATGCCAGTACTTGATTACGACACGATCAATCTTACCCTTGATATAGCTATCCATGATGTAGGAAGCAATACGATCAGCCTGGTCTGCTGTAGGCTCAGAGGAAATGCCTACATAGGACATGGTGGGCTTGATATTTCTGTACGTAAAGTACTCAGTTGGCTTGCGTCCGCAAGTAATTATCTCGGAAGATACACCCTTAGCCTTAAGACGTGCCATCTCATGCTCAACCTCGCGCTGAGGCAAGATGTTAAATCCGCCTGCAAGTCCACGGTCAGATGCGATGACTAAGAACAGTACGTTCTTCTCGACTTTGTGTGTAGCAAGAAGAGGCTGTTTCTTTGGATTAAAGCTAGCGCTTGCTACATTTGCAAGCATAAGGGTAATAGCTTCCTTATATGGCGAAGCAGCCTCGGCCCTATCAAGTGCCTTGCGGACACGCGCTGTCGAGATCATCGACATGGTGCGCGTAATCTGCATGGTGCTCCTGATGGAGCTCATACGCCTCGATATTTCGTGAAGGTTCGCCATTGATAATTACTCCTGCAATGAACCCTGGGTTACTGCGTCAAAAGAGCCTGGTGTATCTGAATTAGCTTCTGCCTCATCCACAACCTTGTTTGGATGCTCTTCCATAAACTTAGCCTTGAAGTGCTTAATGTGATCACTCAAGCGTTCTGCCTGCTCATCAGAAATCTTTCCGTTGCGCAGAGAGTTGCGAAGCTGTGGGTGATATTCACTCATGTACTGGGCAAGGCCATCGCGGAAGAGAGCAACGTTCTCAAGATCAACGTCATCAATGAAGTTCTCTTTTGCAGCGTAAATTGCGCAAATCTGGTCTACTACGTCCAGAGCTGAATAACGTGGCTGCTTGAGAAGCTCCATCATATGAGCACCGTGATTGAGCTGGTACTGCGTAGTTGCATCCAAGTCGGATCCGAACTGCGAGAATGCCTGCTTCTCACGATAACTTGCAAGGTCCAGACGAAGTGTACCTGCAACCTGCTTCATAGCCTTGACCTGAGCGTCGCCACCAACGCGGGATACGGAAATACCTACGTCGACTGCTGGACGCTGGCCCTGGAAGAAGAGGTTAGACTGCAGATAAATCTGGCCGTCTGTAATGGAAATGACGTTTGTAGGAATGTATGCAGAAACGTCGCCTTCCTGCGTCTCAATAATTGGAAGTGCTGTAAGAGAACCTGCTCCGTTTTCATCGGAGAGCTTACATGCACGCTCCAGCAAGCGTGAGTGCAGGTAGAAAATATCACCAGGATATGCCTCACGTCCTGGTGGACGGTGAAGCGTCAGTGACATCTGACGGTATGCAACTGCCTGCTTAGAGAGGTCATCGTAAACAACAAGAACGTGTCCGCCTGGATGATCTTTGTCAGCAGGCTTGCCGTCCTTATCGTTATACATAAAGAACTCACCAATAGCAGCGCCTGCCATAGGGGCAATGTACTGCATTGGAGCAGAATCAGCTGCGGTAGCTGCAACAATGACGGTCTTATCAAGAACACCATGGCGGGAAAGAGACTCGCGGATGTTTGCAACTGTAGACGCCTTCTGACCGATGGCGACATAGATACAAACCATGTCGGTGTTCTTCTGGTTTACGATAGCGTCAATTGCGATAGCGGTCTTACCGGTCTTACGGTCACCAATGATCAACTCACGCTGACCACGGCCGACAGGAACCATAGCGTCAATTGCCAGAAGTCCAGTCTGAACTGGCTCGCAGACAGGCTGACGCTGCATGATGCCAGGAGCCTTGAACTCAATAGGACGACGATGTGTAGCATGGATTGCACCAAGACCGTCAATAGGCTGACCCAATGGATTAACAACACGACCAAGCATGTCGTATCCAGCAGGGATGTCCATAACACGGCCAGTAGTACGACACTCGTCGCCTTCCTTGATTTCAGAAACTTCGCCGAACAAAACAGCACCGACAGAAGTCTCATCAAGGTTCTGAGCAAGACCGAATACGCTGTGGCCAGTAACAGAGCTGGTAAACTCCAGCAACTCGCCTGCCATAGCGCTGCGTAGACCAGCAACACGAGCAATACCGTCTGCTACCTCAGTAACAGCAGATACCTCTTGCTGGGATACGGTTGAATTGACCTTAGAAAGGCGCTCTCTAAGCTGTGCCATTACAGCATCTGAGCTCAGCGTTCCTTCCTGTATGGTGGTCTTATCAGTCATTACAATTCACTTTCAACGTGATCTGAAGAGAGCCTACTCTTAATGTGAGTGAGTTGTGTCTTTACCGATGCATCATAACGATGATCACGTGCCTCAACTACGATGCCTCCCAAAATCTTGGGATTAACACGCTCAATGAGATACACCTGAGTATTGAAGTTCTTCTCGAGCTTCTCGGTGACCTTTGCACGTAACTCATCATCAAGAGGCATTGTGGTGGTTACCGTTACCGTAAGTGTCTTGTCTTCTTCTTCAAGAAGCTCCTGGAACGTAGCGGCAACATCATTGATAAGGTTAACATCCTCACTCGCTTGCATAGCACCAAGAGTCTCAAGAACTTCTGGAGAGAACTTCTTTGCGTGCTGCACCTGTACGAGGTCTGCGGTTGCACGACCCTCTGCGCGGCCAGCCTCCAGGAGCGCCCTGGTATAGCCCTCTACTTTTCTGTCTTGATCGTCTTTATTAGTGCTCATTTGAAGTACCTACTTCCGCAAGGTACTTTTCGGCAAGAGCACGCTGCTGCTCTACTGAGAGCTCGTTGCCAATAATCTTTCCGGCAATATCAACGGCAAGATCAACAACGGAATCAGAAAGCTCAGCCATGGCGTGACGACGCTCAGACTCTACAACGCCCTTACCCTTAGTAATAATCTCGGCAGCCTCTACCTTTGCCTGCTCGATAATACGAGCACGCTCTTCTTCACCCTCGCGCTTAGCAGCAGAAACAATCTCGTCTGCTTGCTGCTTAGCTGCATCGATACCAGCTGCTGCGATTTCACGGTCCTTGTTGGCTTCCTCGCGAGCCTTTGCTGCAGCGTCCAGATCGCCTTGGATCTTCTCTTGACGCTTGTCAAGCATACGTAGAACGGAAGGCCACACAAACTTTGCTACAACAGCAAAGATGATCAGAAACGCAATCAGAGCAGGAACAAACTCAGCGGGCTTTGGAAGAAGAATATCGGCACCACTTGCACCCTCTTCAGCAAGTGCGACTGAGGGAGCTATTGCCACAAGTAGAGCGGCAGTTGCGCCTACTGTGCTGGCCTTTCTTGCTCCCTTACAAATCGTATTCATGCATTCCTCCAACGTAGCGATTTCGCTGTTACGAAACGTTATTTATTTAACCATCAGGGTAACAACGAAGCCAATCAGGGTAAGTGCCTCAATGAATGCGCAGCCAAGAATAAAGACTGTGAAGAGACGACCCTGGACCTCAGGCTGACGAGCCATGTTGTTAGCAGCACTCGTTGCTACGACGCTAATACAAATTGCTGCTCCCATAACGCAAAGAGCATATCCGAAAATACCCACGATTCCTCCTTTTTCGCTCGCCCCTCTCAAGGCGACCAATGTACATACCTATCATCAACTGAGCGTGGGCTCAGATGACTTCATCTTTTGTGCCGTTTGGCACCAGTGTGGCAATGCCACCAACTAAGCGTTTTGCTTAGTGCTCAGACTCTACCAGCTGGATATATACAGTGGAGAGCAGGGTAAAAACGTATGCCTGAATGAAAGCAACAATAGTTTCTACCAAATAAATGATAATCAACAGCAAGATCCAGAAAAGCGAGAATCCCGCCTGAGCAGCTGTTGATGCGGAGAAGTTCTCAATTGCTGGCATAAAGTACATAGATGCAAGAATTGCAAACGTACCCATAACAATATGACCTGCATACATGTTGCAGAACAGACGGACAGCCAGAGTAACCAGACGAAGGAATGTTGAGAAGACCTCAATAACCCAGATAACTGCTGCGATAACAGGATTAACGCCCTTTGGTGCAAGGCTCAAGATGTAGCCAATAACGCCCATCTTTTTTGCACCTACATACATAAAGTATCCAAGAGAGCAAAGACCAAGAGCAGCAGTAACACCAATAGTACCGGTACCTGGGTGTGCGCCAGGAATAAGGCCAATGATGTTGTTGATCAGGATGAACATAAACATGGTGATCAAGAAGGGGAAGTGCGTGCGCCAAGTTTCTCCAAGAGAAGCCTTACAGACATCGTCCCTAATGTACTCAATCAAATACTCAACGCCATTAACAAAGCGTCCCTGAGGGGCAATGCTCTCTGCCTGCTTCTTCTTAAACCTAAAGCAGACGATAAGGAAAATCACAGCAGCGATTAAGAAATAGAAAATGTAGTTCGTGAAACCAAAGGTGGTGTTACCAACTAATGCGTGTGGCAAAAAACTTTCGAGCAGCTCGGCCATCTCTGCTGGCAACTGCGCAAGAACATCCACTCTGTCTCAACCTCCCCATACAATCTGCAACCATTTCAGATTGCCCGTCACTGCTCAGCATACTTGAAACACAACGTAAGATGCTAAGAATATGCCACTTGGAGTGTATTATCTACCACTCGGCGTGCATATTTGCGACGAACGGCGATACTAGCACTAAACGAATGCATAGTCATGATTACAAAATCAAATAATTGACTTATACTCAAATTCTCACACTACTGACACATTTCGTGTTAGCTGCCGTTATTGATTCATTCAACTATAACACTTATAAGCTGCTATTATGTTGCTTTTTTTCTTGATAGATATAATTATGTTCAGGTAAAAATAGTTGTATCAATATCCCCTGGTATTCGCAAAGTTTTGATATACGCAAGCAGCTACTCAGTCGTGTAAAACAGCGTTTTGAAGAGAAAAAATAATCCAGTGCGCACTGTATGTGAGCACTGGATTATGTACGTACATATTCGCAACTATATTAAATTGCGAGAAGGACGAGGGGCTCCTTACTTGGTGCCGTAAATACGGTCGCCTGCGTCGCCAAGTCCTGGAAGAATGTAAGCATTTGGGCTCAGCTGACGATCAACGGTGCAGGTGTAGAGGCGTACCTCTGGGTCAAAGTCCAGAGTTGCCTTGACGCCCTCAGGGCAAGAGACAATGGTCAGGCAACGAATATCCTTGACGCCGGCCTCACGCAGGAACTGAATAGCAGCAGTGAGAGAGCCACCTGTTGCCAGCATTGGATCAACAACCAGGCAGGTGCGGTTCTCGATGTCTGCAGGGAACTTGCAGTAATACTGGTGAGGAAGATGGGTCTCTGGATCGCGATACATACCAACATGACCGACGCGAGCAGAGGGAACCAGCTCAAGAATGCCGTCAACCATACCAAGGCCAGCGCGAAGAATTGGAATAATAGCAACCTTCTTACCAGCAATGCGCTTAGCAGTCATAGTCTCAAGAGGAGTCTCTACCTCGACATCCTCAAGTGGGAAGTCACGCATTGCCTCATAGCTCTCAAGAATTGCAAGCTCGTTGACAAGCTCACGGAACTGCTTGGTGGTAGTTGTCTTGTCGCGAAGGATGTGAAGCTTGTGCTGAACTAGTGGGTGGTCAACAACCGTAAGTCTGGACTCATCGTAATCTGCCATAATGCTCCCTCCAAGAGCTTGACCTGCGCTTCATTTGAATGCGAGCAACTTTAACCCAGCCTCTACATTCCCTGCAGGTTTGCGTATGTATTACTTATGCAGCACTGTTTATGTGCCGCTTACTTACTCAGCGTCAACGCCCTTAAAGTTAGGATCATCTTCACGCATGATCTTCTCGACACGTCCCGTATGACGGCCGCCTGCAAACTCGGTGCTTAGGAAGGTATCCACAATAGCCTCGTTAACAGCAAGATCAGTGAATCGACCAGAAAGACCAATGACGTTTGCGTTGTTGTGCTCGCGAGCAAGCTCTGCAAACTGGACGGTCTGAACAGGAGTAGCGCGAATACCAGGGACTTTATCAGCAGTCATAGCAATGCCAATACCAGTTCCGCAAATCAGAACTCCGCGATCTGCTTTGCCTGCTGCGACTGCGCGAGCAACCTTATCTGCAAAATCAGGGTAATCAACACGGTCATCATTTGCGGGACCAAAGTCCAAAACCTCATGTCCAAGCGACTTAATGTGCTCAATGATAGGATCTTTCTGGATAAAGCCAGCGTGATCGGAACCAACTGCAATACGCATACGTATCCTCCTCAGAAAATTCACTCCTATAGAGAGTACCGCATGCAGGCAAAAGCTGCAGCCAAAACACATAAAAGGGATAGGATTTTTTATCTATTTTGCAAATCCCGCAGTGGCGAGAATGTCCTCGGTTGTGATGGCGCCTTCGCGTAAAATGCGTGGTTCATCACCCGTGCAGTCGACAATAGTCGACGCAATAGCAAGGGGCGCCGGACCTCCATCAAGCGTCAAGTCTGCCTGCTCAATAAGGCCTGCTTCAAGGCCACATCCATCAACTGCAGAAGGAGCCCCGTGCGTGTTGGCGCTGGTAGTAGCCAAAGGGCATCCAAGCTGCTGTGCAATCTGACATACTAGAGGTGAGTTGGGCATACGAAGTGCAATGGTTCTGTTATCTGGCAAGACGTACTCATCAGGAACGTTCTCTGATGCGGTAACCACCAGCGTAAGAGCTCCTGGCCAATATGCTTCTACCAGCTTATTTGCCCAGCTGTGCGTAATGTAAGCGTACTTCTGCAGGTCGGATTTACTGCCCACAAGCCATGGAAGCGTCTGCGTTGAGGGACGCTGTTTAATCTCAAAAATACGCTTATGACCAGGATTTTGAGGAGTTGCTGCCGCACCAATTCCATAGACAGAATCGGTAGGCATGATAAGCACGCCGCCACGACGAGCCACCTCAACTGCTAAAGAAACTACAGATGTATCCGGATTCATCTGATCAACTTTGATGTATTCACCCATAAAACCCTCGACTCATTGTTGTGTGCTGCGCGGTATTGTGTGCTGTGCGGTGTTGTGTGCTGTGCGGTGTTATGCGTTACACAGATTTTCTCACCAGGCGGCTGAAGTGCTACTTTGCTAAACGTGCCACAAGAATGCGCGGTCTGTGCGTCAGATCCTCTTTGACCTCAACGGACTCCCACACGCCCTGCTCCTCGGCAAGGTGCGCCGCCTTGTCCAAATGCCCCTCGTAAAGCTCAACACAAAGCATTCCGCCAGGTAGAAGCATATGCGGAGCAGCCTCGAGCAATCGCCTATAGACGTCCAGACCGTCCTCTCCCCCGTCAAGCGCCAGCTCAGGCTCAAAACCCTTGACCTCTGCAGGTACCTCTTGCTCGAGCACATTTGTGGGGATGTAGGGCGGATTAGAGACCAACACCGAGAAGGACTGTGCAAGCTCTGCAGGTACGCCTTCTACCAGATCGCACTCAATGAGCTCCACGCGCTCCTGGAGGTCCAGGACATCTCTGTTACGACTTGCCAGCGCAATCGCCTTTGGAGAAAGATCTGTAGCGTAGACGCGTGTCTGTGGACGCTCAGTAGCAATAGAGAGCGATATGCAGCCCGTTCCTACACCAACCTCAAGCACGCGCACTTCCCCGTCAGCGTTTCGAGTTGCCGCGTCAACACCTGCTAGCGCAACGTCTACCAGCACCTCTGTCTCTGGTCGTGGGATAAGCACGCCTGGCTCGCAGGTAAGAACCAGGTGCCTGAAAGGCATCTCGCCCGTCACGTACTGGAGCGGCTCCCCTTCTGCACGGCGCTTAATTGCCTCGCGCATGCGAGTGCGCTCATCCGCAGAAAGCGGCTTGTCAAAGTTGGTGTAGAGCTGAACGCGAGAAAGGCCTGTCACTGCGGACAAAAGCCATTCTGCAGAAAGACGTGGATGCTCATCACCCTTCTTTTCCAGGTGCTGAGTAGTCCACGTCAAAATTTTCTGGATTGTCCAAACTTCATCTGTCATGAAGTTTGTGCCTTACACAGCCTGAGCGAGTTTCTCGGCACGCTCTGCTGCAGCGAGAGCCTCAATAACGGATGGCAGCGTATCGCCCAGAAGAACGCCATTGTAGGTGCCGTTGAAGCCGACGCGGTGGTCGGTTACACGGTCCTGTGGCTGGTTGTATGTACGGATCTTCTCGGAACGTGCGCCATGACCAATCTGGGAAAGACGCTCTGCACCCTGCTCAGCTTGCTGACGCTCCAGCTCCATCTCATAGAGACGAGCACGAAGCATCTGCATACAAACCTCGCGGTTCTGAATCTGAGAACGCTGATCCTGAGACTGAACAACGGTATTTGTTGGCAGGTGAGTAATACGAACTGCGGAATAGGTGGTGTTAACGCACTGACCACCAGGGCCGGATGCGCAGTAGGTATCAATGCGCAGGTCTTCCTGGTTGATCTGAATATCAATCTCGTCAGCCTCTGGGAGAACTGCAACGGTTGCAGTAGAGGTCTGGATGCGGCCCTGAGACTCAGTCTTAGGAACGCGCTGAACACGGTGAACACCGGATTCATACTTCATAACTGAATAGACCTTATCGCCTGTGACCTTGAACTCAATAGTCTTGAAGCCGCCTGCCTCAGATGGAGAGCTGGACAGAACCTCTGTCTTCCAACCACGAGCCTCGGCAAAGCGCTCATACATTTTGAAGAGGTCGCCTGCAAAGATTGCCGCCTCATCGCCGCCAACACCAGCACGAATCTCAACGATAGTGTCCTTCTCGTCATTTGGATCGCCTGGAATCAGCATGACCTTGATCTCATCCTCAAGCTGAGGGAGCATCTCTTCATTAGCAGCAATGTCTTCCTGCAGCATCTCTTTTTCTTCTGGATCAGAAGTGGCGTTGAGAAGCTCTTTTGCAGCCTCGATGTCATCAAGGGCAGTGATGTACTTGTTGGCGTGAGCAACCAAATCTGCCTGATTAGAGTGCTCTTTTGCCACGCGAGCATACTCTTTTGGATCAGAGACAACAGCTGGGTCTGCAAGCTTTTGCTCAAGCTCAGCATAGGCCTCAACGATTTTTTCTAGCTTGTCACGCATTCTTACTCCTAAGATAAGTGCCTCGTGCGCGCTTGGCTCATTGACATGCGGCCAAACTGTTGCAAAGCTGCTTGCGAGGTGAGAATTCAACTAAAGAAGTGTACCACCACTAGGCGGTTTTTAAACCGATACCTCCCTATCTGCACAGGATGAGGGTACACAAGTTACATAATTGTGAGAAAATTACAGCAGGTTCATACGGTAATGAGGCGCTATGACTTCTAAGAACAAAACTTCACAACCAGATAACACGCCTGCTGCAGAGGACACCTCTTCTGATCAGAAGACCCTTGATGCCCAGGCTACCCAGACTGCTGAGACCGCTGACACTGCTGGCGAGAAGACCGACGAGCTTGAAGAGGTCACCGACCCTATTGCTGCTGATATGGCCGCTGCTGATGAAGACTACATCATGGAAATTGTCAGCCCCATTTTTCCTAGTCTAGACGAAGATGGTGAAGAGGATGAGACTCACTCTGCTTCAGATGAGAGCTCTCCTGAAAACGACGCAGATAGCACAACTGATCTGGAGAAAATCGTAAACGATGCAGCTCTGACACAGGACCTTTCTGCTGTAGAAGCTCGCCTCAAAGAGCTTGAAGAGAGCACTCACGAACATGCAGAGGCTGAAGCTACTGAAGCTTCTGTCAAAAATGCTGCTGACGCGAGTAATGCAACCTCTGACGATGACGCAACGTCTATAAAAGATGTTGCTGATACGTTCTCAAGCTATCTTCGCAGCAGGCGTCGTGCGCTATTTAGGTTTGTACGCCGCTACAGCCTGCTTTCTGGCATTCTTGCGCTTTTAAGTCTTGCTCTTTTATCTGCAGTTATCGTGTTCTTTATTCGCGTGAGCAACGTTCCTTCAACTGATACTGTTATTGCTGATGCGCGCATACGCGTTGAGGCACCAGCCTGGACTCCTGGTGAATATGATGCTGATGAGTCCTTACTCCTTACGGGCATTGAAGTTGTTTCTCGCACAAGAAGTACCACGGCAATCTCAAGTGATGCCGCGCAGTTTGGTGCGACGGGCTACGCCAACTCTGTAGTACGCCTTACCTATACAGGTAATGCAATTGCTGCTACAAAGATGACCAAACTTGGATACGCAAATACCCAAGGCTGGAACGCCATTGGTGACGAAGAATCACAATCTGTTACCTACCAGGCAACTTCGGGCGTTTCCACCACAAAAGTCCTTGACGCTATTGGCGATGTGCTAGCAAAACTTGATGAGAAAAATCCAAACGAAGCTATTTCTTATGGCTCGCAGTTCTCTGATGCAACCTTCACCGTTCTTGATGCGGGCTTTGACCGTGAACAGCAAACCTGCTGGGTAAGAATGTCGGGTGTTTCACCAACCTTCTTTGGTTCGCTCACCTGCGAAATTACCGCCTCATTTACCTTTGATGCTTCTACGGGTACCTGGGCATTGGACACAGCCAACCCCTCGGCAGGACTTAAGTACGACTATGGCGGGCTCGTAGGAACGTGGAAGGGTACCTTTGTCAGCTGCGAAGCAAGCAGCGGAAGCCCTTGCTATGCCGGTCGAACCAATCCTTTAACGTTGACCGTATCGGCTGCAGGTTTTTCTCGTGATCAGCTCATGCTTACGGCAACCGCAGGGGGTGTTGTGCACAACCATGGAGCACTCAACACCTCGTATCGTTGGTATCCCGGTGACACTGAGTTCAAAAACGCTTCTGTGTCTCTTGCAACTTCAGGAACTATCGGAGAACAAATCCAGGTTTCTGGAACGGTCGATGTAACCAATGCAAACCTGGATGCTCATTCTGCTTCTAGCACAGCTCTTGCTACAGCTCAAAAACCACAGTTGAAGGTCACGTTTGATATCGCCAACAGAAGCGTTGTGGCTCAGCTTGTTTCTACTTACACAGAAAATGGTCAGACCGTCACCTTTACTGATACGTATCAGCTCTCCAAAGAGTAAAAAAGAATCCCGTCAGGCCAAGTCGTTCCTGACGGGATTTCTATCATCAAATTACGAGAAGTGCGAACGCTTGTTACTAAGCCTCGTCTTCGTTTGTATCTGTGGCTTCTTCGTTGTTCTTCTCGCCCTTGCTCATACGGCCACGGATAAGGCCAACGACTGTTGGAATAATTGAAACGGCAACAATACCCACAATCAGTAGCTCAAAGTGCTCCTGAACTACAGGAATGCCGCCAAAGAAATAACCGAGAAGTACAAACATCGTGGACCAGGTTAGACCACCCAAGATGTTATAGATGCCAAAGTTTCTCCAGTGCATACCGCCCATACCAGCAATAAAAGGAACGAACGTGCGGATAAAGGGGAAGAAGCGACCTAAGAAAATTGCAAGATGACCGTGCTTGTCCAGGAACTTCTGAGTCTTCTCAAGATGCTCTGGAGTAAGTGCCTTAACCTTTTCAGAAGCAATGATTTTTTGGCCGAAGAAGTGGCCAATCATAAAGTTCATCTGATCGCCAAGAATTGCAGCAGCCCACGTAATAACAAGCAATAAAACAATATTAAAACCGCCGTTATGAGCAAAAAATCCTGCTGCAAAAAGCAGAGAATCACCTGGTAAAAATGGGAAAAAGACTACGCCGGTCTCAATAAAAACAATCATAAAAACAAAACCGTACGCAGCAAAAGGGCCAGTGGCAATCATTGAAGCAATAAATGCGCGAGGATCTCTAAGCAGCTCAATGATGTAGTTTACAAAACCCATCGAAGTCCAATCGTCGTGACAAATGTCGCGGCAAGCATAGTCAACGCCTAAGAAAAGCGCATTGAGTGGGAACGGATGCCCGCGAGTGACCCCTTATGGCTGCTGTCTCCCGACCCTGACCAGGTTCGAGGTGTCACGTCATCCGCACCCGCTCAATGCGCTGTAGATACTCTACCCTATTGCACACTCTAACGCAAAAACCAAACGGCGAGAAGAGCGTCTTGTTGCGCACTACCTTCTATTCTTACGATAGAACGCAACAAGGGACTGAGTGGAAGCATCTTGTTTTGCTAGCTCTTCGTCATTATGAATTGCAGGGAAAATCTGTTTTGCAAGCTGCTTGCCAAGCTCAACACCCCACTGATCGTACGAATCAATGCCCCACACTACGCCCTCAACAAAGGTAATGTGCTCATAGAGCGCAATGAGTGTTCCGACGGCACGTGGGTTAAGTTCTTTACCAAAGATAGAGGTAGTTGGCCTGTTTCCTTCAAAGACGCGTGCAGGAACCATCCATTCTGGAGTTCCCTCAGCGCGGACCTCATCGGCGGTCTTGCCAAAAGCAAGAGCCTTGGTCTGTGCAAAGAAGTTGGAGAGGAAGAGCTCGTGGACATCAAGATCTGCATCTTTTGTAGCAAAAGCAGTATTTGCAAACGCAATAAAATCAGCAGGAATAATCTGAGTTCCCTGGTGAATAAGCTGGTAGAAAGCATGCTGGCCGTTGGTACCAGCCTCTCCCCAGAAAATCTCACCTGTGTTAGATGTAACAGCAGTGCCATCCCAGCGCGTAGACTTGCCGTTGGACTCCATGGTAAGCTGCTGGAGATACGCAGGGAATCTATGCAGGTACTGGCTGTATGGAAGTACCGCATGAGATGCCGCGCCAAAGAAATTAACGTACCAAACATTTAAGAGACCCATAAGAGCAACAACATTTTGCCTCAAAGGGGTTGTCCTGAAGTATTCATCAACTGTGTTAAAGCCGCTCAGAAACTCTGCAAAACGCTGTGGACCAAAAACAATTGCCAGTACCAGACCAACCGCAGAATCAACCGAATAACGGCCGCCGACCCAGTTCCAGAAACCAAAGGCGTTCTGTGGGTCAATACCAAAGTCTTCTACCAGATCAAGTGCAGTGGAGACAGCAACAAAATGCTTGCGAATTGCATCTGCATTCTGAACTTCAGAGCCATCAATAACGCCCTGTTCAGCCAGCTTTTCCAAAAGCCATGTGCGAGCACAACGAGCATTAGTAAGTGTCTCAAGCGTAGTAAAGGTCTTGGAAACAATAACGAAGAGTGTTGTTTCTGGATCAAGATCCGCGGTTTTCTCACCTAAATCAACAGGATCAATGTTGGAGACAAAACGAGCAGTAATGCCTGCATCCGCAAAAGGCTTCAATGCCTCGTAGACCATAACAGGACCAAGGTCAGAGCCACCAATACCAATACTTACAACGGTCTTGATTGGCTTTCCAGTAACGCCCTTCCACTCTCCCGAGCGAACACGATCACAGAAGGCATACATCTTGTTCAGCGTCTGGTGAACGTCAGAAACAACGTCTTGTCCATCAACAATAAGCGTGCCGGCCTCAGTTGCGGGACGACGAAGCGCTGTATGCAACACTGCTCGATCTTCGGTAGTGTTGATGTGCTCGCCGGCATACATAGCGTCTCTACGCTCTTCAAGTTTGACCTCTTCTGCAAGGTCACACAGAAGGTCAAGCGTCTCTTGTGTGGCAAGGTTTTTGGAAAGATCAATCAAGAACTGATCGAGCTCAAACGTAAGATTCTGGACACGCTGGGGGTCTTCTGCAAACCAGTTCTTCAGCGTAGCTTTTGTATCTTTTAAGCTGGCGTAATGCTCTGCAAGGGCACGCCAAGCCTTAGTCTGTGTTGCGTCAGTAGGCAAAATATGTGGTGCTGTAGGTGATGCCATAGCAGTCTCCTTCTTTTGACTATCTCAAGGATAATCTTCGCAACGCTCATGAAACGCCACAATGTCGTTTTTCGTAAAAAATACGACAAATCGTTACTAATAAGGTTCTCCCAAAGGTGGGACTTGTTTAATAGCCGCCCAGCGTAACTGCTTCTGACGAGGGTCCTCGAGCGCTCCGGCAAAGTTATCAAGATTTACCATGCGCATTCCACACACACGCACAAGAACACGGGGCGAGAAGGTCTTCTCGGCGTTAGTTGTAAGCTGACCAAGCTCATCTGCGTATGCCTCACGCACTGATGTAACTGCTGCGTCATTTACCATGAACACCGTGTCTGGACTAAAAGCGCTTATCGCCTGCCTGACAAGCAGGGGATTTATAGGATCTCCTGTTTTTGTGGTGGTAAGCAAGGTGGCCCATGCCTCAGGGGCGTAGCCCAGATGCTCTAAAGAAGCTTTAAGTGCAGAAAGTTCAGCCTCTTCAAAGTCTTCCTGGCCTTTTACCAATAAAACCGATGCAAAAGCATTGCCTGCCATACACACCCCCTGAGCAGCAAAATCTCCAAACTCATGCGTTGTTTTTGCCATGTAGGCTTCTTTTCGCATAGATCTTTCGCTTGGCATGAGCACCTCTTTCTTATATGCCAACTATGCACGTAATTCACAATTTGAGCAAGTCCATAAAGTTATGTGTATACACTTCCCTAATTTGGGGATAAGTTTGCTAGTGCTTGAAATTAATTGGCTTACAAGCCGTACGTAACTGGAGGTTCACTATGGCACAGCAGCTTACTACTGCAGAGTTCGATTCTGTCCTTGCTAACGCAGACAAGCCTGTTCTTGTTGATTTCTGGGCATCCTGGTGCGGTCCTTGCCGTGCTCTTGGTCCAGTCGTTGAGGAAGTTGGCAATGAGATGGCAGATAAGCTTGACGTTTACAAGGTAAACGTTGATGACGAGGCAGATCTTGCAACTCGTTTCCGCATCGTCTCCATCCCAACCCTCATTCTCTTCAAGAATGGTGAGCCTGTTCACACTATGGTTGGTAACCTTCCTAAGGCTGACCTCGTTTCTGAGCTCAACGCTAACCTGTAAGTTCTTGTGTGCCACGCGCTTGCGCTGGCTTATCATTGAACTAAGCGGCGGTACGTCTATCGGCGTGCCGCCTTTTTGTTACAAGGAGAACTAATGGCCGATAAAAGCCTTGATGCCCAGAAGACAGGACTTTTAACAGGAGTTCGCAAGCGCCTTTTTCTACAGCGCCTGCGTTCTAGCCTTTCTACCATCATTCTGCTTGTCTCTTCAGCAATTTTTATTTTCTTATTGATCGATGTTTCTGAAGGCGACATCATTGGCATTGATCACTTTGCGTTCAGGCTTTTTGTCGTCCATCTTAGGACTCCCCTTCTCACAGAGATAATGGAAGGGTTCTCTGGACTTGCAAGTCCCGTTACCGTTATTGTCATGCTTATTGTGGTTGCTGCTTTTGCACCAGGACCAAGTGTTGGCAGGCTTGCCTCTATTAACCTGGGTGGCGTTGTTATTGTTGACCTTATCTTTAAGGCTATTGTCCAGCGTCCTCGTCCAGATGGCTTTAGGCTAGTAGTTGAAACTGGCTACAGCTTCCCTTCGGGCCACTCGATGTTCTCGATGGCTTTTTATGGCCTGCTTATTTGGCTTGTCTGGCATTACGAGAAAGACAAACTACAACGTTGGCTTTGGTGTGGCCTGTTCTCTGGCATCATCATTATGATTGGCATCAGTAGAATTTATCTGGGTGTGCACTACGCTACCGACGTCATTGGTGGTTTCTCGCTTGCCCTTGTATGGCTAGTGCTTTTTACCAAGCTGATGATTCCATCGCTTATTTACAAGAAGAAAGCACCTCAAGCGAAGACAGACTAATTATCTCTGCGCTGACTACCTGGGCTGTTTCATCATCAACAATAATACGTCCCATAGTTGCGCCCTCGCGACCGCGTGGGTAGGTGGGACTTCCTGGATTCATTACAAGCGTATTGGTCCACTCGTCGCGCTGTACAAAAGGCTTATGCGTGTGGCCACAGATGGCAATATTGCATTTAACTAGGTCAAGCCTCTCACGATAATGACATACCTGCCACTTGAGACCAGCTGCAAAGAAAATAATCTTTTTCTTTACCATTGGACCATAGTTGTAGCAGAAATCATTATTGCCTAGGCAAAGCTTAACGGGAGCAATCTTTTGCAGCGTCTGATAATCGGCGTTGGAGGTAATATCTCCTGCATGCACAATGTAGTTGGCGCCTTGCAGAGCTTCAAGCAACTCAGATGACAAATACCCATGCGTATCTGAAATTACGTCAAACCTTACCAGTGCCATACCAAACTCCTACGTGCGCTTTTAGCTGCTGGCGAGAAACCCGTTGAGCTTCTACAGTCCCAGTGCTCGCTTGAGTGCAACCACACGACGGCGAGAAACCGAAATGTGACGCTCCTCAAATCCTTGAATAGTCAACTGTAGGATACCAGCAGAGATAACCTCAACATCGTCAACATACTCAAGATTCACGATAAAGCTACGATGAATGCGGAAGAATCCGTGTGGAGCAAGGCGCTCTTCAAGTTTCTGCAAAGAAATAGTAGACAAGAAGCGATCGTCTTCTGTGTAGATGCAGGAGTAATCGTCTTTTGCCTCAATAAAGCGAATCTGATCAATGGGAACAAGAACCTTGCTTCCGCTCTTAATGACAGGAATTCGCTCAATGGTTGCCATAGGAGACTGAGGACGAAGGCGCTCCTCAACCTTATCAAGAGCCTGCTCAAGGCGCTCGGTCTCAACAGGCTTCATCAGGTAATCTACCGCGTTAACGCCAAATGCATCCAGCGCGTACTCGCTATATGCGGTGACAAACACAATCTGGGGAGGATTCTTCAGCTTGTGAAGAGCCTCTGCAAGCTGCATTCCATTTGTCTTAGGCATGGAGATATCGAGGAACAAGACCTCAACGCGAGACTCCATGAGTTTCTCGACAGCATCCCTTGCACTTGTGGCCTCAATAATTTCCTCGAGACGGCCGGTCTCCTCAAGCAAGAACTTGAGCTCAGAACGGGCTGGAGCCTCGTCGTCAACAATCATGGCGCGCATGTCATTCATCTCCCAACAGCCTAACGCAGCGTTAAGCAAAACCGAGTACTACAATGCTGTTGCCTGCAGAGCCGCATCTGCAAGCTTGAGTGTCACGCACGTGCCTTGACCTGGCTTAGACATGATTTCCATGCCAGATCCAGCAGCGTAGAAGCGCTCAACTCGCTCAGCTACGTTCTTAATGGCAATACCCGTGCCCCTATTTCTCCCCGAAGAATCCTGCGGGGTAGGACCCTGGCCGTTAAGCAAGCGAGAAACAGTCTCTTCATCCATTCCAAGACCATCATCAGCAACAGATATAAGAATATCATCATCATCGCGTGTGACGTGGATGTCAATATGGAGGGCGCCTTCATCTTTCATAGCGTGCCTCACGGCATTCTCGACAATAGGCTGAATCAAAAAAGACGGTACCTGAACATCTTCGCATCCCTCATCGACATGCTCAGACTCTTGAATACGTTCTTCTCCAAAACGCGCCTTCTCAATTGTCAAATACCTGCGCGTTTGTGTCAATTCCTGAGAAAGCGGAATGAGCGCACCTTGAGAACTCTCAAGCGTACGGCGATAAAACACAGAGAACTCGCGAAGCAGATCTCGCGCCTTATTGGGGTTTGTACGCGTAAGAGATGCAATGGTGTTGAGCGTATTGAACAAGAAATGTGGATTAATCTGTGCCTGCAAGGCTTTGACCTCAGCTCGAGCGGTTAACTCTGCCTGGCGATCAAGCTCATACGAGGAAAGCTGGGTGGAGAGAAGTTCGCCCAGTCCCTCAGCAATTGCCAACTGCGTGCGATCAATTTCAATGCCACGACGATAGTAGAGCTTGATAGTGCCAACTGTGCGATCCTGAACAATCAACGGAACAATGATGCCAAAGGAGCTGCCGCCATTGCCAAAGCCGCCACGCCTTTGTAGTACCTGCTGACGACTATCTACCGAGACAAACGTCTCCATGCGGCCGCTTTCCAGAACCTCAGTTGCAGGGCCAACCACTTTTGAACCAGGCATATGCGAGGTTGCAATGTCTCCCTCAAAGCCCAATACATATTCTGTATCCGTGATGGAAATAGCGGCTGCAGAAGTTTCTGGAAGCAATAGTGTGCAGATAGTTGGCGCTGTTTCTTGCGACAAGCCTCCGCGTAAGGTCTTGAGCGTCTTAGAGGCAACCTCAAGTGTTCGCTCTGTTGCTTGAGACCTGGCGTGCTCATTACCAGGCTGGGTAGTGCCACCAAGAACAATGACCGTGGCAAGTCCTCCGCCTGCAACAAGAGCGGCAAACAGGTTGTCTGCCATGACGCTCCAAGAAAGCAAGCCCAGCAATACACAGGCAAGAATAATCAGGACTATCCTGGTTGATCTATGTATGTACTGAGCAAGTCTTTGCATGGCTGTCTAGTTCTCGACTGATTCTGCAGCAGAATCCTCAGAAGCAAGCTGCTGTGGCAAAGGCGAATGCTTAAGCGCGCGAGCCAAAGGAGCTCCTAGTACATAGAGAACAACAGCCTCTCCGAGTCCTGTGGTGATAAAACCAAACAAGAACATAAGAGGATACGATCCATCAAGTTCAATGGTGGTAAATGGAATTGTGTAGAATCCCAATCCCTGAAGCAAAATGGGAAGATATGCAGACACAATAACGGCATTTGCAAGCACTGGCCCCAGAAGCGCAAGCGGTACGTTCTTCCTGTTCTTCCAGGTAAACCATGCACCAAGAGCAGTTGCCAAGGAGCCAAAGACTACGTCGAGAAGACCTAAAGCGCCGGTGCCAGAAATGACCATATTTGCAAGGTTGGCAATAACGCAGCCAAGTGTCAGTCCCGGGATTGCGTCAGCGGTAAAGAGTGCAATAACCACAACCGCCTCAGAAATGCGGAACTGTACAGGGCCCCAAGCAAGACCACCCAAGAAGAGAAGGGCCGCAAGCGTAAGTGCTGCATAAAGGGCAGCAATAATACCAATACGTGCAAGGCGCTGAGCGCGCTGTTTTGTTGCATAAGCTGAAGAAACCTGTGGCAAAACAATCCCCTTGTTAACTCTAAAAACTTAGTTCATGATACGACGAAACGCATATATGAGCAAATGAGCAGCGCAGACATACATTTAGTAATGCAGGTGCATTCCTGGATAGACCATCTCACGAGCATGCTTTTGATACGCTGTGACTGCCTCTTCTTCAAAAGCAAGAGGAGTGTCTTCCTCCCCTGCCATATCCAAAATCCACCGTGTGAGATAAGGATTCAAAGGAAGCAGAGGACCAATCAGCCAGGTGGCAATAGCGTTCTTGCGACGGAAGCCTTCCAGCTTGCTTTCTTTATTGATGCCAAAACCTACCTTATTTTTAAGGAAGTAACAGTTAGAGTTATCTCCCTCGGTAAGCGTGAACTGCATCTTAAAGCCAACAACGGTAAAGGGCTCTTTACCATTGCCAGGATCAAACTCACCCACCTGAACATCATGAAAACGCTGAGGCATATAACGAGTGGTCGTGAACTTGAAGAGGTCCAGAGCCTCAATTTCAGAGCCGTCAGGATTAACGATTTTCTCGCCAAAAAGCTCTGAGGCGTTGCCCGCAAACAGCATAGGAACGCCCTGATCGGCCAGCTCAGCAAGCCTGTCCTTGTAAGGCATAAGGCGAGAAATAATAAGCTCTTGCTGGGCTTCTGTCATGCCACCCATGATGATTGCCGACGGCGTATGCTCCACAAAGTAAGGCGTTGCGGCGTGAGAGGTGTACACAAAGTTCTCTTTTGGAAGGCAGGCCTCCAGGTAGAGAGCATTTCCGTTGTCTCCACCCTGGTTGCCGTACTCTGGGTAAAGAATCTCAATCTTAGTTGCTGGATTACTCATGGGAGGCCTCCATCTGTTTCAAGCGCTCAATGATACGGTTTCTGCTGATGTCAGCAATGCCACCGTTGTAGAGGCCGTGTGCATAGAAAACGTGCTGGCAAGCGTTAAGGTCAACCAGGTCAGCGGTCTCTTCAGGAGAGCTTGCCACAAAGGTTTTAGCTGGATCAATACCAGCAAGCCTTAGTCTGAGTTGTAGGTCAAGAGAGGTGTCGCCGTAGATGATGACCTGCTTAACGCTTGGATCTTGTAGGAACTCAAAGTCAGTCTGGTAATACCAACCAATGTACTCTGTCTGGTCCTTTGCTTTTGCCATATACGCATCAGCAATCATGATGATAATTGCCTTATCGCCTGGCTGCTTACGCAGGATATCAATGGTGACCGAGGTTGCCGTGTCATTCTCGCCCTTAGAAGCCATGCTAATAAGACGACGACCGTTGTAGTCAATCTCGTTATACCTGGAGGAAGCAATGTTCACGCGTTGCAATGATGCAGCGATAGTTGCAGGCGCAAGGCCCATCTCACGCGCGGTTACGATGGCCACAAACAAGTTGTAGAGGTTGACGATAGAGTAGCTGTTGAGCTTGTACTCATATGTTGGCGCACCCTCGTGGCAGTGCTCCTTGACCACAAACTTGCCAGTCTCTGGCTCTACTGAGATGACCTCATAATCAGGAGTTGGGTTGGTATAGCCGCACTCCTCGCAAGTTGCGTGGCCAAGATGCCTAAGGTGTGCATAATCCCACTTGAGCTTGCCACCGCATTTGGGGCAGGCGGTAAGATCTGAAACAATGCCCACTGGCTCTGCGGTGTCTTCTGCCAGCCTTGCAATGGAGTAATACGTACGATGAGTGCACTGAGGAGCAAGCCTGCAGCTAATCATGTCATCTGCGTTCAAAATCAGATGAGTTGAAGCAGGAATGCCCTTATCCATAACGTCAAACACGTAGTCTGGCGTTGCACTACGAGAGAACGTATCGCGGAACAAATTGGTAACAGATAAAATATCAGGCTGCAGATACGGGAAAATGCGAGGTCCAGAGAGCTCGTCAAACTCCATAACTGCAAGCTTAGTCTTTGACGTACCCTTCCACGTGGCGTTCTTTGCAAACGAGCTTGCAAAGCCGCTGGAAATATTGCCGCCAACGCGGTTAGTAACGGTCTGGTAGCCATTATCGGCGAGAAGATCGTTGAGCAGGTTATTGGTGGTTGTCTTGCCGTTTGTGCCGGTAATAAAGACAATCTGCTCTGGTTTAGCAATGTCTCCCAAAAATGCAGGATCAATGCCTTCAGCGATAAAGCCTGGCAGCGTTCCGCCTTCATGGTTGGTCAATTTAAGTGCTGCAAGTGTTGCTTTAGCAGCGAGAAAAGCTACAGGAAATAGTCTGCTCTTTTTTTGTGCCACAGTAACTCCCATCGTGAGCAAAGTCCCTCTAGTTTATCACCTCGCGAGAAGGGCTTGAAGAACACAGGGCTTCTCGCCAAAAATGTCGCATAAAAAAGCCGAGCCAGGATGTCCTGGCTCGGCTGAAGCTCCGTGAAAGTAAGTTTCCTTACTCCTCAGGCTGCTCCTTCTTCTCTGCAGCGTAAAGCTCGGAGAGACGGACAAGGTGATCGTAGCGAGCCATTGCGGCTTCCTCGTTCTCCTTGAAGAGTCTCTCTGCGTGCTCTGGGAACTCGCGGGTGAGTCGGCTGTAACGAGCCTCGTTCATCAGGAACTCCTGGTAGCCACCCTTAGGTGCCTTGGAGTCAAGCGTGAACTTCTTACCTGCTGGTGCAGATGGGTTGAAGCGATAGAGGTTCCAGTAGCCAGTCTCGACTGCCTTCTTCATCTCCTCCTGTGCGTGAGCCATGCCGCCCTTGATGGAGTGCATCTCGCATGGGGAGTAACCGATGATGAGGGATGGTCCTGGATAAGCCTCTGCCTCAGCAATTGCCTTGAGAGTCTGCTGGAGGTTTGCGCCCATGGAAACCTGAGCAACATAGACGTAACCATAGGTCATTGCAATCTCAGCAAGGTTCTTCTGCTTGATGTCCTTACCAGCTGCTGCGAACTGTGCAACCTGGCCAAGACGGGAAGCCTTAGAAGACTGACCACCAGTGTTGGAGTAAACCTCAGTATCGAAGACAAAGACGTTGATATCCTCACCAGAAGCAAGAACGTGGTCAAGGCCACCGAAGCCGATGTCGTATGCCCAACCGTCGCCACCGAAGATCCAGAAGGACTTCTTGGTGAGGAAGCTCTTGTTAGCAAGGATTTCCTTAGCTGCTGCAAGATCAGACTTCTCAAGCTCAACTACAAAAGTCTTAGAAGCTTCCTTGGAGAGAGCTGCGTCGTTGACGGAATCAATCCATGCCTTAGCGGCATCCTTGAGGTCCTGAGATGCGCCATCCTCGTCGATAAGCTGCTGAGCAAGCTCCAGAAGACGCTTCTGCTGTGCCTGGTGACCAAGCATCAGACCCATACCGTGCTCTGCGTTGTCCTCGAAGAGGGAGTTGTTCCATGCTGGACCGTGACCATTTGCATCGGTAGTAAATGGTGAGCAGGAAGCTGGGTTACCCCAAATTGAGGAGCAACCAGTTGCGTTGGAGATGAACATACGATCGCCAAAGAGCTGAGTGACCAGGCGGCCGTAGCTGGTCTCAGCGCAGCCTGCGCAGGAACCGGAGAACTCAAGAAGAGGCTTCTTGAACTGAGATGCCTTGACGTTGTTAGCGACAAGCTCGGTCTTCTCGGAGACGTGGTTGACTGCGTAGTCAAAAATCTCCTGCTTGGACTCCTGCTCCTCGATTGGCTTCATGGTCAGAGCATCTGCAGGGCAGATGTAGACGCAGTTGGAGCAACCGGTGCAGTCGAGCTGAGAAATAGCAATCTCAAACTTGTAGCCCTTAGCCTTAGGACCAACGGCATCCTTGAACTGAGACTGTGCTGGTGCAGCAGCAACCTCTTCGTCGGTAAGGACGAATGGGCGAATGACTGCGTGTGGGCAGACATAAGCGCACTGGTTACACTGGATGCACTTCTCGACGTTCCACTCAGGAACAACAACAGCAATGCCACGCTTCTCATAAGCAGCAGCACCAAGCTCGAACTGTCCATCAACGTGGTTCTTAAATGCGGAAACAGGAAGTGCGTCACCCTCCATACGAGAGACTGGAGTCATGATGTCGCGAACCTGCTTGAGCAGAGCCTCGCGGCCCTCAAGGGTGATTGTGCTTGCAGCATCCTCTGCAGTAGCCCAATCAGCAGGAATCTCAATCTTAGTAAATGCAGTAGCACCAGCGTCGATTGCCTTGTGGTTCATATCGACGATGTTCTGGCCCTTCTTCAGGTAAGAATGAGTTGCAGCATCCTTCATGTACTGAAGTGCATCTGCCTCTGGGAGAACCTTTGCAAGAGCAAAGAATGCCGACTGAAGAATGGTGTTGGTGCGCTTGCCCATACCAATTTCCTTGGCAAGGTCAATTGCATTGATCAGATAAACGTTGATGTTGTTCTTAGCAATGTAACGCTTTGCCTCTGCTGGCAGGTGGTGTGCAAACTCCTCTGCATCCCACTGGCAGTTGACCAGGAAGGTACCGCCAGGCTTGACGTCGCGGACCATCTTGTAGCCCTTGATGATGTATGCAGGAACGTGGCATGCAACAAAGTCTGCCTTAGTGACATAGTAAGGAGAACGGATCTTGTGATCACCGAAGCGCAGGTGGCTGATGGTGATACCGCCGGTCTTCTTTGAGTCATACTGGAAGTATGCCTGAACATATTTATCGGTGTGGTCACCAATAATCTTAATGGAGTTCTTGTTAGCACCAACGGTACCGTCGCCGCCGATACCCCAGAACTTGCACTCAATGGTGCCCTCAGCTGCAGTGTTAGGTGCCTCAGAATCCTCTGGGAGAGACAGGTTAGTAACGTCATCGACAATACCAACGGTGAACTCACGCTGTGGAGTATCCTTCTTGAGCTCCTCAAAGATTGCAAATGCAGATGATGGTGGGGTGTCCTTAGAACCAAGGCCGTAACGACCGCCAACAACCTTAATGCCTGTACGACCAGCCTCATAAAGGGAAGAAACAACGTCTTCGTAGAGAGGCTCACCAACAGAACCTGGCTCCTTGGTGCGGTCGAGAACAGCAATCTTCTTGACGGACTCAGGAAGAACGTCAACAAAGTGCTTTACAGAGAATGGACGATAGAGGCGAACCTTAACCAGACCGACCTTCTCGCCATGAGCGTTCAGGTAATCGATAACCTCTTCAAGGGTATCGCAGAAGGAACCCATGCAGATAACAACGCGATCAGCGTCTTCTGCACCGTAGTAGTTGAACAGACCGTAGTCAGTACCAAGCTTAGCGTTGATCTGGTTCATGTAATCTTCAACAACTGCTGGCAGCTGGTTATAAACCTCGTTGCATGCCTCGCGGTGCTGGAAGAAGATATCGCCGTTCTCGTGGGAACCACGGCTTGATGGATGCTCTGGATTCAGTGCATGATCACGGAATGCCTGGACAGCGTCCATATCACACATCTCAGCCAGGTCAGCATAATCCCAAACGGCAACTTTCTGAATCTCGTGAGAAGTACGGAAGCCGTCGAAGAAGTTAACAAATGGAACCTTGCCCTTGATTGCTGCAAGGTGAGCAACAGGAGCCAGATCCATAACCTCCTGGACGTTGCCTTCTGCGAGAAGTGCAAAGCCAGTCTGGCGAGCAGACATAACGTCAGAGTGATCGCCAAAGATATTCAGTGCATGGGTTGCAACGGTACGTGCGCTGACATGGAAAACACCAGGAAGCTGCTCGCCGGCAATCTTGTACATGTTTGGAAGCATGAGCAAGAGGCCCTGAGAAGCGGTGTAAGTAGTGGTCAGAGCACCTGAACCAAGAGAACCGTGAACAGCACCAGCTGCGCCAGCCTCGGACTGCATCTCGACAACCTTGACGGTTGTACCAAAGATGTTCTTTACACCCTGGGCGGACCACTGGTCAACATAGTCTGCCATTGGACTTGATGGGGTAATTGGGTAAATGCCCGCTACCTCGGTAAACGCATACGACACGTAAGCCGCGGCGTTGTTACCGTCCATGGACTTAAACTTTCTTGCCATTTCCTCTCCTTGCCTAATCTGTGATTTCTCACAGTATGCGTCTGTGCGATCCAAAATAAAGCTGTAGGCCCTGGGTGACTACGGAAACATGTTTCATAGTTCGGCCGGCAGCGGTCGCATAATGCTTTTATTATTGCGCAAAAAAACAATGAAACAAATCAGAAATACAAGCTAACAAATACCTATTTTTAAGTAGGAATTTCTACCTGCGGAATTACAAAATAAACATAACACTAAAGTGCAAGTTTTTTGTAAATCGACAAAATATTCAAGTACACAAGCAGCCATCTGTCTGAAAAACAGACAGATTTTTACGTTGGTGCTCAACGTGGACAACTTTATCGTGCGTTGCGTGCCCTTTGCTGGACGAGCCTTAAATATCGTACTTATCTGATTACTTAGCAGCTTTGATTTCACAAAGTTTCTTGTAACCAAATAAGAAACGCTCTCCTATCTCGCCTTGAGCATCAGAAGCACATACGATTCCATGTTCATCTGAAGTAAGGAAAGCTTCATCAAATTCGGCGGTTCCATCAAATACCTGGGCAATAACGTCTGGATTAAACTCTGTTGGCTCATGAAGAGTCTGTGCCAGGTCTAACACTAAACTTGTGACTCCCGATCGAACGCCTTCTTCCGAGACGCCCGCAATAAGCTTTCCGTCTTTTACCAGCCAAAGCACCTCTGGTGCACAATGAGTTTGCTGCTCTTCTCGATGTGAAATCCTTGCGCGTCCCGCAAGAGACAGAACAGAACGCTCTTCCAAAGACTGGTAAGATCCAACAGTCATAGCAGCCTGACCATTACTCTCAAGCAAAATCATAAGAACGCCATCTGGAAACTCTTGTGACCCTTCTTTAAGCGTTCCCTCAATATGCTGCTTAGCCCAAGCAATCAAGTGCGGAGAAACCTCTTTTTGCGCAACAACTCGCTTGCTCAGCGCACGTAAGTGCCTGTTATCAAGAGGGAGGACACCTCCAGATAATCTCCAACGACAGACAAGCTCTGGATTATCAAGCTCAAACTTCTGAGCTGCTTCTAGCTCTTCCTGGTCCACAGTGTCCTCCCCCAACTTTTTTGAAATGAACTGCTAATCCCGAATTAGCAGATTAGTGCCTAAAGTGACGCTTGCCTGTAAACACCATTGCAATGCCGTATTCATCACAAGCAGCAATAGATTCATCATCTCTGACCGATCCGCCTGGCTGAATGATGGCTGTTACGCCATGAGCTGCTAGTGTGTCAACGTTATCTCGGAATGGGAAGAAGGCATCAGATGCTGCCACAAGATTCTTTGAATCAATTCCCATACGCTCACAAGCTGCCTCTGCACGCTCACATGCGAGAAGAGCAGCGTCAACACGGTTAGGCTGACCTGGTCCCATACCAATTCCAGCCTGATCTTTTGCAACCAAAATTGCATTTGACTTAACGGTCTTGCAAACTTTCCAAGCAAATACCAAATCGCTCAGCTCTTCTGGAGTTGGTTGGCGCTTAGTAACAACCTCAAAGCTATCTGCAGCTTCGTCTGCGTGGTCAAGGTCTTGTACTAAAAGACCTCCGTCAACAGTTCTCATCTCAAGCTCGCGGCTTCTATCAATTCCACCCGTAGCCAATACACGAAGGTTTGTTCTCTTTGACAGGCGCTCAAGAGCTTCTTCTGTAAAGCTTGGTGCAATAAGAACCTCAACAAACTGCTTATTGATGTCTGCAAAGTGCTCAACAAGCTCCAGCGGAACTTCTCTGTTTACTGCAATAATTCCACCAAATGCAGAAAGTGGATCGCAAGCAAATGCTCGATCATATGCCTCAACAACATTTTCTGCCGTAGCAGATCCACAAGGATTCTGGTGCTTCAAAATAATGACTGATGGCTCATCAAACTCGCGAACAGCAGCCCAGGCTGCATCAGTATCAAGCAAATTGTTGTAAGACAAGGGCTTACCCTGAAGCTGCTGAGCGTTTGCCAGAGAGTGTGCAGGAGCTCCAGGCATCTTATAAAACGCTGCGGACTGCTGAGGATTTTCTCCGTAACGAAGATCTTGTTCTTTTATTGCCTTTACCAGCAAAGTCTCTGGGAATTTACTCTGCTCTGATTCAACAACACCAGAAAGGTATGCGGCAATAGCGCTATCGTATGCAGCCGTTGTCTTAAATACCTTCAAAGCCAGCTGCTGGCGAGAAGCCCTTGTAGTTGCACCGTCATGGACACGCATCTCATCAAGAACACGACCATAATCTGCTGGATCAACAACAACCGTAACAAAATCATTATTCTTTGCAGCAGAGCGGAGCATTGAAGGTCCACCAATATCAATGTGCTCAATTGCATTCTCTAAAGTTACTGATGGGTCAGCCACGGTCTTCTCAAACTCATAGAGATTAACGCAGACCAAGTCAATCATGCCAATACCATTATTCTCTGCGTCTGCAACATGACCGGGATTATCTCTACGGCATAAAAGACCACCATGAACACGAGGATGCAGCGTCTTAACGCGGCCGTCCATCATCTCTGGAAATCCGGTATAAGACTCAATAGGAACTACAGGCACACCAGCCTCTTCGAGGATTTTTGCGGTTCCGCCTGTTGAAATTACCTCAACGCCAAACTCTTTAGTAAGCGTTTGTGCAAATTCAACAATACCTGTTTTGTCTGTTACCGAAATTAGCGCACGTTTGATAGGGGCCTCAGCCATTGCCGCTCCTTTGTGTTCGACACTTGCTATCAGAAACACTTACAGCCTATCAGCTGCGAAACACCACGTACTAGATGTAAACAAACTTGAAACTATTCTATAATCTTCCGCTGTAAAACACCTGAAAGGAACTATTTCATATGTCTGCCGATACTCCAATCATAATCCCCTTTGAAGATACTGACTTGTCAGAACTTATATCAATCGTTGAACGTGTCTGGTACTTGGACAGCGATGAATCAAAAGATGAAAGTCGCTCACTTGCAACTATTGATATCGCCTATTTTCTTGGCGTTTCTACTCATCGCTTTGTAGCAAAGCAAGATGGTCAAATACTTGGTCTTATTTTCTGCTCAAACGGAGAAACTCCAGCAGATTTTGAAAAATGGCAGAAGTTAGAAAACGAAACAACAGCAAAAGCTAAGAAACTATTGAGTGAAGCTCGCTTTAAGGACTACGAGATCTTTGGTGATGTCGAATCTCATCTTGTTCATGATTATTGGAACACAAACACTAACGATGCCAAATGGGAAATTACTCTGTTCTGCGTTAACCCCGCTATAAAGAGCCAAGGTATTGGAGGCATGCTCTTCTCCTACGTTCTGGACTTTATGAAAGAGCAAGGAGCTAAGCATTACTTCCTTGCAACTGATGACGATTGCGACTTTGGATTTTATCAGCACAAAGGCCTCACCTGTAAAGATAAGGCAGCTATTAAGTCATCAACAAAAGACTATGGATTTGCCTATATCTATGCGGGAGATCTCTAAGAATGAGTTCTTGCATTGGAAGATTTGCGCCAACTCCTTCTGGAAGGATGCACCTAGGCAACGTTTTCTCAGCGCTTATGGCTTGGGCCAGCGTTCGCTCCCAAAATGGCAGCTTCATTCTTCGCATTGAAGACTTAGATATTCGTGCTCATAATCCTCAATACACCTCTCTTCTCCTGGATGATTTACAGTGGCTAGGACTAACTTGGGACAGAGGGCCGTTTTTCCAAAGCAAGCGTACGGAGCTCTATCAAGAAGCGTTATTAGAATTGAAGCAGCAGGGGCTTCTGTATCCTTGCTTTTGCTCCCGAGCAGACTTACACGCTGCACAAGCCCCTCATGCCAGCAATGGTGCATATGTCTATGCGGGAACCTGCCGCGACCTGAGCAAATCCGAGCGTGAAGAGCTTTCCAAACATAAAATTCCAGCAACGCGCATACGAGTTCCTAATAAGACCTACGCGTTTGAAGACAAAGTCTATGGTCAAACATCTCAAAATCTTTCTAAATTATGTGGAGACTTTATTGTCCAGCGTGCAGACGAAGTCTTTGCATATCAGCTTGCTGTAGTAGTTGACGATGCTGACATGGGCGTAACTGAAGTAGTTAGAGGATCAGATCTTCTTTCATCTACTCCCAGACAGCTTTATTTGCAAGACGTGCTTGGTTTTTCTCATCCCATCTATGCTCACCTCCCGCTCCTTGTTGCGCCAGATGGCAGGAGACTTTCTAAACGCAATCACGATCTAGATCTTGGCGTTCTGAGAGATCAAGGAAAAACACCAGAAGAGATTCTTGGCTTTTTGGCGTATTGCGTAGGACTCGCAGAAAAAGAAGAACCTCTTTCTGCAGCACAAGTTGTCAATCGCTTTTCATGGGATGTACTTCGCGCTCACCGAAAAAACGTGGTTGTTGAGCATTTTTCACATATTTTGTAAAATGTCTTATTGTGAGTGACGCCAGTTCGGGGTATCATTCTCAAGCACCCATTTTGGAGAGCTGACCGAGAGGCCGAAGGTGCTCGCCTGCTAAGCGAGTATGGGCCCCAAGCCCATCTGGGGTTCGAATCCCCAGCTCTCCGCCAGAATTTTCTGCTCGTTGCATCTCTGCAACGAGCTTTTTTCTTCTAAATATATTTAAATATGAAAATTCAGTGAAAAAAAAATGAGTACTAAAATTTATTTAACGGTAATCTTTTGCGAAAAGGAGTTTTTATGAACAACACAGTCAACGGTATTATGACGATTCTTGTTATGGTCGCAATCTATCAATTCGTAATTGCAAAACCAAAATACAGAGTTCGTTTGACTGATCCCATTACTTCTCGTTTTCAATATGTGCTGTCTATTGATGGAATTAATGACACATACCAATATACGGCTAGCTCAAAAGACGCTCTTGTTTTAAGAGAATTACCTCGTGCAGAAAAAATGCTTGCCGCTATGCCTGATCATACAAATGCGATTATTGAGGTGAAACAAGGCTTTATTCCTTGGAAACATCTTAATCCAGAGGCATAACACTCATTTATCATTAAGTATTTTGATTTATGACTTGCATTTTCAACCAGAAAGTGGCATACTATCTACTTGCACGCGGCGTTACCTCAGCTGGATAGAGGACCTGACTACGAATCAGGGCGTCATAGGTTCGAATCCTATACGCCGCACCACTTGAACTTAGGAGCTCCTTCGGGAGCTCTTTTTATTATCTACCTGGTCTTAAAGCTACCTCACCGGAAGAGTTTGCATACAAATACTGATAAGAAATACCGGCTTCATCAAGCTCATCCATTACCTCAGCCATGCATGTTTCCGCCATGATGACCTCCAGATACTCTTGTGGACTTAAATCTTTTAAACCCACTCTACCTTGGTCTGAAATCCACTTTCTTAAAGTTGCAAGTTGCTCTGATGCAATACGGATCTCTGAATAAAATTCCTTGTGGCCGAATCCAATTTTTGCCGCACTACCTTGCACAAACTGCCTTAATACAATTTCTTTCTGTACCTCTACCAGACCTTTCATAGCCACCTCTTTCTTCCTTTACTAATCTCAGTATAGCAAATTTATAGAACATATGTTCTATAAATCAGTAAAAGAAATGGTCTTCACAATTCACGAGAAGACCATTTCAGAGATTGAATCAATTTTGATTAAAAAGAGAAACTATTCTGGTCGAATAACCTCGATGCCACCCATGTAAGGACGGAGCGCCTCGGGCACGGTAACGGAGCCATCTGCGTTCTGATAATTCTCCATAATTGCAGCCATGGTACGGCCAACTGCCAGACCGGAGCCATTAAGCGTGTGAACTAGACGGGTGCCCTTGAACTCTGCTGGATCCTTATAGCGGATATTTGCACGACGAGCCTGGAAATCCCAGCAGTTAGAGCAAGAAGAAATCTCCTTGTATGCGTTATAGCTTGGGAGCCAAACTTCAATGTCATAGCACTTGCATGCAGAGAAGCCAATGTCACCAGTGCAGAGAGTAACCACGTGATAAGGAAGGCCCAGAAGCTGGAGGATCTTCTCGGCTTCCTGAACCATGGACTCAAGCTGATTCATAGAGTCTTCAGGCTTTGCAAACTTGACCATCTCTACCTTGTCAAACTGGTGAACGCGGATGATGCCACGGGTGTCTCGACCAGCTGAACCTGCCTCCTCGCGGAAACATGGAGTGAATGCGGTATAGAGCAAAGGAAGCTGAGATGCGTCCAGAATCTCGTCACGATGGATGTTTGTGAGCTGGACCTCAGCAGTTGGAATGAGGTAGAGGTCAGGCTGTACGTGATAGAGGTCCTCTTCAAACTTAGGAAGCTGACCAGTACCAAACAGAGAATCTTGATTTGTGATAACTGGTGGCCACCACTCTTTGAAGCCTGCCTGGTTATGTGTATCAATCATGAAGTTGATAAGCGCACGCTCCATGCGAGCGCCCATGCCGCCAAGAAGATAGAAGCGAGTTCCTGCAAGCTTTACGCCACGGTCAAAATCAATCATGCCCAGCTCGGGACCAAGATCCCAGTGTGCCTTTGGCTCAAAATCAAACTGAGTTGGCTCTCCCCATTTGCGAACCTCAGGGTTATCGGAGTCATCCTTGCCGTAAGGAACGGATGCGTCAGGAATGTTTGGAATAGCTGCAACAAGGGCGGTGAGCTCTTCCTCAACCTCTCCGCGGCGCTGATCAAGCTCTGCGATGCGATCTTTGTTAGCTGCTACCTGCTCTTTAGCTGCCTCAGCCTCTTCCTTCTTGCCCTCACGCATAAGAAGGCCAATCTGCTTAGAAACAGCGTTACGCTCTGCCTGAAGAGACTCAACCTCGGCAATTACGCTTCTGCGCTCCTCGTCAAGCTCAAAGAATTTCTCGCGATCCCAGTGGGCGTTTTGCCTGGACTCGCAAGACTTATCTACGAGGTCAGGATTCTCGCGCACAAATTTGATATCAAGCATGCAGCTTCTCCTTGAATCAACACTTTTTGGCAGTGCATTTTTTCTTATAGCTTACCAAGTATATACTTGTATTCAGATTCTTAACCCTTCACATGTTCTGGAGCTAGATTATGGACGCAATTAACTCATTTGTCGCCTGGCTTTTTGGCGATAAGACCGGTGTGTTGTTCCTCGTACTTGGTGGAATTCTGCTCTTTTTGGTCATTTCCTTTGTGCTGGAGCGCAAAACTAAGAAGATGTATTTCAACCATAAAAAGACCGAGGACGACTGGGATCTCTTTGGCGACGACCAAGAGGGTTGGTCTGATTTTGAATCAGATAACAAATAGGTAACAAAAAAGCCCCGTAAAGGGGCTTTTTAAATGCAAATGGTGCGGGCGAAGGGACTTGAACCCCCATGAACTTGCGTTCATACGGACCTGAACCGTACGCGTCTGCCAATTCCGCCACACCCGCGTGCTAGGGAATAATACTACAACATTTTGTTTTCTTCTCATGGAAAAACAATAGATATATAAGAAAATTCTTTTCAGCGGTAGAATATAGACAGTCACGGCCGACAAACACACTTTAAACACAGGAGGTTGCCGTGAGTGACTCGCGGTCACAGACCACGCAAACTACATATCTACATTCACCTTCTGCTCAGCAGGCATCACCTGCGGTTGAGCCAGAAATTTTGCTGGACCGATATCGCGTTCTTGCTCGCAGAGGTAACGGAGGTTTTGGCACCGTTTGTACCTGCTGGGATACTCGTTTGCAGAGGCGCGTAGCCATTAAACGCATGCCATTGTTAGGGGCTTCCGAGACTTCTGGCGTGCTTGCCTCAACTGTTGACGAGGCTCTTTCTGAGGCAAGAACTGCTTGTTTGCTGGCGCATCCCAACATTGTAACTGTTCATGACTTTGAGATTGAAGGCGATTACGCCTATCTGGTCATGGAGTTTGTTGATGGTCTTAATTTATCGGAGCTCTTGGCTCGCGTTGAGGGTGGCTACCTCACCTATGCCGAAGCAGCTCACATGGTGTCTTCACTTGCAAAGGCACTTCAATATGCCCATGAAAACGGCGTACTCCATCTGGACATCAAGCCAACAAATATCATGATTGACCGCCAGGGTACGGTAAAACTTGCCGACTTTGGTATGGCAACACTTGCCTCAGCTGCTGGTTATGGTGGTGCTCGCGGAGGAACGGTAGGCTACATGCCTCCTGAACAGGTTGAAGGCATACTTGTTGACGAGCGCGCTGATATTTTCTCGCTTGCTGTTGTTCTGAGGCAGGCGCTAACGGGCGTCAATGTATTTGCAGGCAGAACAGCTAAAGAATCCCTTGATCACATCTACAAGGGTCCAAAAATTCCTCTACTCAAAGAAGATCCCGAGGTTCCCTTTGCTGTAGATGCTGCCTTGACGCAGGCGCTTTCTCCTGAACCATCGATGAGACAAGGAAGCGTCTTGGAGTTTGCACAAGAAATTGTGACTCCTCTTGGCAGCGAAAAGCAGGGCGAGAAAAGCCTCAAATCCCTGGTGGAACAGTCAGAAGAAGAGGAAACCGAGACCTGGGACGTCAAGCATCTTCCGCTCTCAATCCGCTTTCCCTGGCTGCCCTCGGCTGCCGTGCGTGGCGTATCAGCCCTAGTCACCGGCGTTCTTCTCGCCCAGTTGTTCCAGCTTATTGCTCCAGAATCGCTCACGTTTATTGTGGTGGGCTCTCTTGTAGCTGCTGCGGCAGCTGCTCTCTGGACTCCGTTGGGTTCTGCACTTGTCATTGCATGTGCGGTATATGCCCTGGCAAGTATTAGCCCTACCAGCACTTCATTCCCGTTTGCAACACTTGTAACCTTAGTGGGTGTTATCTGGTGGGCCTTTGCGGGAAGGGTTTCAAAATTTAGCAGCATCAACTGTTTATTAGGAGCTTTATTACCTGCTCCTGTTTCAGCTCCAGCGCTTGTCTCCGCCACCATGCGTCCGCTACCTGCGGTTTTAACAGGAGCCTTTAGCTATCTTTTTGGGACACTGTTTGCAAGAGGCATATCTTTTGGCTTTGCGGCAACTCCTCTTGCCTATGACTACACCTCGCTGACCTCAGGGCTTCCTTTTTGGATTCGCTTTGGGGCGTGCGCCCTATCTGCTCTTTTAGGCTCTCTTATGAGCCAAAAAAGACGTCGTGGGTGGATGGTTTTTGGACAAATTGTCTGCGCCATATTGCTTTCAAGTGGCTTTATATGGGCAGCTTGGATGGAGAATCCCAATTTTTGGGTAGTTGAAAGTATAGTTTCAGTACTAATTACGGTATTCTTATGTGTACTTGTATGTATTGCAATTGTCCTGATAGGTCCACTTGACGCGGATCAGGAAGGCGAGGAATTAGATGAGCTTTCTTAGTGACTTTGAAAACCGTATTGGTTCGGTCTTTGGTGCCGCACCTCAGGGATACGCAGAGCCTTTCTCTTTTAAGAAGCTTGCCAAACGCGCAGCTAAAGAGATGGAACGTGAGACGTATGAGATTGATGGCGTAGACACTGCACCTGCCCTGTATACCGTTTTAGTTGCTCCTCAAGATGATTCACTGATGCGTCCTCTTTATGCTGATCTAACTGCAGAGGTTTCTGACTTCGTGGCTGCTCAGGCTCAGCAAAAAGATTATGTATTTGTTGGTCAGCCGCTTGTTCGTTTTATGGTTGACCCATCTCTGAAGCCTGGAAAATTTGCTGTCTTTGCAGAAAACGTTGACGGCAATACGCTTGACCAGCTGCGCAATGAAGAGCGTGCTTTCTTGGGTGGAAACTCCAGTGTTGGAGGAGCTGCAGCTCAAATGCCTCAGCAGCACAATTCCCGCGCTGCTGTTCAGCCAGAACCACAGCTAGAGCCAGATCCTCTGTCTGTAGTTCGCCCCGTTTCTGCAGATAATGCAACGCCAGAGGTTTTGGGAGATCTTGCTGGTACAGACGCCGGTCTTGCGGTAATGCCGCCAGACTTTGTTGAGGCTCAAGGCGCAATTCCTGTTGTTTCCGCAGCTGAGTCCACTCCTATGCCTGTTCTTCCTAGCTCAAACGGTCTCCCAGACCTGCCCGTAAACGGAGCTATCCCAACAGCAGCTCCTGTTCCTATGACTCAGCGTCGTATCACGCCTTCCCTTGATGCCCAGTTAAACGGCGCGGGCGGTCGTTCTTCTCGCAATCTGCAAGGCACGCCACGCGCAAACATGGATGCTACCTGTATTTTGATTGATCGCCAGAGCGGTCGTTCGTATCGCGTTGAGGCTCCTCGAGCCATTATTGGTCGCGAGCGCTCTCAGGCAGACGTTGTTCTGCGCGATCCTAACGTTTCAAGACGTCACGCCGAGATGACCTATGACGGTCACGATTGGCATATTGCTGATTTGCACTCCACTAACGGAACGCTTGTCAACGATATCGACGTAGATGAGGTAATTCTGCGTGACGGAGACCTCATTACCATTGGTCTTATGGACCTTCAGTTCCGGGAGAACTAATGATTGATTTGATTCTCTTTGCAGGACGTGTTCTGCTTGTTGTCCTGCTGTACATCTTCCTGTTCTCGGTCATGCGCACGGGCATTGGTCTTGTCCGCGGTCAGCGCAAAGACGGAGCTATTTGGTCCGTTGATGTCGAGAAGGGCGTCAAGTCCTTACGTGGTCTTCACGTAGACATCTTGGGTCCTGTTGTTATTGGGCGTTCTCCTTCGTCTGACATCGTGATTGACGAACCTTACGTTTCTGCTTCACACGCCCGCTTTACTATCCAGGGCCCTGCTCTGGTACTTGAAGACCTTGGATCCACAAACGGAACCATGGTTAATGGTCACATCATCGAGCAGCCTGTTACCCTTCGCGACACAGACGAAGTCCAGGTCGGCGATGTGATTATGCGTGTTGGACGTCGATAAGAGGCTCATGGTTTCTTCTGATACAACACATATTTCTGATACACCTGCACAAGAGCCCGTGAGTGCTCCTGGTCGTTGTGAGGTGCCACTTGATGGCCGAGGCGACGCAGAGGCAGTTTCTGGCTCTAACACCTTTATTTCTTGGGGCGCCCGCTCTGACGTGGGATTAGTTCGCGAGCATAACGAGGACTCGTTCCTTTTGCGCACTCCCCTTTTTGCCATCTGCGATGGTATGGGTGGACATGCTGCTGGCGAAGTAGCAAGTTCCATTGCTGTTAAGGTTATTGCCGAACAGGCGCCAAGTACCGCAGACGATGTTCGTCTTGGCGCTGCAATTGAGGCTGCTAACCAGGAAGTTATTGATGCCCCTGCAAAGGGTATTGGCAAACCTGGCATGGGCTCCACCGCCTCTGCCGTCCTCATTGAGGGCAATCAGATGGCCGTTGCTCATGTTGGTGACTCTCGCATTTACCTGCTCCATCATGGCACGCTGGTCCGCATTACTCACGACCACAGCTATGTTGAGGAGCTCATTGATTCTGGTCAGATTACCGCTGATGAGGCTCGCACACACCCTTCTCGCTCAGTAGTTACGCGAGCCCTTGGCTCTGACCCAGACATGTATGCAGATCATTTCTCGCTTGAAGTATCTGATGGTGACCGCATCATCTTGTGCTCCGATGGTCTCTCTGGCATGGTGCCCGACGATGAGATTGAGTCCATTGCGGTCTCTAACGTCACGCCACAAAAGGCTGCCGATAACCTTGTTTCCGCAGCTCTTACCTATGGCGGCTCAGACAACATTACCGTTATTGTCATCGATGTCTTGGACGACGGCATAGCCGATCAAACCAGAAAACACCTTACTCGTGGCGTCATTGCCACGTTTGTCTCGTTCCTTGCGCTCTTTGCAGCCACTGTTGCGGTGTTCTTCCTGTTTGTAAGCAGCGAGTGGTACTTAGGAATTAACGGAACTACCGTTGGCGTTTATCGAGGTATTCCTACAACAATTGCCGGCATAAACATGTCTTCGCTTGTTGAAACTACGTCGATTGAAATAAAAGATTTGCCGGACGCAGTTCAAGACTCACTTGCTGAGGGAATTCGCGTTAAAAACGAGGACGAAGCTCATAGCACTGTCGAGAATTACCGCAAACAAATTGACGACGCCAACACTAAAGCGGTCAAAAAGAAAGAAGACGTTCAGTCTGGCGGAACGCCCACAACGGAAACAACAACGTCAACAACAAGTTCGGGAGGTGAGTAGGAATGGAAAAAGCAGGTGGACTAAGGCGTAATACAGAGCTCTTCTTACTGTTTGTAGGAGCAATCCCTGTATTTCTGCTGTACGCCATGTACATGATTACTGCTCGCTCAACGCTCAGCCTTGAGACTATGGCCGTTCCTATTGGTCTCTTTGCAGCATTTACCGTGGCTCACATTGCTATTAGGTTCCTTGCTCCCGCAGCAGACCCCGCCATTCTCCCCATTGTGTTTGTGCTTTCGGGAATTGGCATCACCATGGTCACCAGACTTGCACCAAATCTTGCAGTCAACCAGACGATTTGGCTCTTTATCTCTGTTGTTGTGATGATTGTGGTACTAGCAGTCATTAGAAATCTTGACGCGTTAGCACGCTACAAATACTCCATTGGTATTCTCGGCGTCATACTGCTTCTTCTGCCAATTGTTATTGGCCAGGATCGCTATGGCGCAAAACTCTGGATTTCTTTTGGCGCATTCACCTTCCAGCCTGGCGAGCTTGCAAAGATTGCCATTACGCTCTTCCTGGCATTTTATCTTGCACTGAATCGAGAAGCCCTATCGGTCTCCATGCGTTCCTTTGGACCTTTCCGCATTCCTCGCTTTAAAATGCTGCTTCCTCTGTTTGTCATGTGGGGAATCAGCCTGATTGTTGTTATTTTTGAACGCGACCTTGGTAGCGCTCTGCTCTTCTTCGTGTTCTTTGTCATCATGCTCTATGTAGCAACAGGTCGCGCAAGCTACGTTTTTGTCAGTATTGCGCTCTTGGCCATTGGCGGCGTGGTGCTTTATCACTTCTTTGGTCACGTTCAGACTCGTGTCAACATTTGGCTTGACCCCTTCAAAGACCCCGCTGGAGACGGCTACCAAATTGTCCAGTCCCTCTATTCCATCGCAGATGGAGGCCTTGCTGGCACCGGAATTGATAAGGGAATGCCTACACTTATCCCTATTGTTGAGTCTGACTTTATTTTCTCAGCCATTGCTGAGGAGCTGGGACTCTTTGGCGGAGCTGCAATTATTACCTTGTTCCTGCTCCTTACCGTGCGCGGCCTCGCAACAGCTGCTCGCGCAAAGTCCGATTCATCTGCTTTTGCAGCTGCTGGTCTTACCAGTGTTTTGGCCTTCCAAACCTTCCTCATTGTTGCAGGCGTTACTAAGCTCATGCCTCTTACCGGCGTTACCCTGCCCTTTATGAGTCAGGGCGGCAGCTCTCTTCTTTCCAGCTTTATCATTGTTGCCCTGCTGCTCAGAGCAGGTGACGAGGGAACCGGTCGCGAGACAGAGCTTGAGCCAAGCAAGAAAACGCTTGACTCCCAGAGGCTCGAAATTTCTTCTGGTGGAGCTCATGCTTCTTCCGTTTTGCATGGTAGCCACATCCGTGGAGGCTTTGGTCTGCAGTCTGAGGAATCCGGTGTTCTGGGACGTGTTGCTCTCGGAAAACGTCTGACCAATTTGGTTACCGTATTTACCCTCTTCTTCACCGTTCTTCTCGGCAATTTGACCTTCTTGATGGTAATTGATGCACCTAGACTTCAGGCGCTTCCTACCAACAACCACACTATTGCTAAAAGCGCATATGTTCAGCGCGGCGCCATCATGACTTCTGACGGCGTCACCCTGGCAGAGAGCGTCAAGCAAGACGATGGTACCTACGTGCGTAACTATCCGCACGACGGCATGGCTTCTCACACCGTTGGCTACATCTCTACCCAGTACGGAACTGCAGGTATCGAGTCCTCCATGAACGAGACACTCACCGGACACGCAGATCATTCCGACTGGAGAAGCGCTCTGTACTCGATGGCAGGCGTTAATACCGCTGGTTCAAGCGTTGTTTTGACCATCAATTCCCAGATGCAGGCTGTAGCAGAAGCTGCACTCCAGGGATATTCCGGCTCCATTGTTGTTATGGATCCAGCCACCGGAGCCGTGCTTGCAAAGGCTTCAAGCCCTTCATACACCCATGCTGAACTGGGAACTGTTATTGAGTCCGGTACTGGAAGTCAGCTCGTTGACAGGGCTACCCAGGCGCTCTACTCCCCTGGTTCGTCGTTTAAGACCATTACGCTTTCTGCGGGAATTGACACACATACCACCACGCTGGACACCACCTATTCAGCTCCAGGAACTATGGAGCTTGGCGGTGGAACCATCCACAACTACGCCAACGAGGACATGGGTACTATTCCTCTGCGTGAGGCATTTGCTCGCTCTTCTAACACGGCGTTGGCGCAGCTTGGCGTAGCACTTGGCGCAGACAATCTGGTCAACTATGCACGTGCCTTTGGTTATGGCACAGCGCTTGGCCAGGACTTCTCCACTACACCATCGTTGATGCCAAATCCTGCCGAGATGACCACCTGGGAGCTTGGATGGGCGGCTTGTGGCCTTCCTGTCGGAGAGCACGCAAGCCCTGCAGGTCCTCAGACCACCGTCATGCAAAACGCTGTTGTTGCGGCTGCAATTGCTAACGGCGGCGTGGTCATGAACCCTTACATCGTTGATCGCGTTCTCTCGCCAGAGGGAGCTGTTGTTTCTACAACGTCACCAAAATCACTTGGACAGGCAGTGTCTGCGGATACCGCTGCGCAGGTCCGAGAGGCAATGTTGGGCGTTGTTGAATCCGGCACTGGTATGGGAGCTCGCGTTCCGGGTGTCAAGATTGCAGGTAAAACAGGTACGGCAGACGTCGAGAACGGTAACTTTAACTCGTTCTTCATCGGTTTTGCGCCTTACGACCACCCAACCCTTGTAGTTTCTGTTGTCATCGAAGGCAACGGCGAGAACGTTTTAGGTTACGGTGCTCAAGTTGGCGGACGTGTTCTTGCGCAGTGCCTGAACATCCAGGCTTTGGGAGCTGCTTCGTAGCGCCCAAAACATCGCTCGGTCTTCTCCCCAAGTAGTTGGGTGTGTTCTAAGATAGTAAGTGACGTGGCGAGAAAATCGCACGCTTGATAGGAGTTGAGTTATGCCAGGTAGAATGCTCGGTGGGCGTTACCAGGTTCAAGACAAAATTGGTACCGGTGGAATGGCCACTGTTTACCGCGGACAGGACCAGGTTCTTGGTCGTACTGTTGCCATCAAGATGATGCTGCCGCAGTACGCAAACGATCCTTCCTTTGCTGCCCGTTTTAAGCAGGAAGCTCAGGCTGCAGCAGCGCTCTCCAGTCCTTATATTGTCTCGGTCTATGACTGGGGTAAGGACGGCGAGTCCTACTACATTGTCATGGAGTATCTGCGCGGTACAGACCTTAAGAGCGGCATCCGCAAGCATGGAGCCCTTGATTCTCGTAAGGTCGCTCAGATTGGCTCTCAGATTGCTCAGGCGCTCTCTGTAGCTCATCGTCACGACATCATTCACCGTGACATCAAACCACAGAACATCATGGTCCAGCCAGATGGCAACATCAAGGTCATGGACTTTGGCATCGCTCGTGCAAAGAACAGCAGCCTAACCACCGATAACTCTGTTCTTGGCACCGCTCACTACGTTTCTCCAGAGCAGAGTACGGGCAAGCCTTTGGGACCAACCACCGATATCTATTCCCTGGGTATTGTCATGTACGAGGCTGCAACTGGCCGCGTTCCTTTTGCCGGTGATGACGCTATCAGCGTTGCTATGAAGCAGGTTAACGAGGCTCCTCAGCCACCATCGCTGATCAACCCCAACGTAGACCCTGCACTCGAGGCAATCATTCTTCGCTGTATGGAGAAAAACCCGGCTGACCGCTATCAGAGCGCTGACGAGCTTGCTCGTGCGCTGCGCGATTTTATTGCTGGCCGCGCCACTATTCCAAGCAACACCACCGTGAGCCCCCGCATTGTGACGCCACCTCAGCCAACTTCCAGGTTGGATCGTCGCGGCATCGACGGCTCCAACACCTACATTACGCGCGGTGGCGACACTGGTCGCTTGAACCGCGTCCATTCTCGTGAAGAGGCCGATGAGCTGGACAAGCGCGAGAATAAACGTCGCAAGCGCAACGTTATTCTCGGCGTTTTAGGCGCTTTGGTTGTCCTGGCTCTTGCGGGCTTTGCTATTGCACAGATGCTCGGCAACTCTTCCCAGCAGTATCTGGTTCCACAGTTTGTTGGTCAGACAAAAGACCAGGCAACTCAGGCGCTAAATGCATCTGATAGCCACTTTAAGCTGGGAACTGTTACAGAAAGCTACAGCGATTCTGCTCCAGAAGGCCAGGTCATCGACCAGACACCAAGCGCTAACAGGCAGGCTCCTGAGGGAACCGCGGTTAACCTTGTCATTTCTAAGGGAGCTAAACCTGCTGCTGCAGTTAAGGTGCCTGATCTTACCAACAAGAGTCCATCAGAGGCTGAGTCTGCTCTTGCTGCCGTTGGCCTCAAAGCAAGAAATGGTGACTCGGTTGAGTCGGACGATGTAACCGTTGGTTATGTTGCAACACAGGAACCAGCCGCAGGTAGCGACGCTAAAGCTGGCGACACCATCACCTATCACTTGTCTTCGGGCAAGGGTAAGGCAGATGTTCCAGACGTCACTGAAATGACTGCTGAGCGTGCGTCCGATGTCCTGAAAGATTCAGGCTTCAAGGTAGACACTCAGCAGCAACCTTCATCAAGCGTTCCAGAGGGTCGCGTCATCTCTCAGTCTCCGGCTAACGGCAAGGCAGATAAGGGATCTACGGTAACCATCGTTGTTTCTTCTGGCGCTCAGAGCGGTTCTGTTCCAAACGTTGTTGGCAAGGACTTTGAAACTGCCCAGTCCACGCTGGAGAACGCGGGCTTCCAGGTCAACACGGTTTGGGTCTACGACGACAACGTTGCAACCGGAAACGTAATTGGCCAGACACCATCAAGCGCTGCAGCTGGCGCTACTATCACCATCCGCGTCTCTAGCGGACCTCGCCCATCAGCGTAAACGCTGCGGCGTGCAATGCGCTTAACCGGTACGTTCAAGCCCTGTAACCGAATGCGGTTGCAGGGCTTTTTGCTGTCGCAGAAATCGTTCGACGGCGGCCCGTATCGTCGCCGGAACCGGCGACGCGAGCACTTCAGCACTGCGAGCGTTTTATTGCTGCGATTATCACGACTGTCTCCAGCAATAAAACGTCTTCAATTGCCTGAAACTTGCTTACACCACTTCTCGGGACACAGGCGACGCAACCAACACTACGCGTTTGACAATAGCTGAGCACATCTAAGTCAGATAATCTGTCAAAAAGACGTATACATGACGCTGAAAATATCTGAAACATGCAGAATATCTGACTTAAAAGTGTAATATGCCCGCAATTGAGCAGAATATCTGACTTAAGTGTGTTCCTTAGAGACAGAATTTATCGGTAGTTAAATTTCTTATATAAGCCTATTCATTTTCTAGCATATTAGATTAAGTTTATACATAGAAATGTATATCAGGCAGTGATACCACCTGGCTATCCGGTTATCTTGATCAAAAGCTAGGTGATTCGTCCGTAAAAACTTAACAAAGCAACACTTGCATCGCTCGCGCACACGTTACGCCCGCACATCGTCTACAGCTCGCGATAAGAAAAACCGGCAGCACAAAGCTGCCGGTTTAAAATCAATGGTGCCCCCGGGCCGATTCGAACGGCCGACACCCGCTTTAGGAGAGCGGTGCTCTATCCCCTGAGCTACGAAGGCATGTGGGATATTCTACTCACGTAGGCTCGCGTACGCAAATCTCGCCAACACTTGCGGCGCCGGCAGCAGCACGGAGCTGCTGCTACTTGCGACGGGCCTTGCGCTCAGCCCTCTTTCTGTCGTACTCAGCCTGACGCTCGAGGTAGAAATCGTTGAGCTTCTTATCAGTCATGCCAGCAACCTTAGCCTCGATCTTCTTGCGAAGAGGACGCATCTTAAAGAAGCTGTAGACAACCGAACCAAAGATGCAGAAGTAAGCAAAGACCAGCATGATGGCAGAAATCATACCAACGCCGGTGTTCAGGTCTCTAGACTCAGGAACCATATACGAAAGCACCAGTGTAATGATGGTTGCAACAAAGCCTAGACCTAGGAAGACCCACCAAACGCGCTCGGCACGATGATAGTCTGGATCCGCGCGCAGCATAGCCTCAAATCCGCGGCTACGAATATCCTCACGCTCGCGCTGGCGAGCACGTGCAGCACGCTTCTCCTCTTTGCTCTTTGGAGCACTGGAGCCAGAGCCAGAGCCACTCACACGTACAGACGCAGCTGCTTCTCGTACTGGTTTAGCAGTAGCAGCAGATTTGCGACCAAAAGCGGAATACGAAGGACGCTCAGTCTCCTCGGAGGTTTCTTTCTTTGAGAGGCTTGCGGTAGCCTCACGCGCTTCTTTGGTTGCGCCTGTAATGGTGTCACGCAGTGACATTGGTCTCCTTCAGTGGTACAAACTCAGTTCCCGTAATAATCTGGAATGCCGTACGATAACGCTCGGACGTGCCCTCAATAACCTCTTCTGGAAGATGAGGTGGCTCTCCTTGCATGTCCCAGTGGGCTTTCAGCCAATCGCGTACATACTGTTTGTCGTAGCTTGGCTGAACGTGTCCCTCAGAATAACCCTCAGCAGGCCAGAAACGACTTGAATCAGGTGTAAGGCACTCATCAATAAGTGTAAGTTTTCCGTCGATAAAACCAAACTCAAATTTGGTATCCGCAATAATAATTCCACGAGTTGCAGCATATTCTGCAGCAGCCTTATAAATTGCAAGCGAGGCTTCCTTCAGCTGAGTAGCAACATTCTCACCAACAATCTCGCAGCAACGCTCAAACGAGATATTCTCGTCATGATCGCCAAGCTCAGCCTTAGTGGAAGGGGTGAAGATTGGCTCAGGAAGTTTAGATGCCTCAGTCAGACCATCAGGCAGCTTAATGCCGCAGACGGTACCGTACTGGTCATAGGTCTTTTTGCCAGAACCAGTAAGGTAACCACGAACAATGCACTCGATTGGCACGGTCTGTGCTTTCTTTACCAGCATTGCGCGACCAGCAAGATACTCAGTGTAATCTGCAAACTGCTCAGGAGTCTGATCTGGCAGAACAGAAATCATGTGATTAGGCAGAAGGTCCTTGAAGCGATTAAACCAGAAAGCGCTGATGCGTGTCAGAATTTCTCCCTTAAAAGGAATCTCGTCCGGGAGGATAAAGTCAAAAGCGCTAATGCGATCGCTCGCAACCATCAAAAGTTTGTCGCCACAATCGTAGATATCGCGAACCTTACCGTGCGAATCGGGACGAAGCTCAGCTCCAGCCACAATGACCTCACTTCTGCGCAAAGCGCGTTGTATTGCAGGACTTTTGATTGTACGGCAAAATGCCCAAAAATCGGCCTACAACAAAGCATCTGTTACAGAGATATTATTTTGAGCCGTCAGCGGAAGATGCAGCGAGAAGGTCGTGCCCTTTCCAAGCTCGGATTCTACCGAGATAGTGCCGTTATGACGGTCCATAATCTCTTTTGTGATTGCCAATCCAACGCCAAGACCGCCCGAAGCGCGCTCGCGGCTTTCTTCTGCACGCCAGAATCGCGAGAAGGTCTGTGGAATGTTCTCAGGGGCAATTCCCATACCATCATCAGTCACGGAGATAACCGCATCGTTATCGTCAATCGATACGGTTATGGCTACATGGCCTCCATCATTGGTGTAGCGGATAGCGTTGCTCAACAAATTGGTCAGGGCTTCTCGGATCATGTCCGAATCAATATCAACAAAACAATTGCCTTCGGGTGTCTTATCCACAAAGGTCAACGTGCGATTGTTTTCCTTGAAGAGCGTTTCTTGCACGGCAACAATGCTTGCCACCATTCTCACCACATTAACGCTTTCTGGGTTGAACTTTGTCTTTCCGTTCTCAAGTCTTGAGAGATGGAGCATGGCGTCTACCAGGCGAGAAAGACGTCTACTCTCAGACACAATGTTTTCCAAGCGCTCTTCATCTGCAGGTAAGATGCCATCTTGGATTGCCTCAACAGTGGCCATGATAGCCATAAGCGGAGTTCTGAGCTCGTGTGCAACATCACTGGTCAGACGGCGTTCAAGCTTAATGTCTCTTTCGAGTGAAGACGCCATGTCATCAAAGGTCTCTCCCAGGCGCCCTAGTTCATTCTCGCCACGTATGCCTGAACGAGCTGCAAGATTGCCACTTCTGATCTGGACAGCCGTCTCAGTAATACGGCGTACCGGCTTGGTAAGCGAGCGTGAAGCCAAAATACCAATCAGTCCAGAAAGCGAGATTGCAATGGCTGCAGCAAGGCTGATTGCCTGGTAAGAGCCATTACGGAACGCAATGTCTCGCTGAGTCAGGAACGGCTCTGAACCAAACGTCCAAATTCTAATGCTGCCCACAGACTCGCCTTGGAGGTTTTGAACAACTGCATAAACCACGGCGTCGCCTGTCTGAGGGCCAGATAGTGCGCTATCTCCGCCAGGTCGGCGAGCATTTGGCGCAGAGTCATCATACAGTACCACGCCAGAGACGTCTAAGACCTGAATACCAATACCAGGATTAGTTGATGACGCTTGACGCGCAATAGAAAACACATCGGCATTCCAGCCTTCTGCGCGCGCATATGCCTGAGACATATTGAGCGCGGTAGTATCAACGGTGTTTTGTAGGTTCTCCCTGGTATAAGCGGTAAAACGGTTTTCCCACACAATGCCCAAAACAGAAATGAGCACCAATACCGTCATGACGGCAGTCAGCGCAAAGAACGCCGCCATACGGGTGGTAAAGCTTTGAGTGCCAACGGGGTCGGGCTTAATAGTTTTATAAGAACCCTCAGTTTCCGGAGGGTTCTTAAGAGAATTTGAGTGATGTTTCTTGAAGAACGCCAAAGCTTTAAAGCTTAGGACTCGTGGCTAGCGTTGCCAGCCTCAAAGCGATAGCCAACACCGTGAACGGTGAACAGCCAGCGAGGATTACGAGGATCATCGCCGAGCTTTGCGCGCAAGTTCTTGACATGCGAATCAATAGTGCGCTCATAGCCCTCAAAATCATAACCCAGGACCTTCTCGACAAGCTCCATACGTGTGTACACGCGGCCAGGATAGCGAGCGAGGGTAGTGAGCAGCTTAAACTCTGAAGCGGTCAGGTCAACTTCCTCGTTGTTGATGAGAATCTTATGACCAGAAATATCAATAGTAAGGGTGCCGTAATCAAGCGCGTCAACAGCAGTGTCTAGCTCAGAATACGTGCGACGGAACAATGCGCGGACGCGTGCCACCAGCTCACGTGGCGAGAAAGGCTTAACAAGATAGTCATCAGCACCAAGCTCAAGACCAATAATCCTATCTTCTACCTCACCTTTTGCAGTAAGCATGATGATAGGCACGTTAGAGGTATCTCTAATTGCACGGCAAACGCGCTCTCCAGAAAGTTTTGGGAGCATAAGATCGAGAATCACCAGGTCAAATGCGTGCTTTTCAAACTCTTCAACTGCACTCTGACCGTCACCAACACCTTTGACGACATAATTTTCACGCTCAAGATATGCTGAGACGGCGTCACGGATGACTTTCTCATCTTCGACAATCAGAATTTTCTTCTCGTCGGAAGCCATTGTCCCCCTTTTTCTTTTGCCCTGCATGTATGTGCCTATGGCACATTACGATTATTCATTAATTATTTGTATTCATTCTATCTCTATACCTACAAATAATCTACAGAAAAAAAACACGAACCGTGACAGAAGCAGGATATCCGCTGGTAGGATCCTTAACAGTTGAGTAGGTTACAAAAGAATCGCAGTTACCTTCTCGAGCGGGGAATTCTCCGTAATCAACGCTTCTATCCATTGAATAGAGCCAGTTTGCCGTTTGGTTTTGCGTATCAACAAGCACGTAAGAAGCGCGACTCTTAACTATGTAAAGGCTACCTTTACCTGCCGATATTGCATAAGGTTCACGCTCAATGACGTAAGGGTTTTCGCCTGAAGCGGGCAGGATATATGTTCCCATCTTACCCAACAGACCGCCCGAGTCGTAACTTGCTTCAACCGACACAATGAACTTATCGTCTACGCGACTTGCTGCAAAAGGTTTGACAGATTGAGGCATGACAAGCTGGTCAACCTTGGTTTTAAGGTTATCCCCCAGCAAGTATGCTGTAACACCATAGTAGGTGCCTTCGGAGGCGCGAACTCGAGGAGTGAGGGTAACTACGCCCTTTGAGATAGACGGTGCAGTAGCAAATCTACCTGGAGATTCAACGGCGTCCGTTCCCTCAGAATCTCCCACACGCCACACGTAGCAGTGCGAAGATTCACGGGTTTTCTCGCCAGAAGAAGCTGGTTGGACTAGCCAAACCACCTTATCGTCTCCGCAGGCAAACGGAGCCGGATCCCAGTTTTTATCGGCCTTGTAGAGGACCTTTGCATCTCCAGTAAGCTTGCCGTCAGAAAATGGTGCGGCGAGAAGTTCCCAGTCAAAGGTTGTGGTGTCCACCTCAACCCATGCATAAACGGAGTCGGAGCAGCGAACGTCGTAAATTACGGCGGTGGTATTGTTCATCTGAGCCGCAGGAACAACGTCAACAACCTGGCCAGACGTCAGCGAAAGAGCAGAGCCCTTCACCATTGGCGTAGCAGACGCGCCGGCCGTGGTGACGGGAATCCAATTTCCATCGGCTGGATGCAGCACGCTTCCCAAAGGAAGAGTCCAGGTCTGGCTAGGTTGGGCAGAATACTCCGCAGAGCTATAGGAGTCCAGCACATTTGTGCCAGAGGACTCGTCAAGTACCAGCGGTTTTCCTGCATCTCCCGAGCCTTCTTGATGAGAGCAGCCAGCCGCGATGCTAATTGCACCCGCAACTACGACACCAGCTGCTCCCGTCTTAAAGAAGTTTCGGCGAGAAATGTTCCCAAACAGAGACACGATTTAGTCCAATTCAAGATGCTCAAGACGGTCAAACAAAACGTTTGAACGGGTAAGAAATGCGCGAGGATCAAAGATTTTCTCAAGCTCCTCATGGCTTAGCGTACAGGCTGGATCTGCCTCAAGAAGCTCCTGGTAAGATGGTCCTTCCTTGCACTGCTGAATATCGGCCCATACCTTCATGGCGTTAGACTGAACAATCTTGTATGCCTCTTCGCGAGTAATACCAGTGTTGACCAGGGCAAGAAGAACCTTTGACGAGAAAAGCATGCCGCGGGTCTTGTTGAGATTAGCCATCATTTGCTCTGGGTACAGGACCATGCCATCAAGCAGGAACTCAAGCTTTGCCAACATGTGATCAAGAGCAATAAAGCTGTCTGCCTGGGCAACGCGCTCAGCGGAAGAGTGGCTGATATCACGCTCGTGCCAAAGAGCAACGTTATCAAAAGCAACCTGTGCATTTGCCTTAACTACGCGGGACAAACCACAGATCTTCTCGGCGGTAATAGGGTTGCGCTTGTGAGGCATAGCGGAAGAGCCCTTCTGGCCCTTGCGGAATGGCTCTTCAGCCTCGAGGGTATCGGTCTTCTGCAGCGCACGCATCTCAGTTGCAATACGCTCGCAGGTAGCGGCAACGGTTGCCAGAACACCAGCAAGGTAAGCGTGGTGGTCGCGAGAAATTACCTGGGTTGAAAGTGGATCGTGGACAAGACCGAGTTTCTCGCAAACGTACTCCTCTACAAAAGGATCAATGGAAGAGTAGGTTCCAACAGCACCAGAAATAGCACCATAGGCAACGTTTTTACGAGCATCCTTCAAGCGGTCAAGGTCACGCTTAAACTCCCAAGCCCAGCTACCAAATTTCATGCCAAAGGTCATAGGCTCAGCATGAATGCCATGAGTACGACCAACGCACAGAGTATCGCGCTCCTCAAATGCGCGACGCTTGCAGATAGCAGCGCAGCGACGAACCGCAGCAATAAGCAGGTCACATGCCTGGGTGAGCTGATAGCAAAGGGCGGTATCGCCCAGGTCTGTTGAGGTCATACCGTAGTGAACCCAGCGACTTGGCTTAAGCTCGCCCTCTGGAACCTTGGCATCGATGTAGGAGCCCATATTGGTCAGGAAGGCAATGACGTCGTGGTTGGTGACAGCCTCAATCTCGTCTACCTCGGTGCGATTAAACGCAGCGTGCTCACGAATCCAAGCTGCCTCTTCGCGAGAAATGCCAATAACACCGAGCTCAGCTTGTGCTTCGCACGCAAGGACTTCAATCTCCTGCCAAACGGCATACTTGTTCTCCAAAGAAAAGATGTGGCCCATTTCTTTGCCGGTGTAGCGATCTACCACGATGAGACTCCTTCTGATCGTAAAAGAAAAGGTCGAGTACCACTATGGTACCCGACCTTTGGATTACCTGGTGGGCCGTTAGGGGTTCGAACCCTAGACCTTGGGATTAAAAGTCCCCTGCTCTACCAACTGAGCTAACGGCCCATTATCGGGCGTGGCAATTTTACCACGCAACTAGGATAGTGTAGCAGTTTACTCCCATGCCCATTGTCCATTTACGAAAATTGGTGTTTCTTTTCCATCGGCAGAAATTCCCCAAATGTTCAAATCGTCTGCACCAATCATAAAATCAACGTGCGTAGTGCTCTGGTTAACACCGTGGGCCAAGAGCTCATCTGGGCTCATCTCAAGGCCGCCCTTCAGGCACTCTGGGAAGTCCATTCCAAGTGCTAAATGGCAGCTAGCATTCTCGTCATACAGGGTATCGTAGAACAGAATGCCGCTCTGGCGAATAGGCGTGTTCTTAGAGATAAGAGCACATTCTCCCAGGTACTTGCCGCCCTTTTGAGAAACAATAGAAGTCAGAACGTCTTTGCCTTGCTCAGCGCCGTAGTCAACAACCTCGCCGTCTTTGAAGGTAAACCAGAAGTTTTTAACAATCTGGCCGGCATGAATCAGAGGCAACGCAGAGTGAACAGTGCCGTTTACCTTGCGATAGTTTGGCGTTGTAAAGACTTCCTCGGTAGGAATGTTAGGGAAGAACAACGTTCCATCCTGAGTCTTTCCAGCGCCGCCCTCCCAAAGATGTCCTGGATTCATGCAGATAGTCAGGTTAGTTCCGTTTGAAGACTCATAACGAAGCTCTTCAAACTGATGAGAATTCATGAAGCGCTTGGTCTTCTCAAATGTTGCATTGTGGGTCTCCCAAGCACTCTGAGGATCTTCTCCACTTGCATGAGCAACGTCCAAAATTGCAACCCAAAGCCTGTAGATTGCCTCAGCCTCAGAAAGCTCTGGGAAAATTACCTTTGCCCATTCAGCTGCAGGAACACCAGCAATACACCAAACGTTTTTACCAAAGTCCATGCCGTTTCTAAAGACGTCGCACTCTAAGTTTCTTGCGCGAGAAACAGCAGCTGGCTTTTCTGGATCAATGCCCTTTAGACCATTTGGGTCATCAGACGAGAGGAACAAAAATGCTGCACCCTGCTCTGCAAGGGAGTTAAGCTGCTCGATCTTCCAGCTTGGTGTCTTAGAAAGACGTGCTAGGTCAACATTTTCGTACATGATTCTTGAGGATTCTTGATCGCCCCAAATAACGGTGACAAATTCTGCGCCAGCCGCATAAGCTGTTCGCTGAACCCTACGGGCAAAATCAGCAATCTCAATCGAAGCGTTAACTACCAGCTGACTTCCCTCAGAAATTGCGCATCCCTTCTTCACAAGAAGCTCAGCGTATTTATCAATCTGATCTGACAGCGCATCAAGAGCAATCTTTACCTCTTGATCTGTCATAGGAATTTGTGCCATGTTGTTCCCTTCAACCATCAATCCGCGTAATTCGAGTACTTAAGCACGCTCTATCAAAGATATATCCAAAATATTTTCGTTCAACTTCTACCCGAACAACCTTCTTCACAACGCTAAATTTCAATCTTGTCCATAAAAAGAGCCCCGTAGGGCTCTTGTATGTCTTTGGAGCGGGCAACGGGATTCGAACCCGCGGATGATGGCTTGGGAAGCCATTGCCTTACCACTTGGCGATGCCCGCAATTGTGTAGATTTTATCACAGTATTTTTTTCCTTTTAATTGCTTGTTGAGCAACTAAATAAAAGTTTGATGAGTTGTTTTCTGCCTAGCTGCGCATATACAACAAATATACGCCTACACAAATTTTCTCCGTCAGAGACTGGACAGGCGCTGGTCAGAATAGGCGCAAAGTCACTCTTTAGCATGCTCTCCAACGAAAGGAGCGCTATGCAAAAGTACTTCTGGCGAGAAACCCCCGCATACCACTATCCCACCTCTTATAGGCGCCTGCTCTCCACCCGACAACTCCACCTTCCTCGGGCAAAGCTGCTTGGCGGAGACCTCGTCATGCCAAGCAGCTTCCCTTCTGTAGGACATGCGGGTCTGCGAGCACGTCTAGCAGACAGGTTTTCTCGCAAACCTGAGGTTCCCCCATAAAGAAAAAGACCGGTGAAGCACCGGCCTTAAAGAAAGCTGTTTTGTTGCAACACATTAGTTAACGCTGTGATGGAGCGCTGGGTTCTTAGCTAGGCACTCGTTGCAAATGCCCGTAAAGCACAGAGCGTAAGAGTCGATCTCTCCGCAAGAATCCTTGGTGAGATTGGTAAGGTCCCTCAGAACTGGTCCGTCAACATCAAAGACACGGCCACACTCATGACACTGGAAGTGGGCATGCTCGGTTGTGGTTGGATCAAAACGAGAGATATTATCGCCGGTATTAACAACCTGGAGCTCGCCTGCGTCAACAAGCTGCATAAGGTTACGGTAAACAGTTCCTAGAGAGATGTTTGGTAACTCCTCTCTTACTGCTGCATACACACTATCTGCCGTTGGATGGTCATGGCGACCTTCCATATACGTACGAATTGCCTCACGTTGCTTGCTGTAACGCACGATAACCTCATTAATTAGTAAGTGTTACTGATTACTGAATACGTTAACACTAATTGTCTATATGTTGCAACAAAAGCTCGCATTTATGCAGCACCAAATATCCCCATATACACAATCTACCTCTGATTTTTCAGTTTGGAGGCACGTATGTTTATCACAAAATCCTCAAAACCTAAGAAGGAAACAGCTGCACGAAGACAAACCCTTTCTTCTGTCTTTCACTTCTGGTTTATCCCTCTGTTACTTGGAGCTCTTCTTCTCAGCCATTTTTTCTTAAAGCCTGCTCATAGGCTTGCTTTTGCACAAGAGCCCTCATTTACCGTTGCACAAAGAGAAGATTTTCCTGGTGGACAGCAAATTCCCATGTGGACCGCTAGCGACGGTACCTATCTCTACTGTGGAGACGAATTCAACCACTATGGTGCATGGCCAGAAGCAACAGGAAGTGTGGTTGACCCGCAGTCTTACACAAAGCTCACCTCAGCCAACGGCACTCGCGGCGGAACATATACAAATGAACAGCTTCGAGCTATTGATTACATCATCTATCACGGAGCTACCGTATCCCAAGAAAAGGACGTGTATGGCTATACGGGATGGAAGGCGCGAGCCATCACGCAGTTTGCGCTTTGGGCTGTTATGCGCGGTGAAGCCCATGCGCTTGCGGTAAGCGTTCCTCAGGCAGAACTTCATCAGCCTATTGAGCAGTTCTATTCCGATGCTATGAATTACGCCCAAAACAATGACAGCGGTCCAGAAAACGGAGTTGCCAAGCTCTTTGTACCCACAGGAGACAAACAGGTTCTGTTTTTCTTTGGACAGCAATCTGGCTCACTCAAAATTACCAAAAGTTCCTTATTACCTGATGCCACCTCAAATAACGAGCACTACACCCTAGAAGGCGCTGTCTACGGAGTATATTCCGACGAGAGTTGTACCAATCTTCTTGGCAGTCTCACCCTTGATACATCTGGGTCTGCAACACTCAATGAACTTCCTGTTGGAACGGTGTACGTAAAGGAAACCACTGCACCAAAGGGCTTCCTTCTTGACCAATCGGTTCATGCTGTAGAAATAACAAACCAGGAAGAGAGCACTCTCACGGTTGCAGATACTCCTATTGGAGAGTTTGATCTACGCATTTCAAAACAAGACTTTGACCACAGCACTAGCCTTGACGAAGACGCTCGTTCTGAGCAGCAAAATGCTTCTCCCCAAGGAAACGCGACGCTGCAGGGCGCACTTTTTAAAGTGATCTATAGCGGCTCTGCTGAAACAACAATAAGAACATGGGTTTTCTCGACAGATGCTCAAGGTTTTGTTTCTTTTGATGCAGACCATAAGGTTTCTGGGGATGACCTCTTTACTCTTGGCGAGAAAGCCTGGCTACCTTTGGGGTATTACCAAATCGAAGAAATCCAAGCTCCAGAGGGCTATAAACTCCCAGAACTTTCTCTTCAAACCTGGAAGCTATCAAACCAAAATGGCAGCCTTATCTGGACAAATCTTTCTAGTGGAAAAGAGAATTCCTCGTCTGAGCACTCCTTTATCTTCAAAGACGAGGTAATAAGAGGAAATCTTAAAGTTAAGAAAATCGGACATACTTCTCTAAGTTCGCCTGATGGTTATTCTGAAGTAGGTGAAATGCCAAGTCTGAAGGGCGCAAAAATTGAGCTAACTAATAGCTCTGCTCAACCCATCTTCTATCAGGGAAAATGGGTTGCTCCTCACGAAGTTGTCACCACAGTAGAAACAGACGGATCTGGAGAGGCTGCCGTTAAAGATCTTCCCTTTGGCTCCTATTCACTTAAAGAGGTTACGGCTCCAGCAGGATACTCTCTTAACAAAGAATGGAACCCAACGGTTACTCTTACTTCTGAAGAGACTGTAGAAGCACCTGAACTCATTGATGAAAGAATTTCTTTACAAACAATGCTTGTAGATGCTGCGGGATCAAAAAATCCTAAATATACCGAGTTGCTCAATCTTGTTGACCACATCAAATACGAAGGGCTTACTCCAGGGGAAGAGTACGAAATTACTGGAGAACTCTATGAAACAAAGCAGCTCCAAGAAGGTACGGCAGAGCCTGTTGCTCGCGGAACTGTCCACTTCAAAGCTCCTACATCATCAGGCGAAGCTGCGGTCCCTTTTTCTGTAAGGACTGCCTCACTGGAGGGCAAAGAAGTTACCGCCTATGAAACAATCTCAAAAAGTGGTGAAGAGGTTGCATCGCACACCGACAGTCACTCTAAAGCTCAGACTATTCGCGTAGCTCCTAAGCCCCATCTTCCGGGCACGGCAGACAATGCGTATGCAATTCCTCTTTTGCTTGCTCTGGCAGGATCAGTACTTATTGGATGCACTCATGTATTTACAGCAAAAATAAGACGTCCTCTTTAGTTGTGTGATCTTATCTTGCTGCTCAAATCATAACCACCCGCATAGCGGGTGGTTTGCTCTTAGGGTATAACCCTAAGTATACTTGCCCAGGACTCAAGTCCTTTGCCCTTCACTTCGTTCAGGTCACAATAGCAATGTAACACCGGCAGCCAGTTAAACTGGCTATCTAGCTAGATTATTTATCGAAGGGATTTTCATATTCCTTCAAACTTAATTTATCCTGAGCTATATCGGCGTTTTCTTGTTCTCGAATATATTTTCTTATTGTTGCCTCATTAAGACCTACGGTTGATACATAGTAGCTGCGGCCCAAAACTTTCTATTACCATACTTATATTTAAGGTTTGCATGTCTATCAAACATGAGCAGTGAGCTTTTACCTTTTAAGTAACCCATAAAACTTGAAACGCTTATCTTAGGTGGGATACTCACAAGCATGTGTATATGATCTGGCATAAGATGTCCCTCTAGAATCTCCACCCCTTTCCAGTCGCAAAGCATCTTGAGTATTTCTCGAAGGTCTTCTCTGTATTTGTTATAAATGACTTTCCTTCTATACTTTGGTGTAAACACAATGTGGTACTTACATAACCATTTTGTGTGCGCAAGGCTATTGGCCTTATGTGCCATAGCTACTCCTTCCTTCTTGGCTATTAGTGACCTGAACAATCGCTATGCTAGAAGGAAGGATTTTAATTTGCAAAGCAAAAAGTATTCTCCACCCGCATAGCGGGTGGTTTTGTGTTTCGCGCGTTACACGCGCTCAACAGGCTAAAGCCTC
>CALIZS010000024.1 GCA_938028565.1 uncultured Atopobium sp. | reverse complement strand
CTTAGGTGTGTTTTGAACTGCCTCCTATTTCTCGTGTCCAAGAAATGGGAGGCAGTTCAATTTTCTAGAGGCGTTTCTTTTTAAGGTATCTTTGATTCGTGAGGAGACGAACCTTTAAAATACGCTAAAAGATATATCCCTTTGCAACAGCCCAGTTCCAGATGCGGTCAGCCTGTACTTCACAGCGCTGCTTAAGTTCAGCAGTGTTAGAACCTGTGAAAGTAACTTGCTGGACAGAAAGAGGAAGGTTATCTGGCCTACTAATAGTCAGAGTTGCACTGTTCATAGCCAGGCGAGCTGTCTTGTTAGCACCAACGCGGACCTTAACAGTAAAGTAACCACGAGCAACAGGCCACTCGGTAACTTCTCCGCTATTGGCTGTTCCGGACCTGAATCCGTTTGCATTAGCAATAATGCTATAGCCACTCATAAAGAAACCAGCTGCAATAAGTAGGCCACCAATGGCGCACAAAAGAATTCCTGCAAAAATAGTGCCCTCACCATTTAAATTAAAGAAATTCCAGAGACCGCCAACAGCAAAAAACGCACCGGTTGCCCAACCAACAAGTGGGCTAGCAGCTCCCTGAGGTTTACCAAAATCAATTACATCGTAAGTAAGAGGAATTGGGGAGGTGTCGTTTTTATCGTAAAGATAAACGTTGCTTAGAGTTTCTTGTTTTTGAGCGAGTTTTTGTGGTATTTCTAGTGGAGTTGGAAGTGACATAAAGCGTCCTCCTTTTAACTGGTAGAACCGTTCAGGATATTAAAATTATCCTATTTGAGGGATTTATTGTAACATATTGGATAGTAGAGGCTTAAATTTTTTAATTTTTCACTGCTCCCGCTGAAAGAATGCTTAATGAAAAGACGTCAACTAGCACTGATTTGCGCACTGGTCCTTGCGCTTTTTCAGGTGCTGTATTTACTGCGTGTAGTTTTAACATTGGTATACCATCACCTGAAGAAATTGCCGCCCAGAAGGAAGCAGAAGAGAAGAAAGCTGCGCTTGCTCCTTATGTAGGCATTTGGGAAGCCAAGTCAATTGAGGATGAAAATAAGGGCACAGTCACTGAAGACATGTACAAAGATGTTAGAGATGTTTATCTAGCAATTTATGGCTATGACTTCTCTGACGATGGCACTGGTTTGTTCGTTCGCTTCGGTGCTCAGAAGCCCTTTACCTGGTCTGTTGATGCTGACGGCAAGATTACTATTACCCTTGCAGGTAATGCCGGAAGCTATACAGCAACTGTTGATTCCTCAGGCCAGATGACCGTTGAGGGCTCTGATGGTTCAAAAGCTATCCTTACTCGGGTAAGCACAACCTCAGGTGATTATTCTCATATTAGGTATGAGCCTTTTAATCCACTAACAGGAACGGGCAATATTTCTAAGAACACTTCATCGCATGAAACTAAACTACGCTTTACTATCACCACTGAGCTTGATCAGGTCATTGTTGATACCGATGAGCTCTATGTAAGGCTTATTGGCATCGCTTCCCTTAAAGACCTCAAGGGTTTTGAAGGCTATGTCTTTGAGGTTATTAATAGAACTCCTTATACAACCGGCTATAAATTTGATATTCAAGATCCAACCAAAGGCTATTGGGCTTATGGATTTAACGTGTTAGAGCCAGGTGAGAGAGTCTATGAGTATGTTCTTAATAACAATGTTAGAGATAAGTCACTTTCTGAAGTCACGGATGTAAAAGGCACTCTTGAGTATGACCACTCTAGCAATGGTGCCCTTCATAATGACGAGAAAACCGTGACATTTGATTTGCCTACTGGGCAGAGCAAGTAACAGTTAAGAGTTAGTTTTATATCGCTGCACGTATGGAAGGAAGTTTAATGAAAAAGCGTCAAATGCTGTTAGGATGCCTGCTTGCACTGGTGCTTTCTGTAAGTGCAGTGCTCAGCGCCTGTTCATCTGGGGATAATAGTCCCGCAGGAAACAAAAAGTCTGCTGGTCAGATCGTAGGTGTTTGGGAAGCTTATGACATCTTTGAACCCGGACTAGGAAACCTGAGGGAGGGAGCAGGCTACGACGATTATAAAGAACAGTTCCATGCAATTTATGCTTTCAGCTTTGCTGAGGATGGAACTGGCTTGTTTACTCGCTTTGGCATAATGAAGCCTTTTACCTGGACTGTTGATGCAGAAGGAAAGATTACAGTTACCCTTGAGGGTACTGCGGGTTCTTTTACGGGACAGATTGACGCTGAGACTGGCAGGTTAAGGCTCAAGGGCACTGGCTACGATGAGACTGACGCCGAGCTTAAGCAGATTTCAACTACTGCTGGAGACTATGCAAGTGCTACCTATCAGCCATTTGATCAACTTACCAATAAAGGTACCATACCAACCATGATTAGGTATAACGATCTCAAGTTTAAGAATTTTGAAATAACTCGAGAGGTCAATAAAGTTCTTATCGATACAGATAAGCTGTATATGAATCTGTACGCTATCGCTCAGGTGCCGGGAAGCTCTCAAGAAGGTTACGTATTTGAGATTATCAATAAGTGTCCTGAGTCATTTTACGGAGAGTTCTCTCTTGGAGATCTACATGGTCCTCTGAAAGCCTTTGGTCAAGCCTCCTTACAACCTGGTGAGAAGTTCTATTTGTTCGTTCCTAATGTCTCGCAAACACCTGGATCTCTTGTGGCACTTTCCAATCCAAAAGCCACGGTTGATACTATTTACACTGACCCAACAACGAGCGTACTTACTCAGCAAAGGCAGAGATTAGAACTTGATCTAAACATCCCTCCTAAGTCTGAGTAACAAAAGAACGCATATCTTCAGGTTGATCACTACCATTGAAAGGACACTTGATGAAAAAACGTAGAATACTGCCAGTTCTTGCGCTTGTCTTGGCGCTCTCTACTGGTGTTATGTTTACGGCTTGCACTCCTAACATTGGTGGGCCTTCGGCTGAAGAGATTGCAGCTCAGAAGGAAGCAGAAGAGAAGAAAGCTGCTCTTGCTCCGTTTGTGGGCGTTTGGGAAGCAAAGTCTATTAGTGATCCTAACCAGGGAGATATCCCCGAGAGTGTTTACCCAACGGCAGTAGAATCCATGAAGTCAATTTATGGCTATGACTTTGCTGATGACGGCACGGGCAATTTTATCCGTTTTGGCGCTCAGAAGCCCTTTACCTGGACCGCTGATGCCGATGGCAAGATTACCATCACCCTTGCAGGCAACGCCGGAAGCTATACAGCAACCGTTGATTCCTCAGGCCAGATGACCATTGAGGGCTCTGACGGTTCCAAGGCAGTCCTGAAGCAAGTCACTAAAACATCTGGTGATTATTCCAGCCTTAAGTACAAGCCTTTTGATGCAATGGCAGACAAGGGTACTATTGCGTATAACTTCTCTTCTACCAAGGGCGAATATAAGATGCGCTTTAAGTTGAAGACCGAGGTGGACAAGGTTCTTATCGATAATGACGATCTCTATGTCAGGTATGTTGGTATTGCTAAATCCCCAGATGGTTACTCTGAAGGCTACGTCTTTGAGATTATCAATAGGTCTGAAAACTGGGTAAATTACACTTTTAAGTTAGATAATTCTGAGAATTCCGTATGGGCTAACGATTCCAACTATCTTGAGAGTGGCGAGAGGGTCTTTGCATTTGTTATTAACGATTCTTATCAGAAAAAGCCTCTTGCTGATCAGACTGAGGTACAAGCAGTTGTTGAGTACTATCACATCAAAGGCGGTAAGAGTATGGAAGACACTAAGACAGAAAACGTTGACCTGATAATCTCTCAGAAGAAGTAAGTGGACTGCCGCCATGCGCCAAATACGTACACATAAAACAATTACGTGTTAAGCGTGGAATACAGAGACGTCACCTGTACAATGGGTGGCGTCTATTCTTTTACTGACTGTTCTTTTAAACTCAAGAAAGAAGCGTGACCAAACATGCAGAAAGCTTTGATTTCGATTGACTACACCTACGATTTTGTAGCAGATGACGGAAAGCTGACAGCAGGTGCGCCAGCTCAAGCTATTTCAGACGCAATTTATGAGGCTACAAAGTGCGCTTTTGATCGTGGCGATTATATTTTCTTTGCTATTGATGCTCACGATCCAGAGGATAACTTCCATCCAGAGACTAAGCTTTTCCCACCTCACAATATTATTGGCACAAGTGGTAGAGACCTGTTTGGTCCTCTAAATGATTTCTATCAGCAGCATAAAGACGATAGCCATGTATTCTGGATGGACAAGCGTCACTACTCGTCCTTCTCGGGAACTGATCTTGATATTCGTCTGAGGGAGCGCGGCATTAACACGGTTATCCTAACCGGTGTTCTTACCGATATCTGCGTGCTGCACACGGCAGTGGACGCTTACAACCTGGGTTATCACATTGAGGTTGTTGAGCCAGCAGTTGCATCGCTGACGCCTGAGAATCATCAGTTTGCGCTTGCGCACTTCAAGTACACCCTTGGAGCAACATTAGTTGATGCAGAGCTTAATGAGATTGAGAACTCGTAATGACGCCAGAAGAGCGCGCAGTTATAAGTAATTAAGTAGTTACGCACATTAGTTAAAGCGTTGATTAGACCCAAGGTCAAAAACTTGGGTCTTTTTGTTGGTCTTTTTTGTTACCTAAGGCTAACTTATCTGATAAGATACGAATTCTATATGGGCAAAACTGTTGTGGCTCAATTGGAGAGTTCATATAAACAGTAAGATTGGGGGAAGCTCTATGTACGTTAAGCATGTGCCAAGTAGGCTCCGTGCTCAGCTTGTTGTTGTGATGGCAATTGCTGCTTGCTTGTTTTTCTCGCCATTTGTAACAAAGGCTTATGCAGATGGAACATTTGAGATTACGGACTGGCTCTCGGGCTATGGCTCTAGCAGTTTGCAGTATATCTACAGCAACAACAAGGCTGCGATGGACGCTGCATCCACATGGTCTTTCTCTGGCTCAAGGGTGACTATTGGTGCCGGTAGCGCTTCTTCTATTCAGGACTTCACTGTTCCTACTACCGTAACCAACATTACTAGTACCTATCAGAGCACGTATCTGGGTAACGGTACGCGCGTTCAGATTTACGCTGGCCTGAATCCTAAGGGTTCACGCATCATTTTTCCAGCTGGTTTTAACGGAACCGTTTCAAATATGAAGTTTGAGGGCGATGTTATTGTTGAGGCTGGTGCAAACGTAACCTTTGACAATGTTACGTTCTATAACGGTCTTGATAATAGAGGTACTTCAACTGTTAAGAACTCCACGGTTGTTCAAATTGACCTTACCACCACCGATAGCGGTGATTTGACTATCGAGAACACCAGGTTCCAGAATTCTAACAATACCGCTGGCGTAGTGCTTCCTTCTAACAAGATCACTCCTGCAAAGGTTGGTGAGGCCTACAACGAGCCAATCACTATTCCTTGGGCCGCATCTACTATGGGTTACGATACCTTTACCGTAAGCAACCTGCCTGCTGGTCTTACACTTAGTCCAATGGAGAATGATGCAGCTGCTCGTAGAAGTACTGCAACTATTTCTGGTACTCCAACTGCTGCAAGCAATGGTTATACGCGCATCACCATCAAGAACAGCGGTCTGTATGACTTCACCATTCCTATGAAGATGAGCGTTCAGAAGGGCACTGTTGCTGTTCCAACCGCAACTAACTATACCTATAACGGTCATAATCAGCGTGGTTTTGATGCCACCGCTAACCCACAGGTAGTTGTTAGTGGCCAGGTTTCAGCAACTTATCCTGGTACGTATGAAGTTGAACTTGATCTTGCTGACCCTATGAATTACACCTGGGAAGATGGTACCACTGCCACTAAGGATGCAACTTGGACAATCAATAAGGCTCAGCTTGTTGTGACCTATGCTGGCGAGACTGTTCAGAAGGGCGTTGCTCCTCAGCTTATGCTTACTGTTATCGGTTTTGTAAACGGTGAGACTGCTGATACTGCTCGCAACTACACCGCTCCTACCCTCAGCACAACTGTCCTGAGCATTGGTGCGCACGAGCTGACTCCTGCAGGTGGTTCAGCTGACGACTACGAGTTCATCTACGTTTCTGGAACTCTTACCGTGACCGATACTGCAAGCGACCCATCTAACAGCAACGCCAACAACAGCACCAGCAACGGTACCAACAACAGCACCAACAACAGCACCAACAACAGCACGAACAGCTCGCAGAAGAAGCATAAGTTGCACAAGAAGGGAGTGCTGCCAGATACCTCTGACGCTGCCGTTGTTCTGTCTTCTGTCAGTATGCTTGCTGCTGCAGGCGCAATAGCTTCTGGTATTCGTCTTCGTAAGCGTGCATAGTCTCTCAGACGCAGCACCCTTTGTAATCGTTTGAACTAGAACAGCCTCTCCTGTATGGGGGAGGCTGTTTTTGATTTATATTTTATTTACCCTAATAAAAGAATTACCGTTTATGGAATAGTTTAAATAAGTCTATTCTTCAATATTTGCTACAGATATAGAATTGCATTATTCGTTTGATTTTAATCAAGGAGCTGCCATGTCAAAATCTGATCGTGGACTTGTTTTTGGAGTTGATTTAGGAAAAGCCTCATGTGGATTAGCTATTATTGATTATGAAGCTAAAGAAGTAAAATTGCTTTCAAGCCGAATTATCAAAGCTCCTGAAAATAGAAGCGGAAAATCTCTAGCTGCAGTAAGGCGAGAAAAGCGTTCGATTAGACGACAAATCGACAGAAGAGCAGCAAGAAAAAAGAATGTTTTAAAAGTATTAAAACAATTTGGAATTACTCCACAGGATTGTGATTGCAAGTGGTTTGAAACTAAGAAAAACGGTAATGACGGAATAGATTTACCGGTTATTGTGTTAAGAAGTCAGGGACTTGATCGACAACTCTCTAACAGAGAATGGGCCCGTATTCTCTATTGGTTCTGTAGTCAGCGTGGTTATATTAATCGAGGAGAAGAGACTTTAATTAATGGAGAAGTTTCTACTGAAGTTTCTTCTGAATCTGAGGAAGCTGGAAAAGTTCTTTCTGCTATCTCAGAAAATAAAAAAGCACTAAAAGAATCAGGCTATAGAACTTTTGGTGAGTACTTGTATAAAGAGAGCTATGTTTCAACTCGTAGCTATAGAAACAAAGCCGGGGATTATAAACATTGCGTGTCTCATCCAATGGTTGTGGATGAGATTAAAGAGTTATTTGAGCAACAGAAGAAGTTTGGAAATACTCATACATCAGAAGAATTTAGAGATGCTTATTTAGAACAGCTCAATTGGCTTAAAGATACTAAAGCTTTTGATAAATTGACTTATCAAAAGGTGGGCTACTGTGTTTACTTTGATCAATATAGTGATGAGCCCCAAAAAAGGGCGGCAAATGCTGATTTAATTTCTGAAGTCGTTAAAGCTTATGAAAAGCTTGGAAATATACGTTTGAAATTTGATGATAAACCAGAGCAATCTCTAACAAGAGAAGTTAGAGATGCAGTTATTAATGAGATGTTTAGTGTTCATCAAGGCGCTAAAGTTAAATCGGTTACGTATAAAACTTTGCGCAAGCTGATAGACGATGACAATTTGGTTGGCTTTAAAGGAGTTAAACCAGATTTAGAGAAGAATCCAGTATTCGTACCTAAAGCCTGGAATACATTTTGTAGAGTTCTTTCAGCATCAGAATCAGGAATTCAGTTATTAAATAGAATGAAGAATGATTTTAAATTTTCTAATGCGATTGCTGAGTCTCTTACCTATGCGTCATCTCTTGATAGTTTGGAAAGAAGAATTTCAATGTATCAAGAAAAAGAGAGTTTAGAAATCTCTGGAGATGAACTTGCTTTAATAGAATCGCTGCCTTATAACACAAAAATATTTAAGGGATATGGATCCAGATCTATTCAAGCGTTGGAGATGATACATGATCAATTTTTAGATGGAGAAGCTTTTACTCTTGATGAGGCTGAAAAGCAATCTGGACTCCAAGGTTTCAGGTTAAGAGAAAAAGGAATTAGACAGCCTCTTCTGTTGCCATATTCTGATTATGATGTGCAATGTACAAACCCTGTTGTTTTAAGAGTTCTTGCCCAAGCAAGAAGAATGATTAATTCTGCTATCAAACAATATGGAATGCCTAACATAATCCGTATTGAATTGGGCAACGATATTGCTAAGTCGGCAAAAGAAAAAAGTAAAATTGCAAAAGGACAAAATGAAAATAGAAAAGAGAATGAGCGTATAAAAGATAAAATTGCCGAACTTCTTCATATTGATCAGTCAGAGGTAACTGGCAAGCAGATTACCAAGATGAAGCTTTATGAAGAACAGGGCGGCAAAGATATATATACCGGAGAAGGTCTTGGTGATATCGCATTCGCAGGAGGAAGACGCTTTTTAATAGACGATAACTATTGCGAGATAGATCATGTGCTTCCATACTCAAGAAGCGCTGATGATCTGAAGTCGAATAAAGTTCTTGTTCTGGCAAAATCTAATCAAGAAAAAGGAAATAGAACCCCATACGAATGGATGAACTCCAATGACGGCAGTCATCCAAATTGGGAACAATTCTGCTTGCGAGTTTTGTCTAACATTAGATTATCCGATGGTAAAAAATCAAAGTTATTGGAAGAGAATTTTGCTGAAAAAGAGGTTTCCTTTATTAAACGTAATATGGTGGATACTCAATATATGGCCAGAGCAATTGCTGCTTGGCTTTCTGATTCATTGAATTTTTCAACAGAGTTTGATCAAAAGCAGCATGTCTATGCCGTAAACGGAAGAATGACTGCAAAATTGAGGAGAAAATGGGGCCTCAATTTTGGTGAGGATGATACAAAAGATCGTAGCGATAACAGACATCATGCAGTTGATGCTGCGGTAATTGCAGCCTGTAGCGCATCAATGGTTAAGGAATTTGCAATTTCTTGCTCTAGCTTGAGAGAGGTAAGGGATTCAGTTATTGCTGAACCATGGAAAGGCTTTGCTGATCAGGTGCGTGAAGCAAGGGAATGGGTAATTCCTACAATGTATCGCCCTAATAAAAAGAATGGCTTAATTTATGAAGAGACTAAATATAAATATTTAGGTAAAGAGGTGAGCGATAAAAAAATCGTTCATATTTTAAAAGGGAAAAAACAAGGAATTGGAACTGTTGATCTATTTAGAGATCCAACAGGGGGACAGTTTGCAAGAATTTTGGGAGATCGTGCATACATTAGACTATGGCTTGATGAGGAGGGAAAATCTGGAAGAGGTGAATGGCTGATAGAGCCAGTATATTTTGCTGATCTAGATAAAATAAAAAGAGGGTCTTATGTGTCCAGATATATACCTCGACAAAAAGTTACAACACAGGAATGGGAACCAATTCCATCACGTATAACAGAGAATTCAATGCCTGTTGTCCTTAGAAATGATGACATAGTGAGGATAGATGGTATTTATGGAAGGCTAAGCGGTTTGGATATTAATAGCAAGAGATTAATATTTGATAGAATTTTGTCAAAGGACGTAAAGACAATAGGAAGCTGGACTAAGGACACCTCCGTTGAAGTTATTCATGAAGATTGTTTAGGTTTAATGTGGTTTAACTTATTAAAGAATCAAAACTCTAGTGAGAGTTGAGCTGGATTATAAGATAACCCTTCTCTTTTCGTGGAGTTGATTAGAATCTTCCTTCCTGTGTATTGTTTCTCAGTAAGTTCGAGAACAGTTACACATCCTTTGGGAGGAAGATTTTTATTTACTCTTGAGAGATGGCTATTTGTGTTTTCAGTACCTAAAGTTATTCTGCTATAGACGCTAAACTGCTCCATTATCCAGCCAGAGCTAACCAGGAACTTATGAAACTCATGGTATGCCTTTTTATCAGATTGGGTTTTGGTTGGTAAGTCAAACATAATTAGTAATCTCATGACTCTCATTTTTCTCCTTATTCAAAAGTAATCAATTCAATGGGTAAAAGAGAAGGACATGAAAGAACGGAAGAATCTCCTTCCTTCATACTTCTAATTAAGGATTCAATTAACTCGTCTATTGACTGTCTTACGGAAATTTTTCTTCCGTTATGATGAACACAAAGCTCTAAAACCTTAGATAAAGATATTTTAATTTCATGGGACAATTCTGCATTTAATTTATACGACGCAATATAAAAATCTACGACTGGCCTAAATGGCTCGATAAGATCGTCCGCTAAATTGAATGCATTTTCAATACTATTGTGGTGAATACCTTTTGAAGGCATTAATCCATGGGCAATCAATGATTGAATGATTGCAGATCTAATAATCGAATAGCCATAGTCTAAAGAAGGGGTCCAGTTGCTATCTCGTCGTGATCCATCCGTAATTAAAATTTTGAAGTAAGCCTGAGCCGCTACAGCTTCTCGGTTAGTCGCATCATCGGATTGTATCTTATCAATTAGTTTTCGAACCGAATGAAATGGAAGGTTTAAATATTCTAAACAGAGTGACTGGTTATAAATTTTGGCAGAAACAATCGATTTCCATTGTTGCTTTTGTAAAGGCTTCTTCACATTAAATTGAAGACTGATTAACTCGTTTTGCCGGCAATTACCTACGAGGGGAAGAATAATCGCCTCTGGAATATGATTAGTTCCACAACATAAAATACTTGCTTTATTTTTGCTAATTTCTGTTATAAGTCTTTCTGTAATGGCAACTGCAGGATGATCAATGGTAATCATCCCTATATCTTCTATAGGGACAGTAATAATTCCTTCTTCATGTCTATCAATTTGAAGTTGAGAGTGCTTACAGGATAAATATGCCGCTGACCGAATTGCTATTGAGTATTGCACGATTCACCTCTTAATAAGAAGCTTTCTGATACAATATGCATATGTTTTGATTCATACTTTCTGGGAGATCGTACGGATCTAGACAAGGCCAAGCATTTTTATGCTTGAGCCGCAAACGAAGCCCGGGGCAACCCGGGCTAGTTTTTATAAATTATATCAACTATCGTGAATTTTTTGGAGAAATTTGTATAGTTTTCAAAATACTAAGCCCCTGAATTCCCTGTTAAACAAGGAAAACAAGGGCTTGGTATTTTACTACCTGGGAGATCGTACGGTAATCAAGACATCTATGCGCTGGTTGGCTGCAAGCAAAACATTTTACTACCTGGGAGATCGTACGGTAATCAAGACTATGTAGCGTTTTCGCTATACGTACAACAAATTTTACTACCTGGGAGATCGTACGGTAATCAAGACTGGTAGGGGGTAGTAAAAATTGGTAGACCCATTTTACTACCTGGGAGATCGTACGGTAATCAAGACGGTCAATCTAAGAGACACGTTTATTTAAGGATTTTACTACCTGGGAGATCGTACGGTAATCAAGACAATGACTGGTTAACCTACCTACAGAATGAAATTTTACTACCTGGGAGATCGTACGGTAATCAAGACTGCGAATCGTTTTGCTGCAGCACACGTCTCATTTTACTACCTGGGAGATCGTACGGTAATCAAGACCTCTCGGTTGTTGCCATGTTATTGCCGAGTATTTTACTACCTGGGAGATCGTACGGTAATCAAGACAGGTATAAGGGCAGAGCCCTTGACTTTTGGATTTTACTACCTGGGAGATCGTACGGTAATCAAGACAATAACTGGCTAAACTACCTACAGAATGAAATTTTACTACCTGGGAGATCGTACGGTAATCAAGACAGTGACTGGCTAAATTACCTACAGAATGAAATTTTACTACCTGGGAGATCGTACGGTAATCAAGACCCTGTAATGCGTGTTTATGGAACGGGAGCAGATTTTACTACCTGGGAGATCGTACGGTAATCAAGACACCAACGAGGCAGGCAATTCCTTTGCTGACTTTTCTACCTGGGAGATCGTACGGTAATCAAGACATACCTCAACGACAATATGCCTGATTTTGGATTTTACTACCTGGGAGATCGTACGGTAATCAAGACGAGAATGGAGGTTTTTAGAACGTAGTTTTTATTTTACTACCTGGGAGATCGTACGGTAATCAAGACCCAAGTCGCGCTATAGCTTGTGGGTATTGAATTTTACTACCTGGGAGATCGTACGGTAATCAAGATAGTGACGTGACTATTAACGTCCAGGGAGCAATTTTACTACCTGGGAGATCGTACGGTAATCAAGACATGCTTAGTTCGTGGTCTAACGGTTCTACAATTTTACTACCTGGGAGATCGTACGGTAATCAAGACCAACTGGTATTGACGGTCTTCCAACGTCACATTTTACTACCTGGGAGATCGTACGGTAATCAAGACTCCGCACTCCTCAGTGATACGGTCGATGGCATTTTACTACCTGGGAGATCGTACGGTAATCAAGACTCTCGTGCTTTAGCTGGTTGAACTTCTCAAATTTTACTACCTGGGAGATCGTACGGTAATCAAGACACTTGGGCGCGTCTTAAACTTCGCAAGGGTATTTTACTACCTGGGAGATCGTACGGTAATCAAGACCTCACAGAGGCTCAGAGCACCATTGATGCAATTTTACTACCTGGGAGATCGTACGGTAATCAAGACCATCATGAAGATGTATCAGACTGATGGCTAATTTTACTACCTGGGAGATCGTACGGTAATCAAGACAGCGGTGCAGATCTGCAGGCAGCAACACAGATTTTACTACCTGGGAGATCGTACGGTAATCAAGACATTGATACTTCCACTATGGTTAAGAACGATAATTTTACTACCTGGGAGATCGTACGGTAATCAAGACAGCCTTGGAGTAATTGCAGATGTCACTAATATTTTACTACCTGGGAGATCGTACGGTAATCAAGACATCATCTAATGGAATCCAAGTTCGATCAGTATTTTACTACCTGGGAGATCGTGCGGTAATCAAGACAGCTGGCGATTGTTATTCATGACCCTGAGAATTTTACTACCTGGGAGATCGTACGGTAATCAAGACCATCAAGCTAACAATTACTGCAGATCCATAATTTTACTACCTGGGAGATCGTACGGTAATCAAGACTATAACCCTTTATTGCGTCTTCAGCTTCCTATTTTACTACCTGGGAGATCGTACGGTAATCAAGACGATAACGGCGGCGGTAGTCAGTGGACAGCAATTTTACTACATGGGAGATCGTACGGTAATCAAGACCTGTAGGCTCTCACGGTATGCCTGAGCAATATTTTACTACCTGGGAGATCGTACGGTAATCAAGACCCTGTGCTGCGTTCGCTGCCACATTTGCCAATTTTACTACTTGGGAGATCGTACGGTAATCAAGACCAGCCTCGTTCACGGATTGCGTAATTGACGATTTTACTACCTGGGAGATCGTACGGTAATCAAGACGATGATAAATTCATCTTCCCCGTTTTTGTTATTTTACTACCTGGGAGATCGTATGGTAATCAAGATATAGTCGCAGTGAATTTTATTAAAAACTAGGGTTATTATAAAATTAAATATATGATTAATAGCGTGTGTTGTTACATCAGCTTATATTTAGAAAAGTATATAAGAAAGGCATCCATTATGGCTACTAGTGAAGCACAGAAAAGGGCCAGCGCTAAATATCGAAAGAATAACGTAAAGGCAATTATGTTTAATCTATATCCAAGCGATAGCGATTTAATAGAGTTCTTGGAAGGTAAAGAGAACCGTTCAAGCTACATCAAAGAGCTTATTCGCAAGGATATGAATAATTCAGAAAATTAGTTTGTTAGCGCTTATGTTTAGCGTTCTCAAATGCAATCTTGAAGTCTTCGAGGAGTTCTCGTGGGACCTTCTCCTGGTCTCCATGATGGAGCTCTTGCATAAACACATTGCTTATGGCTCCAAAAATCAGGCGAGGAGCAATCTTATCTGCAAGAGGAACAAACTCTAGGACATATCTTTTATCATCAATGGTAAGCCAGGTGACTCTCCAGCTACTGACGGTTCCCTCAATATCTGAAGCATGAGCCGAAGCAAAGACATTTTGATTGTTATCAAAGAGGTACACGACACCATCTGCGTCAACGCCAACAAAACCGTTTGTAGCGCATTGCTCAAAACCAGAAACAATATGCGCACCACTGGTCCAGAACACCCAGTTCTTCTCGCCAGCCATAGACAGACCTTTCTAAAACATCAAAAGTTTCTTGTTTAAATGGTAGAGGGAGGATGATTTTAGGGCAAGTAAATTTCGGTCAAAAAGCATAGTTTACCTGCGAACTCAACCTGCTGTTGAGTGGTCGGAAACCGTTGCGATACCCAACTCAACTGATGCGTTCTTGTTGAACGTATTATTACGACTCATAGTGAAATCAGCGGCCCGCAAGCTATTTCAGTAATAATAAGTTGAGAAAAGGAGCAACTATGACTACTTCATCTGAGACCCTTGGTCGTCGTATTGCACGTCTTCGTTTGGCTAGAACTGCAACGCAGGAGCGCCTGGCAAAAGAGCTGAACGTGAGCCCGCAGGCGGTGAGCAAGTGGGAGAACGACATTAACTACCCGGATATCTCGCTGTTGCCAGATCTTGCACGCTTCCTTGGTGTGTCTGTTGACGAGCTTTTGAGTGGCGCAAGCGCTTCCGCTCAGGAGAGCTCTGCTGCCCAGGAGAGCGCTGCTGCCCAGGAGAGCGCTGCTGCTAGGGAGCGTGCTACTGAGGTTGTTTCTGTTGCGTCTGACGAGCCCGCAGAGATCGTAGAAGAGCCTACAGAGCAGGTCAACCAGGGTATTGCTACTCAGTCTTCAGGTTTCAGCTTTGGTAAGCTTTTTGGCAAGAGTATGGTAAAAGTCGAGAAGAACGACGAGGCTGACGGTAGCAAGAAGAAGGGCGTCCGCCTTGGAAACGGCTCTGCAAAACACGGCCTGCACTTGTATGTAGTCTCTGACGACGGCGACGTTGTTGATATGTGTGTGCCTCTGGGCCTGGCAAAGTTTGTTTTGAATTCGGGAATTCAGGTCAGCGGAAACTACCTTAATCAGGAAACTCAGGAGCAGCTCTCTAACATCAATCTTGATGCACTTATGGATGCCGCAAAGACTGGCGAGAGTGGCACACTTGTGGATATTACATCTGCAGACGGTGACGTCGTGAAGATCTGGTTTGACTAAGCGCTAACGATTACATAGACTGACTAAAAACGAGATACGCCCGGGCAGTTGCTTGTCGGGAATCGGTCTCGTTTTTTGTTGGCATGGATTTATTTAAGTTTACTATCTCATGGTATTTCTCATTTGATGTAAAATAGTGCTACCAAATTGCGTACTGGATAGTGCGGGCTCAAGAGAGCCAATTATCTTTTTTGGCATCTTCATATTGCATGGAGATGCCATTTTTTAAAGGAGGATGGGATGGAGCAAATTGCTCTATTGTTCGAATCTTCTGTAGAAAACCCCAATATTGTTAATCCTGTTTGGTATAACGAATGGTCGGCAGCCAAAGAGTTACCACAGTTTGATGTTCATCTTTTTAATTACGAGGCATACCTTAATGGAGAAGAACTAATTTGTGATAAAGCTCTAAGACATGACATGCCAACGTTTCTTCGCTGTCATCCAACCTCTAAAGAAAATTACAAACGCCTAGAGCATGATCTTTTGTCTTTAGGGTATAGGCTTTTGACTGATTCTTGGCGCGTACTCGGTCCTGAGGAAAGGGGATTAGGAGGATATTCTTTTGCAGGTGATTACGAAATTGAGAATATTAATGTCGGTGCATGTTTTGGTTCAAGTGGTCATGGCTCCTATCCTCCCACTGTCTATGTTATAAGAGACGCTGATGGTCCTCTTAGTGATTTGAATGAAAGCCTAGCTATAGGATATTTTTCTGGAGATGAGGGCAAAGAACTTGCTAAAAAATTTGAGAAAGCAAAAGGCACTTACTTTACTGGTGGGGCTTTCTTTGAGGAATATGTAACAAAAGCTACATGTAATGAGATTCCTGTGATTTGGAGAGTTTTTTTATTTTGAAGGCAAGGCATTTTTTAAAAGTCCATTAGAACCTGATGCCTTAACAATTTGTCCCAATTTACCCAAACCACCTAAAAAGCTTATTGGAGCATTTCAGGATGTTATCTGGAACTTGTTTTATGCTTGCGATTTCATCTTGTTAAAAGAGGGCATTTGGAAATGTAATAGATTTTTTGACGGACAGATGTCTCAGGTTGCGACTGGTGTAGATGTCGAGAAATTCTATACAACACTTGCTAGATGTATTAAAAAGGCACCTCAAATTCCAGAATGGGTATGGTGCCTTACGGCAGAAGTCAGAGATGAAAATAAGATTGGGGAAGATAAACGTATAGTTCATGGAACGCGTCATTTTTCTCCGGGTACAAAAGTTTTTCTTCATCCACCAAATTGGGACGAACGTGTCGCTGCAATAGGCATCCCTCGTTATACAGATAAATATATACGCGTTGTTATGGATGTCAGAAAACTTGAAAATTTTGCATTAGAGAAAGTAAGTGATCCGGAAATAGTAACTGCACTTCAAAATCCTGGTAACATCTGGATGTTTACCCACATGGCGCCAACTTCAGTTGGACGCGGCTATTGGGATCAAAGCGAGGAATCAAGACAACAGATTCAGGATGAAATAAATTGGTTGTCTAATCTAGATCCAGACGGAAAGCGCTGGTCATAACTTATTTTATTGACATCACATTAAAGGGATGTAGAATTACATTAACAACGTGTAGCACAATTAGCAGTGCCCTTGTTGGAGATGACCCAGGTGCAAATCCTGGCCGTTGTTATTAGCCGCTTTAGAGCGGCTTTTTGTTTAGTGTAGATTTTGACGTAATGCTGCAACAGCACGTTCTTCTCGACCGGTAGTGGAGATTCTTACATGAAGCCTTTGATTGTGTACTATTCATATTCCGGCATCACAAGAAGGCTTGCAGAGGATATTGCGCTGATTACCGATGGTGAGTTGTTGGAGCTTAAGCCTCAAGATCCCTATTCTTTCTCGTATAACACGGCAGTAAAAGAGGTTAGAGCGCAAATAGAAAAGGGCGTTTGTCTTGCGCTTATGCCAAGTGATGTACATGTCAGTGACTTTGATACTGTCTTTATAGGATCACCCAACTGGCTTAGAGCATTTGCTCCTCCGGTGCTTTCGTTCTTACGGGCAACGGATTTGAGCGGCAAAACAATCATTCCGTTTTGCACGCATGGCGGTGGAGGATTTGGAAACATGATTGAGGAGTACCAGAGAGAGTGCGGTGCTTCTCTTGTAATGCCTGGACTGGCGGTAAAGGGCACGTATACTTTTAGTGAAGCGCAAAAGTGGCTGGATTCGATAGGGTTGGACAATGCGAGTACTTCTAGCTGAAGATGAGAAGAGAATGGCCGCAGCTATTGTGGCTTTATAAAGTAAATGGCGTGCCCTCTCTCTCTGCAGAGCGAGGATGCGCGCCGGTGTTATATGTAATATAACACAGTTTTCTTGAATAAAAGTGCCTTACACAGACGTCTTTCTCGACAAGGCGTCTTTTTTATTTATGCAGGTAGATGAGTGTATTACAAAATATGCGAAAATCGCATATTTATGGATTGACGTGCAGTTTTATAAATATTCCAAAATCGCATACTTTAGGCTTTATCTGGGGTTATTCAGTTTCCGTATCATCATGTGCAAGCAAGGAGTTGAACAGCTCGTCGATATCGGAGTGTCGCTGAGCGGTTTCTTCCTCGGCTAGCATCCACGTGCCATCTTGGTAGTAAAGTACATCGCCCTGGCAAGCATTGCTTGGTAGCTCGTTGATAGAAACGGTCAGCATATCGCCTGGCTGGTCATCTAATTCAAGCACGGCAAGATTGTTGTCTTCAAATCGATCAATGATTGCTTTCATTACTTGGACCTCGATGTCGACGACGTGCCAGATTTTTCTTGTGAGGTAGGCGCTACAACGGTACCGTTTTTCTCGCTAGATATATCAATGGTTGTACCATCGCAGGTAATGGTAATGGTTCCGTTGGCGCCTGTTCCCCAAACCTCAACGGAATGTTTATGGAGGGCGTTTAGGACCGACTGCATGGGGTGGCCGTAGGAGTTGTCTAGGGCGTACGAGACGATGGCGTAGGTAGGCGAGAGTCTGCGAACCAGCTGCTCGTTTGTGCCCGTTCGGGAGCCGTGGTGCGAGAGTTTAAGCACGTCAATGTGGCCCGGGTTAGTCTGCAGGATGGCGCTTGTAGGAGCATCGCCCGTGAAGAGGAACGTTTTGGTGCCCACGGTTAGCTTGATGATTATCGAGTAATCGTTGGTGTCGGGGAAATTTGCGTCTTTGGTGGGCCAAAGGATTTCTAACTTGTAAGCATCGGTTTGATCGATGATGGTTCCTGCTTCAGCAAGGGTTATCTGCAGGTTATTATCCTGGATGGCGGTCAGAAACTTCCTGTATGTTGCGGTGTTGTTTGTCTTATTTGGCGCGTAAATGGTCCCGATTTGGGTGCTGGAAATGACGTCTGCCATACCGCCGATGTGATCTTCGTCAGGATGGGTAGCTACCAGGTAATCAATTTTCTCGCGACCAAGTTCGTGGAGCACCTGCGCGATTTTTGGAGCCGAGCCTGTGGGGCCGGCATCGATGAGCATGGTTTTCTCAGGAAGGGCAATGAGGATAGCTTCTCCCTGGCCAACGTCGATAAACTTGATAGTTACGTTTGTGCTGGTCTGTGCGGTGGTAGACGGCGCACCGGGGTCTGATTGGGAGGACCCGTCAGGCGCTTGAACTGCGGTTTGTTGGCCCGAGGATCCCGCGGTAGATAAAGTGGTTGGAAGCGGCTGCGTGAGCGCTGCGCTAAAGTAGAGCACTACCGTCAACGTGGCGAGTACGATTCCAGCTTTCTGTTTTCCCGCGTATCGTTTATGTGGTTTGAGCTTGCCTTTTATGAGCTTTTTGGGAGCACTAACATCCTCGTAGATGAGGTTCAGAGCGCTCTCGATAACCGGAAGTGAAAAAATTGCTGGTAAAAGATAAGAGAGCATCGATGGTAAAGCAAGTATTTGAGCCAGAGTAAATGCGCCAACAATCAGTGCTGTGTTCACGGCAAGTCGGGTAAGTCCCGATTTCCAGCCTTTAAGATAAAACTGCGGAATGCCAAAAATGCCAAAGATTAGGGAAAGAATAAGCGCAAAAAAGTAGTCAGATTGCTTACCGGAGGCTGCATGGGACGATTCAGTTTTGCTGTCAAATTGCTTTGGTTTGGGCATAAAACCTCTCTGGACACGTGCGTTCTGAAGAATCTTACCCTATTTGAGCAGCCAGTCCAGAGCTTTTTGTATTCTTCCCTCAACGTTTTGGAAGTGGTTTCCGCGGTTGAGTTCAAACGTTGAGGTGATTCCCGCGCTTTCCAGCTTATTGGCGAGAAGTTCTGCGTTTTCTCGCACGTGCATTATTTGCGGATTGGGGGTTCGTGCTTCTCGGTCACCCAGAGAAAGATAGGCGTGTGTGAGGCCGACCGCTCCTCCGTTGAGCTGCTGATCTACGTAGTCCAAAAGCCCTGAGAACCAAAACGATCCAGAGACAGCTCCGATGCGCTGAAAGGTTGGGGTGGGGGTGTCGTCGGGCTGGCAGCCGCGTGCGACCTGCTGCGGTGTGCCGGACTGCGACACGCCGGCCCAGAGGCTGAACAGGCCCGCGAGCGAGTATCCCACAAGCACCCTATATGCCGGTGACTCGGCGAGCTCCGACTCCGCCCGGGGGATGACATGGTTGATGAGGGTATCGAACGTTTTCTGGGCGCCATCACCAAAGTTGGGTCCCTTAGCAAAAACGCGCGGAGCGCACCAGGGCGAGAAATTCTCTTCCCACAGGTCAACACGAACGTTTACCAGGCTAACGCCTACCGGTACCTGAACGGGGGAGTTGTCGGCTCTGTCTCCCAAGAGGTAGACAACAGGCGCTCCAGCTACAGAGGACATCTGTGTGTGAATAGAAAGTCCGGAGATGATCGTTTTTCTCGCCGTGGGGTTGGTGGGGCGTGTAGCTGTGTTGGCGGTGGGGTGCGTGTCTGGTATAGCGCTCATGCTACTCACTAAACGTCATTTGCAGGTAGTAGACGTTTTCGCGCAGGTGAGCGGCAACCTCGCGGTCAATGACGCCCTCAAACTGCAGGCGCGAAATCTGGTCCAGCTCAATACGCAGCGCGTTTTCTGCCACGTCGTCGGCGTACTTTCGAGCATCCGCAAGTTGCTGCCTAAAGTGCGGCGATATCTTGTGTGAACTCAGATTGTAAGGTAGCTGGTAGGAGGCTTGAGTATCGCTGGAACCATGCTCCTTGTTGATATTGATGCGACTCCAAATAGACTCAATTACTGATTCATGGTCAATCATCAGGTTTGACGCGACAATAGCCATCTGCTCGTCGTCGCCGTTAGCAATACGCTCCAGGTCGTCGAGCTCAGCGTATTCCATCTCAAGCGCATACAAACAAGCCTGGTAGTAGGACTGATCTGCGTCTTCTAGGTGTCTGATACCGCCATCGATGATGCGCTGAGCAGCTAGTTTAAGCTCGTGGAGGGCAACGGCAATCCGTGAGCGGTGGTTTGTCTTTGAGGCAATGTTTGCGAAGGGTCCATAATAACCTACTGACCTGCGGATTGAAGTAATATCGTCGACAATTTGGTCCCACGGAATGGGATTTTTTGTTTTGATGTGGCGCTCGTGCAGTTGCTCAAGGCACTCCTGCTGAACCTCGGTTCCGTGAAGTACCAACTCTTTTATCAGCTTGCTTGAGTTAGGCGCCGTAAAGTGAGACGCAAATAGGCGATTGGTGTAGCGCGCAATATTCAAACGAAGTGCAGGTAAATACTTTGCATTGGCGTTTTCCGACTGCAGCAAACTCCTGAGCTCTGCAAGCGTTGCTTCCAAAACAGCAATCTCTCCCTTGTGGAGGCGTTCGGGCAGGTCAGAGTCTGCTTCCGGAGACTTTGACAGCACCGGTAGCAGATTGTCTGCCAAGAGTAACGTGGCGAGAATAACGCCGGCGGCGATGGTAATCAGCAGATCCCTTTGTGGAAATGCTGCTCCGGACTGGGTCATGAGTGGCAAGGTGAGGATAATCGACAACGTTACTGCACCTTTTGCTCCCGCAATGGTGGTGACCAGCACGTTCTTGATGAGCTCGGTCGATGTGATGGAGATGGGTTTTGGAGTGCACGTGGGTTTTGGCTGCTCGTCAGTTTTCTCGTCATTCGTGTCTTCGGAGTCGCTTTCGTCATCTTTACCGGTGCAGAGGTGGCCGCCCTTGTGGAGCTTGTGAGTTTCCAGTACGTAGAGCCACGTAAAGCGGACACCGTGCATGAACAGGGTAATCGCGACAACAATTCCCAGAATCTGCAGGATATTAAGGCCTCCGTTGGTGCCTGGAAGCACGGCAAGAGGGAGCTGGATCCCCAGGAAGACAAAGATGGTACCGTTGATGAGGAAGCTAATGACTTTCCAGGTAGAATCCGAGACTAATTTTTGCCTTGCAAGCAGTGTTTTATTGCTCTGCCCTCGAGGGAGCGCAATCACCAAGCCTGCCGCTACAACAGCAAGTACGCCAGAAACGTGGAAGGTTTCGGCAAGAAGATAGACAAGAAACGGTGTCAGTACTTCGTAGAGGACGTTTGCTACGGTGTCCTCGTAACCCAACCTACCAAGCATTGCGTTGATGGCAGAGAAGGCAAAGCCAGTGACAATTCCCATTGCCACGCCGCCTACAAAGAGCACCGTGAAGGATCCTGCTGCATCTATCAGGGAAAACGTTCCCGTAACAGCTGCTGCAACAGAGAACTGAAACGCGACAACGCCAGATGCGTCGTTAATCAGAGACTCTCCAGAGAGAAGCGTCTGCTGACGATGAGTCAGGTGGATGTTGGACTTGAGTGCGGTAACCGTGGCTGCATCAGTTGGTCCTAACGCCGAGGCCAGTGCAAACGCCGCAGCCAGAGGGATTGAGGGGACCATCAGATGAAGGGCGTAACCGACCGAGAGCACGCTAACAACTACCAGTGCAATTGCCAGTGACAAAATGCTGTTCAGGTTAAGGAGAAGTGCACGAATGTTGGTTTCTCTCGTCTCGTTGAAGAGGAGTGGGGCAATGAAGAGCAACATAAAGAGCTCGGACTCTAGGTGAATCTCTTGGACACTGGGCAAAATGAGCGCAACTAACAGGCCGATAATCACCTGGATAACCGGGATGGAGACGTTGACAAATTTGTCTATAACCGAGGAAGCTACGACACAGGTCAAAACAATGAGCACAAATTCGAATGTTTCCAATAGGCTTCCTTCCTGGTCTTGCGGTTGATGGCGTGCCGAGCTCGCGGTGCGCGTCGGATCCGTGACGAGCAGCGGGTCCGTGACGAGCGGCGGATCCACGAGGGTTCCGAGCACACGGGGCTTCTCGCCAGATAACGCTTCATTCGAGTATATACGGTTTTGCGGATCTAGCTTGACTTGGCGCAGATAACACATGGTTTCTGCGGTGATGCGTGAGCTCTATCAGTGAGGCTTGGAATTGCGAGCCTGAAAAGTGCATGAAGTCTGAGTACATTTACTCAGACATGACGAGAAAAACCGGCAAATAGCTCAGACTTGGTGAATTTTTCCGGCAAATCACTCAGACATGGCGAGAAAATCAGGCTCCATAGAGGGGGGCGAACTCGGACGCGCTTTAAATTCTGCCTGAAAAGTGCAAAGAATCTGTATTTTGGATACAGATTCTTTGATGAAATCAGGCAAATCCACCGAATCTTTGATGCTTTTAGGCAAAAGTTACAGATTCTTTTAAGAAATCAGGCGCGAAGCAAATCAGGCGCGAACCGAACAAATGGCGAGAAACCCGTCTAGCAGAAGTACAACAAAGCACCTCCTCGTAGCACTACAAAACACCTGCATACAACAGAAAAGTGGACATCTGCCCTTTTGATTCGGTGAACGGTAACCGCTCGCCGACAAGCGTTGTTTCACATCGGTCGGAGGTTTGGTGAAAGGTATGTTAGCGTTCACATTGTCTACGTGCACAAATATCCGTTATTTGCAAACCGCATTTCTCGCCAGGCCAAAATTCATGAAAAGCTGCTCAACCTTTCACGGGTTCATTCTAGATTTACATAAAAAAGTACTTGAAAATGTATCTCGCGAGTGTTTGCCGTTTTGTTGTAGAGAGGACCCAATTGTGGCTGCAACAAAGCAGCGAGCTTTCGCAAAAACGTTTATAAGCCTCGTCAGTGTCACGCAAAGGGCGTGCTCCTCCACGAGGTATGTAGTGTTTCAACTGCAGAAACACAGATTTTAGGAGGGTTTTATGAAGGGTTATGCAATGCTCAAGATCGGCGAGTCCGGCTGGATTGAGAAGGAGACACCAAAGTGTGGTCCTCTGGACGCAATCTGCAAGCCACTTGCGGTCGCAATTTGTACTTCTGACATTCACACTCTGTGGGAGGGCGCAATCGGCGACCGTCACAACATGATTCTTGGTCATGAGTGCTCCGCAGAGGTTGTTGAGGTCGGCGAGCTTGTCAAGGACTTCAAGCCTGGCGATCGCGTCCTCGTTCCTGCAATTACTCCAGACTGGAACTCCCTTGAGGCTCAGGCTGGCTACTCTATGCACTCCGGTGGCATGCTTGCTGGCTGGAAGTTCTCCAACTTCAAGGACGGCGTCTTCTCCGAGTTCTTCCACGTCAACGATGCTGACGGTAACCTCGCTCACATGCCAGAGGGCATGGATCCAGCAGACGCCTGCATCCTTTCCGACATGGTTCCAACCGGCTTCCACGCAGTTGAGCTGGCTGGCGTTGAGTTCGGCGATACCGTCCTGGTCATCGGCATTGGACCTGTCGGCCTCATGTCCGTTGCTGGTGCTGCACTTCACGGTGCTTCTCGCATCATCGCTGTTGGTACCCGTCCAGTCTGCGTTGAGGCAGCTAAGGGCTACGGCGCAACCGACTTCATCTCCTACAAGGACGGCCCAATCTGGGAGCAGGTCATGGAGCTCACCGGCGGCAAGGGCGTTGACCGCGTCTGCGTCGACGGCGGCGGTTGCGAGACCTTCGAGGATGCTGTCAAGGCACTCAAGCCTGGCGGAAAGATTGGTAACGTCAACTACCTGGGCTTCGGCGACTACGTCAACATTCCTCGCGTCGAGTGGGGCGTTGGTATGGGCCACAAGGACATCCGTGGCGGCCTCATGCCTGGCGGCCGTCTGCGCATGGAGAAGCTCTCCAGCCTGGTCACTTCTGGTCGTCTGGACCTTCACCCAGAGGTTACTCACCTCTATCACGGTTGGGATCACCTCGAGGAGGCTCTCTTCACCATGCGTGATAAGCCATCCGACCTCATCAAGCCAGTTGTTGTTATCGACTAGGTAATCAACTAGGTCTCGATATTTAGTATGTTTGAGCTGGCGAGAAGTTCGGTTTTCTCGCCAGCTTTTTGCATTGACTGTGTTTAGAAAGCGGTTGTATTCATGAAAATCCTTGTTGTATCAGGCTTTCTTGGAGCTGGTAAAACCACCTTCATTCAGGAGCTCGTGCGCCGGACTGGGCGAGATTTTGCTATCTACGAGAATGAATATGGCCAGGCAGATATCGATGCGCGTCGCCTGAGACAGGACTCTGACCTTAAGGTTTGGGAGTCTACCGAGAACTGCATTTGTTGCTCGGGTAAGCAAGATTTTGCAACGTCGGTGCTGACCATTTCAAACACCATCGACCCCGAGTATTTAATTGTTGAACCAACTGGCGTGGCTAAGCTGCAGAGCATTCTTGATAACGTGAATCGGGTAGCCTGGGAACGCATTAGTTTGCTGGCGCCGGTTACCGTGGTTGACGCCGTTTCGTGGCAGAATCAGCGCACCGATTTTCCAGAGATTTTTGATAACCAGCTGAGCGCCGCCGCAAGCGTGGTGGTTTCAAAGCTTGCTCCAGGTAGCGAGGATGCCTCCGAGCCCATTAAGCAGCTTGCGGCTGAGATGAATCCGCAGGCAGAGGTTATCGCCAAGTCTTCGTATGCTGATATTCCCGACGAGTGGTGGAATGGTCTGCTGACTCGCGCGCTTGACGGTTCTGTTCTTAAAGATCCAGCTAGCGAGAAGGACGAGGGGCCTGACCTGGAGACTATGGCATTGACTCATGCCGAGCTTCCAAGTCCGACACACTTGATTTGGCTTTTGGACGCAGCGTCGGCAGGCGTTTTTGGAAAGCTTGCGCGTGCAAAGGGTACGCTGCCATGCGGCAATCAGTGGGTCAAGTTTGACTTGGTGGAGCGTGCGTGGGCCATTACGGGCGATGAGCCTCAGGAAGAGTCCAGGTGCGTGTTTATCGGCCGCGACCTGCTGCGCCATGGACTTCGTGAGGCGTTTGTGCCGGCGTTCTGGCACGAGCAGTCGGACTTGGCTGACGAGCACGATCACTCGCACTGCGACCACGAGCACGGTCATTGCGTGCATGAACACTGCGACCACGAGCATGGCCATTGCGAGCATGAGGGCCACGAGCACGGCGAGCACGCGCACGGCGAGCACCACGAGCACTCGGGTCACGAGCACCACGCGCACGCGGGTCACGAGCACCACGAGCACCACGCGCACGGCGTGCACGGTGAGCATTGAGTCGCAAGCGCATAAAACCTGCAACTAAAAAGAGCCTCCGATTGAACTGCCTCCCATTTCTTGGACATAAGAAATAGGAGGCAGTTCATGTGGAGGCTCTTTTGCTAGTTCTTAAGCGAATTAAGCGGAGCGGGGAAGCGACCGCCTCGGTGGGCAAGCACCGTACCCGCAAACTGGTTGACCGGCATGATGGGCGCGGATCCAAAGAGACCGCCGAACTCCAGGACGTCTCCCTCGTTGTAGCCGATAGCTGGGATAACGCGGACCGCAGTGGTCTTGGTATTGATGACACCAATAGCCATTTCATCTGCGATGATACCTGCGATAGTTTCTACGGAGGAATCGCCAGGAATAGCAATCATGTCCAGACCAACGGAGCACACCGAGGTCATTGCTTCGAGTTTCTCGAGCGAAAGCGCACCGTCTTGAGCTGCGCGAATCATACCCGCATCCTCGGAGACCGGGATGAATGCGCCAGACAGGCCGCCAACGCTTGACGACGCCATGACGCCGCCCTTCTTGACAGCGTCGTTGAGCAGGGCAAGTGCGCAGGTAGTTCCCGGACCACCGCATTCGCCGACGCCGATGAGCTCCAGAATCTTAGCGACGGAATCGCCGGCTGCTGGGGTAGGCGCAAGACTAAGGTCTACGATGCCCTTCTCGACACCTAGGCGCCTTGAAGCCTCACGGCTCATCAGCTCGCCGGCGCGGGTAATCTTAAATGCCGTCTGCTTGATTTTCTCGGCAACGTCCATGAGATTTGCGGAGTCGGGGAGCTCGGCGAGGGCCGCAGCCATGACGCCAGGACCGGAAACGCCCACGTTAATGACGGCGTCCGCCTCTCCGCTGCCGTGGACCGCGCCGGCCATGAAGGGGGAGTCCTCCACCATGTTGGCAAAAACGACCAGCTTAGCGGCGCCGTAGCACTGGATATCGGTGGTGCGACGAGCGGCTTCGAGCACAGTCTTGGCCATGAGCAGGACGGCGTCCATGTTGATGCCTGCGCGCGTAGACGCGACGTTTACCGAGGAACAGACGCGCGACGTGGTAGCCAGCGCCTCGGGGATGGATGCGATGAGTCGGCGATCAGCGTCGCCAAGACCCTTGTGAACCAGTGCCGAGAAGCCACCCAAAAAGTCGATGCCCAGTGTCTCGGCCGCGCGGTCAAGCGTGTGAGCAAGCGGGGTCAGGTCTTGCGCCGAGGTACATGCTGCAATCTGCGCGATTGGCGTGACGGAGACGCGCTTGTTGGCAATAGGGATGCCGTACTCACGCTCTAGGTCCTCGGCCACGGACACCAGGTGCTCGGCCTGGCGTGTGATACGGTCGTAGACTTTCTGGCACATGCGGTCCAGGTCCTCGTCTGCGCAGCTATTGAGCGAGATGCCCATCGTGATGGCGCGCAGGTCAAGGTTTTGCTCGCTGACCATGGCGAGGGTTTCGGCGATTTCCTGTGGAGTAATGTTCATGCGCGTCCTCTCGGAATGCGGTTGTCGTGCGAGCGCCGGGGCGTAGGTGCAGCTTGCGTGCGGTTCGGAGTCCAGGTGCGGTTGTCGTGTGGAGACAACGTCTGGCTTTTGGCGGACGACCAGCCGCAGGGGTTTCTCGACTATTATACTTAAGCAACAACAATAAACGGGGCAAGTTGCGAGGTAACGTGGCGGAAAAAGTCACCCTAAAAACGATTGCGCGCGAGGTGGGGCTGTCGCCCGCCACGGTTTCGCTGGTGCTGAACGGCCGGCCGGTGCGCGTGAGCGACGAGAACCGCCGCCGCATCCTCGACGTTGCCCGTCGCGAGCACTACATTCCCAACCAGATTGCAAGAAGCCTGGTCACACAGCATACGCAGACGCTGGGGCTGATTGTGCCGAATATCGAGAGCCGGTTTTTCTCGTCGTTTGCAAAGATGCTGGAGATGAAGTGCCGCCGCCGCGGGTACGCGCTGTTCATCACCAACTCGGATAACAGCACGTCAAACGATGCGGACCTTGTGCGACTGCTGGTCAATCGCGGCGCCGACGGCATCTTTATCATCACGTCCGACGAGGTAGAAGCCTCAAAGCAGCTCATCGCCGACCTGGAGCAGCTGCCCGTGCCGTACGTCATGGTGGACAGAACCATCGACGCGCTCGACTGCGACAAAGTCACGTTCAACAATGAGCTTGGCGGCTATCTGGCCACAAAATACCTGTTAGATCACGGTCATCGCCGGATTGCGTGCATGGTCAACACCGCCTCCAACACCGGCTGCGCACGCCTCAACGGCTACGTTCGCGCACTTGGCGAGAAGGGCCTGGAGCTGGATCAGTCGCTTGTGCTGACCAGCGATTATTACATTCCTGATGCGTATCTTGCAGCTCAACAGCTGATTCGTGTGAACGCTACCGCGGTTGTTGCGACGTCCGACAATATTGCGTTGGGCTTGCTGCGCTACCTGTATGAGCGCGGCCTGCATGTTCCACGCGACTATTCTGTTGTCGGATATGATAACAGCATTTCAGATGCGCTGTTTGAACCAGCACTGACCTCGATTGAGCAAAACGTTGATGAGCTCTCGGATGCCGCGCTTTCGATTATGTTTCGTCGTCTGGGTGAGCATGGAGCGGATGTTGTGCAGAGAGCTGCGGCGGAAGCAGCTACGACGCAATCAGCTGCGACGCAAGAAGCTGCGACGGAAGAAGCCGCGACGCAAGCAGCCGCGACGGAAGCAGCTGCGACAGGCAAAAATAACGGCATCGAAGCGCAGGATGACAGCGTGTCAATCCAGATAATCCTTGAGCCGCGCATGATTGAGAAGAATAGCGTGCGTCTTTTTGGTTGCTAATCAGATTTCTGCATATATGTGCAATAAAATACATTTCCATGAATACATAATTTTTAAGCTCAAAATTATGTGCCGAAAAAGGTAAAAAACCCGTTTAGTTGGGGATGAAAACTCTAAATTGGCCGATTCATCCCCAACTAAGACGATTTTTTACCGCCTCAAAAACTTTTATCTGGGTAAACGTTGTATGCAGAAAAATGAAATCTCCAACTAAACGGCTTTTTTACCACTTTGGTGTGTATGCACTCTACTTGGCACCATTTTGGTTGCATTTTGGCATTGTGGGTACTGTTGGGGGATCATTTTGCTGTTTAAAAGACACCTTAAGCGTCTCTCAGGAAAGAAAATTCCAGAAATCTCACAGTGATAAAACGTTTTATCACTTAGAGTAGTACTTGAGACATAGCCGAAGCATCATACTGTTATGTATGTGATGTTTTATGCGCGCCCAGTTGAGTGCGAACAAACACTCGCTCAGGTGATGGAAGCAACGAGGTTGCCTAACCTGCGTAAACGCACAGGCAGCAGCCCAAGAAAAGGAGGAGCACATGGCTCAGCCCGTGTACGGCACACCTTGGCAGACCCTGAATCAGCCTGTATCTGAGGAGGCTCTTGCCGGCGTCGATAGGTATTGGCGCGCAGCTAACTACCTGTCTGTTGGTCAGATTTATCTTCGCAGCAACCCTCTTATGAAGGACGGTTTCTCTCGCGAGGACGTTAAGCATCGCCTGGTTGGTCACTGGGGAACCACCCCAGGTCTGAACTTCCTGTTCGGCCACGTCAACCGCTTCATTCGCGACCATAACCAGAATACCATCTTCCTCATGGGCCCTGGTCACGGTGGACCTGCAGGTACCGCACAGTCCCTGCTCGACGGCACCTATCGCGAGACCTACCCATTCATCACCGACGATGAAGAGGGCCTCCAGAAGTTCTTCCGTCGCTTCTCTTATCCTGGCGGAATTCCTTCCCACTACGCACCTGAGACTCCAGGCTCCATCCACGAGGGCGGCGAGCTGGGCTACACCCTGTCCCACGCATACGGCGCAGTCCTGGATAATCCATCCCTGCTAGCAGTCGCTGTTGTCGGCGACGGCGAGGCAGAGACTGGCCCACTTGCAACTTCTTGGCAGACCAACAAGTTCATGGACCCACTGACTGATGGTATCGTTCTCCCAATCCTGCACCTCAACGGCTACAAGATTGCTAACCCAACTATCCTTGCTCGTATTTCCGACGGTGAGCGCGACGAGTTCTTCCGCGGCATGGGCTACCACCCATACAACTTTGTTGCTGGCTTCGACGACGAGGATCACGCATCTATCCACCGTCGTTTTGCAGCTCTGCTCGAGGCTGTCTTCAACGAGATCTGCGCAATCAAGACTCGCGTTGCTGCAGGTGACGCATCTCGTCCTTACTACCCAATGATCATCTTCCGCACCCCTAAGGGTTGGACTTGCCCTCCTTACATCGACGGCAAGAAGACCGAGGGCTCTTGGCGTGCACACCAGGTTCCACTGGCATCCGCTCGCGACACCGAGGCTCACTTCCAGGTCCTTCGCGACTGGATGAGCTCCTACAAGCCAGAGACCCTCTTCACCGAGAAGGGCGCAATCCGTCCAGAGGTTACCGCTTTCATGCCTAAGGGTGACCTCCGCCTCGGCGCTAACCCTAACGCAAACGGTGGCGCAATCCGCCGCAACCTCGTCCTTCCTGACGCAAAGAAGTACGAGATCCCAGTTGCCGAGAAGGGCCACGGCTTTGGTGCTACTGAGGCAACGCGCGTCCTTGGCGAGTACACCGCTGAGCTCATCAACAGCAACCGCTCCGAGTTCCGTATCTTCGGACCTGACGAGACCGCTTCCAACCGTCTGCAGCCATCCTTCCAGGTAACCGACAAGCAGTGGTTTGGCGGCTTCAACGACGACTTTGAGAACGACGAGCACATCTCCCCAGTTGGTAACGTTATCGAGCTGCTTTCCGAGCACCAGTGCGAGGGCCTGCTTGAGGGCTATACCCTGACCGGCCGCCACGGTATCTGGTCCAGCTACGAGTCATTCGTTCACATCGTTGACTCCATGATCAACCAGCACGCTAAGTGGCTCGAGGCTACCGTCCGCCACATTCCATGGCGCAAGCCTATCTCCGCTCTCAACCTGGTCCTCTCTAGCCACGTTTGGCGCCAGGACCACAACGGATTCTCTCACCAGGATCCTGGTTTTGTTGACATCATGCTCAACAAGAGCTTCAACAACGATCACATCACCAATATCTACTTCCCAGCAGATGCTAACCTTCTGCTTGCAGTTGGCGAGAAGTGCTACACCTCCACAAACTGCATCAACGCAATCTTCGCTGGTAAGCAGCCTGCTCCAACGTGGGTAACTCTCGACGAGGCTCGTGAGGAGCTTGCAGCTGGTGCTAAGGAGTGGAAGTGGGCTTCCAACGCTGAGGCTAGCGAGGAGGACATTGTCCTTGCATCCTGCGGCGACGTCCCAACTCAGGAGCTCCTGGCAGCTCTTGACATGCTTGGCAAGCTGGGCATCAAGGCTCGCTTCGTCAACGTTGTTGACCTGCTCAAGATCCAGAATGCTTCCGAGAACAACGAGGCTCTCTCCGATGAGGAGTTCACCAAGCTCTTCTCGGCAGACAAGCCAGTTCTCTTTGCGTTCCACGCTTACGCTGGTTCCGTCCGCCGCCTGATTTGGAACCGTCCAAACCACGACAACTTCAACGTTCACGGCTACGAGGAGCAGGGTTCCACCACAACTCCTTACGACATGCTGCGCCTGAACAACATGGACCGTTGGGCACTTGCTGCTGACGCTCTTCGCATGATTGACGCTCAGAAGTGGGCAGATCAGATTGATGAGTGGGAGAACTTCCGCACCGAGGCCTTCGAGTTTGCTGTCGAGAAGGGCTATGATCACCCAGCATTCACCGACTGGTCTTGGCCAGACGCTTCCGATGCCGATCAGGCTATCTCCGCAACTCAGGCAACCGCTGGCGACAACGAGTAACACGTCGCGAGCCGCGAGCGCCGCCCGCACGTCGCGACCGCGCTAGCTGCACAAACGTGCTTTCCGCCCGGTATCCACTTCATGTGGGTACCGGGCTTTCTTGTGCGTAACCGCTGCTAGTGGACGGGTTTTCTCGCCAGACGGGCGGTGTGTTCGGCGCGTGCCCGGACGCGCTCAGGCGCGCGCCTGATTTCTGCAAAGAATCTGTAAAATTTGCCTGAAAATGCAAAAGAATCTGTGGATTTGCCTGATTTTGCAAAAGAATCGGTGGCTCAAATACAGATTCTTTGCACATTTCAGGCGGACTTTTTGAACTCAAGGTTGCTTTTCATGGGCGCTCTTCGTGGAGCCTGATTTTCTCGCCATGTCTGAACGTTTTGCCGGAAAAGTACACCAAGTCTGAGCTATTTGCCGGTTTTTCTCGCCATGTCTGAGTAAATTTACTCAGACATGATGCACTTTTCAGGCGGGGTGAAAGTAAGCGATCTGGTGACTCGACAAATTCTCTGCATGCAAAAAGCCCTTCTCGCCAGATGACGAGAAGGGCTTTGTTTGTGCGACGGTAACATGCGCTGTTGAGACGCGCTGCCGTGCTCCGAAACACGGAAATCCGCTGGAGCTCGAAGAACTTACTTCAAGAAATCCTTGACGGATGCAAGGACGCTTGGAGTATCCAGTCCATACTTAGCAAGAACCTGAAGAGCAGGTCCGGACTCGCCATAGGTGTCCTGAACACCGATAACCTTAACAGGAACAGGGGCGTTCTCTGCAAGAGCCTGGCAGACGGCGCTGCCCAGACCACCGATAACGGAGTGCTCCTCAATGGTCACAACCTTGCCAGTCTTTGCTGCAGAAGTGGTAATCAGCTCAGTATCCAGAGGCTTGATGGTGTGAATATTGATAACCTCGGCGTTGACACCCTCAGCTGCCAGCTGCTCAGCAACCTCTAGAGCCACAGGAACCATAAGGCCACAAGCTACCAGCGTAACGTCAGTACCTTCCTTAAGGACAATGCCTTTGCCCAGCTCAAAGTGGTAATCAGGGTTGGTGTTGAACACAGGAACAGGGAGGCGGCCAAAGCGCATGTAGACAGGACCGTCATGGTCGTAAGCGGCCTTGACGGCTGCCTCAGCCTCAACAGCGTCAGATGGAATAATGACCGTCATACCAGGAATGGTACGCATAACAGCAATATCCTCATTGCACTGATGAGTAGCGCCGTCCTCTCCTACCGAGAGGCCTCCGTGCGTAGCGCCAATCTTAACGTTTAGGTGAGGATAACCCACCGAGTTTCTGATCTGCTCAAACGCACGACCAGACGTGAACATAGCAAACGAGGTTGCAAAGACCTTGTGACCAGTAGCTGCAACGCCAGCTGCCATGCCAATCATGTTGGCCTCAGCGATACCGCAGTCCACAAAGCGATCAGGATACTCCTCGCCATACTTACCGGAGCGAGTAGCCTCTGCCAAGTCAGCATCAAAGACCAGGAGGTCGTCGTGCTCTTTACCAAGCTCTACCAGGGCTTTTCCGTATGCCTCTCTGGTGGCAATTTTCTGTACGTCTGCCATGTTATGCCACCTCTCCCTCAAGCTCTTTAAGTGCCTGCTCGTATTGCTCTTGATTAGGAGCCTTGCCGTGCCAGCCTACTTGATTCTCCATGAAGGAGACGCCCTTGCCCTTTACGGTGTGGGCAATGATAACGGTTGGTTGACTCGTAACAGTCCGAGCCTCAGCAAATGCAGCAGCAAGCTGTTCAAAGTCGTGTCCATCTGCCACATCAATGACGTGGAATTTGAACGCCTTGAACTTCTCGTCAATTGGTTTTGGTGTGTTGATCTGATCAAGCGAACCGTCAAGCTGTAGGTTATTGTTGTCAACAATAAGCGTGAGGTTATCAAGCTGGTGGTTACCCGCAAACATGGCAGCCTCCCAGACCTGGCCCTCTTCAATCTCGCCGTCACCCAGGAGTGCGTAGACGCGGTAGTCCTTGTTGAACTTCTTGCCGGCCAGCGCCATACCAACAGCGGTGGAAACGCCCTGGCCCAGGGAACCGGTGCTCATGTCAACGCCAGGGGTATCGTTCATGTTTGGGTGACCCTGAAGGCGCGAGTTGAGCGCGCGGAAGGTCTTGAGCTCCTCCTTGGGGAAGAAACCGCGCTCAGTCAAAACGCCGTAAAGCGCAGGGGTAACGTGACCCTTTGAAAGCACAAAGCGATTCCTGCAGGGGCAGTTTGGCTTGGTGGGGTCTACGTGCATCTCCTTGAAGTAGAGATAGGTCAGGATTTCTGTTGCAGAAAGCGAGCCACCGGGATGGCCGGATTTGGCCGTAAAGACCTGCGTGAGGATGCTTTTGCGCACCTCACGAGCAACCTGTTTAAGGTCGACGTCCATGTAATTTCCTTTCACGTATTGCGTGCGAGAAACGCAGTAGGTCGACACCACGCGCAAGCCGGAGCTGCGTGCAAGCCGGAGCTGCGTGCGAAAACTGCGCTTACAGACCGAACTTCTCGGTAAGCTTTTCCTTCATTTCATCCTTATCAAGGATGTTGGAGAGAACGATCTTCTCGTCTTCTGGAATGCCGGCGATAAAATCCTCGAGGTCGCGAGCAACAATAAAGAGGTCAGCTGCGCCAGGAGTAACGTCGGAAACGGTTGAATGCTCAACCTCAACGCCGCTTACGCCCAGCTCGTTCAGGACGTCCTGGATCTGCATCTCAACCATAAGGCTGGAGCCAAGTCCACTTCCGCAACAACAAAGAATCTTCTGGATAGCCATAAGAACCCCTTTCAATTCACCACGCACAATATGAGGTTTACGTGGGTTAAAAAGTCGGACCTCATCCAAGGACAAAGCCCGACCTAGATACTTAAATTCTACTCGCAATTTCTGCAGCTTCTTTGATGTTTAGCTGCAAATCTGTGAGCGGATTTTCTACTCGGCCTTCTTCTACTCGGCCTTCTTCTCCTCTGCCTTCTTAGGAGCAACAAGGTTGAAGAGGATTGGCAGGCAGAAGCAAACAACGCAGATGCCGGTAAGGATTGCACCCTGGACGTTCAGAGCAACGTTACCAAAGATCAGAGCCATGATGGAGAAGTCAGCATCGGAGAAGGTAGCGGAGGTGAAGCCCATAAGGGTAAAGACTGGCATGCACAGTGCAGGCAGGAAGGTAATGAGCAGGCCGTGGACAAAGGAACCGGCGATGCAGCCCTTGATGCCACCCTCTGCGTTACCAAAAACGCCTGCGGTTGCGCCGCAGAAGAAGTGAGGAACAACGCCTGGGAGAATCAGTGCAATAGCTGCGACCTGTGCGTTAATGACACCCAGGATAAGCAGACCCAGGATGCCGCCAACAAAGGAGCTCAGGAAGCCGATGATAACGGCGTTTGGAGCATAGGTGAATGCGATTGGGCAGTCGATTGCAGGCTTTGCACCAGGGACAAGCTTCTGAGCGATACCCTTGAATGCAGGAACAATCTCGCCAATGATCAGACGGACACCGGACAAAATGATGTAAACACCACCAGCGAAGGAGAGGCCGCGGGTAAATGCCCAGACAATCCAGTTAGTGGTGGTCTCGGTACCAATGTTCAGCAGGTCGCCGAGGTGCTGAAGGCCCGCATACTGTGGGTTAGAGGCAAACTCTGCAGCGGTAGTTCCTGCAGGTACCAGGGTTAGAAGGCCACGGCTGACGGCAACGCCAGTAATAACCATGAACATGATGATCATGGTCAGACCAATGGAAACAGTGTTGTCGCGCAGGAAGATGAGGCGCTTGGAGAATTTGATATTCTCGGTGCTATTCTCGCGATCGGAAGCAAAGAGCTTACCGACCATACCAGCAAGCCAGTAACCAGCGCCGCCGAAGTGGCCAAGTGCAACGGAATCGCTGCCGGTAACCTTACGCATGGTTGGCTGGCAGTATGCAGGAGACAGAACCATAATCAGAGCAAGCAGACATGCGCCGGAGATGTAGAGCATCCAACCAGAAAGACCGCCGACGTGCAGGATGATGGCGAGCATGGCTGCCATGTAGAGGGTGTGGTGGCCGGTAAGGAAGATGTAGTTAAAACGAGAAAAACGTGCGAGGACAATGTTCAGGACCATGCCGATACACATGATAATTGCGGTTGCCTGACCAAACTCGCCCAGTGCCAGAGAGACGACAGCCTCGTTGTTTGGGACGACACCCTGCATGTCAAAGGCAAAGTTGAAGATCTCGCCAAAGGCAAGGAGGGATCCGGTCTGCAAGAAACCTGCACCTGCAGAAAGAACAAGGAAGCCAACGATGGTCTTGAGGGTACCCTTAATGAGGTCCTCAACTGGCTTTCCTTGGAGTGCCAAACCTAGCAGGGCAACAAGGCCAACTAGGATGGCTGGTGTTGATAACACGTTTACAAAAAACTCAACAACAGGCATACAAACCCCTTTCAACAAAACGCATGTGTGCAAGCGCGTAGGAACGACGGTGCGCGCGTTGCCTTAAACGTAGTGCATTTCGTCTGATTGTAATCCATTTGTGTTTATTTTGTGTCTATTTATTTATGTTTTTGTAGCCCTAAACGTTCATAATGTTCATTTGATAGAGATTAAGGGTTCAAAAAACAAAAGCTATTCATTGCGAGATAAGCCGTCCTGCCTGATTTCTTAAAAGAATCTGTAAATTCTGCCTGAAAACGTTAAAGAATCTGTGGATTTGCCTGATTTTGCAAAAGAATCTGTGTCGCAAATACAGATTCTTTGCACTTTTCAGGCGCGTTGTTCAGGAGCTTCAACGCACATCCGTCATTGCTACGTTGGCGACTCCATGGAGCCTGATTTGCTCAACAGGTCTGAGTAATTTGCCGGAAAAGTGCGTCGCATCTGAGCTATTTGCCGATTTTTCTCGCCATGTCTGAGTAATTTTGCTCAGACATGATGCGCTTTTCAGGTTTTTCATTTTTCAGACTTTTCAGGCTTGCTATCCATAAGACCTGGTTAAAGTGTATAAACAGCCTTGGATATACACAAAAACTAATCAAGAAATTGATATGAGGGAAAGTGGTGTCCGATTTGGGTAAAAAACCCGTTTAGTTGGAGATTTATTTTCTAGTTCGGTGTTTTGGCACTTGCGTTTTCCCAGTTGGGTTTTCTCATAAAAGTTTCAATCAAAATTGACCGAGAGTTTATGCTGGTAGATGATCTGCATAGAATGTATGCGTTTTTGTATATTCCAACTAATCGCATTTTTTACCACTTTGACTGCCAAAACGCTTATTTCACGACACAAAATGATGAAAATTCATTGATTATCAGGAAAAATGGTCGGGTTGACTGGATTTGAACCAGCGACCTCTCGGTCCCGAACCGAGCGCTCTACCAAGCTGAGCCACAACCCGTTATGTTTTGCCTTGTCCGACGGGATAAATCCATCAAACATTTGCCGCTCTATGTTACCACTACAACTTGCAGGTGGTGGAGAAGCCTCGCCAACCTTTTGCTTGAGCTGCGGCTGCAATTGCGTCGGCAGCATCCTGTAATTCGCAAAGCGCAAAAGAGCTGCTACCGGAGCCGGAGACCTGAGCACCAAGAACTCCAGGCTGCGCCTTTAGCCACTCCTCTACCTCGGCTACCTGTGGTTTTAGCGATTTTGCTGCTGGCACAAGATTGTTGAAGAGGAGGCTTGCTACCTGCTGGATGAATTGCTTGCTTGCATCGTGATCAGAGGTGGCACCAGAATTGCCAGCGTCGCGTAAAAGCGCGGACAGATTCTCGTAAGATTCCGGTGGAATTGGTGACGCGTCAAACTGGTCGTATGCCTCTTTGGTAACGACACCTGTTTCTGCTGGTAAAACAATAGCAAGCGGAACGTCAACAGTAGACGTATAGGTTTCTATCAGCGTATCTCCAGCGCCAAGCATAAGTGATGGTCGCGGATCCAAGAAGAACGCAACGTCTGCGCCCACAGCCTTGGCTACCTCAACTACCAGCGGATCTAGCGGGTCAACGCCCCAACGCTGGGCAAGCAAATACAGCGTTGCAGCAGCGTCAGCGGACGATCCACCCAGACCGGCCTTCTCGGGAATATGCACTTGCACGTCAATGGAAACATCTGGGGAAACACCCAGCTTATTGGCGAGAAGAACCGCAGCCTTCCAGGTTGTTGTGCGCTCGGGTAACACGCAGAGCTGCGGCTCATGCGTAACCGTAAGCTCCGGCGCGTCATCGACAACAACTGTGTCGTATAACGCAACGGGAACCATGAGTGAATCTACTTTATGGTATCCTCGCTGGTCTTTCTGAGTGTGAATGCCCAGGTGAAGGTTGACCTTACAAGGAATCTGAATGATTTGGCGTCCAAAATTGGACAACGAGGCAGCCATGAGAGTAAGCCTAGCCAGAGAAGATTACGCTTCTGGACTATTCTTCAAACTCGAAGTCAAACAAACGCTCACCGGTCTCAAAATCAAAAAGCTCAACAGTGCCGGTCAGAACGTCAACGTACTGGTAGGACTGACGGGCAGTGCGACCACGGCGCTCGCCAACCTCAACGATGAAAAGAGATGGATGGGCCATAACCAGGGTACCTGTGCGCTCAACAATACGAGAACGTCCCATGTTAGCCTTGACCTTAAGCTTTTGACCCTGAAGTGAGCTGAGCTTCTCGTGAATCTCGTCTACACGATTAACTGGTGGAATCTCGTTTTCCATCAATCCTCCAAGTCAATCAGTACGTTTGCGATGCGACACGTTGTGGAGTGTCGGAGATATGTACCGGTCGACAAACAATAGTCAGAATTTCCGAAACTCCACTATACGAGGTAGAAAATAAAATCTCAAGGTTTTACGACAAATGTCACGGGAACAACATCGGTTGTGCTGTCAAATTCGCGTTAGATTCGCGTCAGGTTGGCATCGGACTTGCAACGACAGCGCGTCAGAACCCCAACAAATTTATGACAAATAGGGGTCCTCTGATAAAATTAGTAACTAACTTCAAAACACAAGGAGGCCCAATGACTGAGACTCTGGGATACGCCATTAGCAAGACCTGGTATTTTGTGCTCATTTTTATTGCGCTCGCTGTTGGAATTGCATTTCTGTCTAAAAAGAAATCTTCTAAAGTCCTTATTGCTTTATCAGCACTTTGTCTGATATTTGGCGTAGGGTCGTTCGCATTTGGTGGATTAACTGTTTCTGAAGCACAGTCCAAAGGCGCTTCATCTGACCAACTCAATTCCATGAACCTTATCGAGCTTGTTCAGGCTAACCAGGCCGCACCAGCTCAGACCTCTGTTAATGACGTCAACGAGCTCTACAACAAGATGGTTTATGTCTATCAGTACGGCTCGCCTATTGCGCAGTCGCTCGCGAGCGACAATCCCTTTGTTCACCATGATCTACCTTGGGTAGCAGCAACTCTTCCTGAACTGAAGAAGCTGCTCGACAAAAACGAAGTAGTCTATGTGTCAACAAACAGTCAGATTTTCAAACAGTTGCACATTAACCTTGGTGAAAACGCCGTCGAGCCTTTTGTATTCTTTGTTACTTCGGTCAATCCAGCCGGTAGAGTTTTCCCACTTTCAACTGGTGATATGTCTCGTGCTGGCAAAAAAGATGGCGATAAAATCACGTTTGGTGACAATCTTGAGTTTACGCTTCACACGGTTCATACCAATAACGGCGACTATGTGCTTGGCCTTAACTACCAGATTCTTTTTGCTCTCAATGGTTACTTCAAGGATTATAAGTAATTTTTGATATTCCAATAAAGGAGTACAACTAACCATACGTCGCTGAACACGCAAAATAAGCCGCAACAAAAAACTCCCATTCTCGTGAATGGGAGTTTTGTTTTCTCGACAAATGCTTTTAAAGCTATTAAGAAGCCTTTTGGATGCTTTGGACAACCAGACCTTACTCAGCTGGGCAGAGCGAGAGGGCGGCCTCGTCAGCAATAACGGTGCAGTTAGTATGAAGCTGCAGGATAGAGGCTGGGCACTGAGGCGAAACGTTGCCGTAGCACATGTCGTAAACAGCCTTAGCCTTGTCCTCGCCGCTAGCCACAATCAGAATGCTGCGCGCAAACATGATGGTCTGCGTGCCCATGGTGTAAGCCTGACGAGGGACGTCCTCCATGCGCTCAAACAGGCGGCTGTTTGCCTGAATGGTGCTCTCGGTGAGGTCAACGCAGTGCGTACCCTTGGAGAAATGGTCGTCGGGCTCGTTGAAGCCAATGTGACCGTTGTGACCAATACCAAGAAGCTGCAGGTCAGGATAGCCAGCCTTAGCAACAAGCCTATCGTACTCGGCGCAAGCTGCCTCGACGTCAGGATTAGAGCCGTCGGGCACATGGGTATTCTCAAGATCAATATTTACCAGGTCAAAGAGGTTTTTGCGCATGAAATAGTGATAGCTCTGAGGATCGTCGTGAGAAAGACCGCGGTACTCGTCAAGGTTATACGTAGAAACCTGCGAGAAGTCCAAGTCTCCCCTCTTGCACCAATCAGCGAGCTGAGCATAGGTACCAATTGGCGTTGAACCGGTTGCCAGGCCAAGAACGCAATTTGGCTTCAGAATAATTTGTGCAGAAATGACATTTGCAGCTTTTCTGCTCATGTCCTCGTAATCGCGGGTGCGAACAATCCTCATGTCTACCTCCAAGACAGAAGTCACAGTTACATTTAGTTTAACATTTGAAGCAAGCAAAAAAGTAACCGGTCGGCGAGAAGAACAAATATCTCGCTGACCGGTTTTGACCTGTTATATAGCGTGTTTCTGTCGCTATTCTGTCGCGATTCTGTCGCGATTCTGACGTGAAGCTGACGCGAGCCTGACCCATCGGTAGTTTTCTGTCTGGAATCTATCAGGAATCTGTCGCGATTCTGACGTGAGTCTGACACAGTGGCGATTATCTGTCCGAAATCTGACGCAAACCTGACATGACCCTGACGCCAATCTGACGCGAAACCTACGCCGTGCCTATCCCAGAATCTGCTTGGAAAGATCCTGCAGAGCGTGGAAACGATGCGATATGGCGTTCTTCTCGTCAGGCTCAAGCTCTGCCATAGTCTTACCTGGAGCATCCTCAGGCCAGAAGAGTGGGTCGTAGCCAAAGCCGTTGTGACCCTTTGGCTCGTGGCCAATAACACCCTCGCAGTCACCCTCTCCTACCAGCACAGATCCGTCTCTATAGACCAGAGCAACGGTGGAGTGGAAGCGAGCAGTGCGATCCTTATCGGCAACGTTAGCAAGCTCAGCCAAGAGCTTCTGATTGTTTGCAGCATCATTGCCATGCTCGCCAGCATAACGAGCAGAATAGATTCCAGGTGCTCCGTCCAGTGCATCGACGCAAATGCCGGAGTCGTCTGCAATAGCCGCTACGCAATCTACCTCGTCAAGCGCGGCCATTGCCTTGATCAGAGCGTTATCGCGGAACGTCTGACCGTTCTCCTCTGGATCAGGGAAATCGCCCAGCTGACCAAGCGCTACAAAGCTTATACCAGGCATTACCTTAGAGAGGATAGCCTCAATCTCAACAAGTTTGTGAGCGTTGCCTGTTGCAACTACCACGGTTGTATTTGGATCAAAGGTCACAGCGTTAGAACTCTGATTTTCACTGTTTTGACTCATGGTTACTCCCTAAATCCAGTCACTTGATTTTGCAGGTCAACAAGGTGAGCGATGCCAGCTTGACCAAGGTCGAGCAGCTGGTTGAGTTGCTCTCGATCAAACGGACCGCCCTCGCCTGTTCCTTGTACTTCAATTATCTGTCCAGTTTCTGTTTCGACAAGATTCATGTCAATATCCGCATGAGAATCCTCGGGATAGTCGAGGTCTAGCAGCGGCTTGCCATTCACGTAGCCCATAGAAATCGCAGCTACCTGACCTGTGAGAGGAAGTCTGGGGAGAATGTCCTTCTCGACAAGTGAGTAGAGAGCATCGTGGAGCGCCACCCAAGCACCGGTGATACTTGCAGTTCTGGTGCCGCCATCTGCCTGAAGGACGTCGCAGTCCAGCGTGATGGTGTACTCGCCCAGGCGGTTGAGGTCAACAACGGAGCGCAACGAGCGGCCGATCAGGCGCTCAATCTCCATGGAGCGACCCTTGCGGTTAGCGCGCTCTCGCTTGGTGCGGCGATTAGTTGATGCAGGTAGCATGGCGTATTCGGCCGTAACCCAACCCGCGCGAGAACTGCGTCGCCATGCGGGGACACCCTCTTCGACGGTAGCGGTGCACAGGACGCGCGTGTCGCCAAACGTGACCAGGCACGATCCGTCGGCGTTCTTCATAACGTTGCGCTCAAGGGTGACGGGGCGCATCTGGTCCCACGCGCGGTCGAACGAGCGCGCGGGCTCCGTGGCGGTTCCGGCCTGCATGATGGCGTCGGCCTGCGCGGGTTTCTCGCCAGAAAACGCGCTTTCTACCTGGTTATTCATTGCACTCCTAAGAAAAAACGCGACACCCGAGGGCGCCGCGTGAGGTTCCATGGTGGGCGATGAGAGATTTGAACTCCCGGCCTTGTGCGTGTAAAGCACCTGCGCTAGCCGCTGCGCCAATCGCCCGTGACTGTAGAAGTTTATCACAGCTTCCACAATTCTTCGGCGGCAATTATGAATTCTGCACCTTCATTGCACGACCTTTGCACAAATTTTACGCCAGCTCTTCCAGAATACGACGCATTTCTTTCTGAACGCCCTGCTCGGTGTTAGGAGCAATGACCTTGGAGGCAATCGTCTTAAGTGCGTAGCGAGCATTGTCCATAACGTAAGCAGTACCTGCGTAGCGAAGCATGGCGTAATCGTTCATAGAATCGCCAAACACAGCAATCTCGTCACGAGAAATGCCATAGTACCTGCGAATTTGCTCAAGTCCTGTAGCCTTGTTCACACCACGAGGTACCACGTCAATCCACGTCTCTCCGGAAGGCATAAACGAAAGTCTATCGCCCATCTCGCGCTCAAGAATCATAGCCATGTCCATGGAGCGAGCCCTTGAATCGCAGCAAATAGCAGCCTTGATGATACTGATGTCAGGTGAAGGTGGATCAAATACGCGCTCAGCGTTAGGCAGGTCTTTATCCAGCTCACGCACAAACGAGCTCTGATCGTCCAGCAGATACGTGTGCGTGCGGTCATAAACAACCAGGTGAATGCAGTCAAACTCAGACGTCAACTCAAACAGCTTACGAATAGAAGCTGACGAGAAAACCTCGCGGTCGATGACCTCGTTCTCAACATAAACCTGCGTACCAAGGGAGGCAACGTAGTCAATCTTATCTGCGACCGGCTCAAACAGCCAACGCAGTGTATCGTATCGGCGACCGGAACTTGCCACAAAGTGAACGCCGCGCTTGTACAGCTCTTCGATGAGCTCGAATGTCTCTGGCGGAACCTCGGAATTCTGGTCCAGCAGCGTACCGTCCATGTCCGAAGCAATGAGTCTAATCATGCTAGTTCTCCATCATAAAACGGGGAGTCTCCCCTGCTTTTGTTGCGCGTACCAGCTCAAGTAAGGCATGCGCAACACCGTCATCTGCAGATGCGCCAACATGATGCTTTGCTACCTGCTTGACCTCTGGAATTGCGTTTGCCACCGCCACCGAGTGCGGAACTTTACTGAGGATATCAATGTCATTCTCGCCATCTCCAAAAACAAGCACCTCTTCTGGAGAAATACCTGTTCTTTCCAGGAGCGTTTCAAAGCCAGTCAGCTTAGACACACCCTTGGGCAGCACGTCAAACCATTGAGGAATGACCGAAACCGTGTAAACATCTGGACAGACTGCGGTAATCTTTTGGCGACAACGCTCCATGTCCTCCTCTGTTCCCGGGCACGCAACTGTTGCGGCGATAAAATCGACGTCGTCGGGGACTTGGTCGACAATACCCGAGACAAACACCATTCTACGTTCGTAATCAGCGAGAATGTCTTTATTGTCAGGCGCACCAACAACATACGCTGGATTAAAGAGGTTAGTCTGTTCTGGATAGCAGACCAAGAACATGTTCTTCTCGTCTGCAATAGCGTCTGCAACGCCTTGAAGCGTTTTATGATCAAAAACGGAGAGCGAGATAGTCTTGCCCTTGTACAGCACGCGCTTGCCTGTAGACATGACTCCTGTTTGCATGCACGACTCGTCGAGGCTAAAAAGACGCATCAGCTCAACGTAATCTCGGCCGGTACAAGGGCCAAAAGCGATATCTGTTTCTTCAAGGAGCGTGTGAATTGCATTGCGAGTGAAGTCCGACACACGCTTGTTTCCGAAGGGTACCAGCGTGTTGTCCATATCAGATAAAACAAGCTTAATCACAAACGTCCCCCGTTACTGCATGCTGCGTAGCTGGGCAAACGCAACGCGCGTCGCAGTCCAAGCGGACGCAGCCCTACGCCAAAGCAGCTCCAAGCTAGTAAGCTCTACGCTGGCGCGAGCTAAGCTGACACGAGCTAAGCCGCAGCATTGTACTTCTATCTAGTTGAACTATGTGCCAAGACGTCAAAGCGATCGATCTTGAGCAACACTTGGTCTAGTCCAATCATACCCGAGAGACGCACCTTTGACGCATTCGAAGTCAAAATTAGAAGATCTCTAAACCCAGAACCCCGACGGCCGCCAACCCACTCCATGCGCTTAATGTCCTGGTAGTTGATGGAAATCTCAGAGCCTACAAAGGGCACTACAAACATCTCGTCATCAAAAAGCGAGACCTTATAACGACTCAAGATGTACCACGCCATAAACATGACAACCGAGAAGGAAGCAAAAAACGCCATAACAATATCTGGGTTTGGCGTAAACACGTTAACGTAGCAAAGCCAGCCGAGAATAACTGCGATTGCACTGACAAAAGCCATGTCAATAATGAGCGAACGTGTAAGCGCGGCGGGAGTCACGTAGGTATCGTGATGGCTGTGGCGACGCTCGGAAATTCCAACGTTTCCCGAGTGCTCTAAAAACGCAGCTATAACGGGTGCCGCAACGACAATGATCCCAAAAAACACTGCGAGCATTGCGACCCCCTTACTCCGTGAAAAAAAGAACAATGACCCTTCATAATTATGCTACGCCCCCACTCACCATTTATTGACAAGGGTGAACGGGAGCGTAGACGGTAGAAATCTAGCTATGAATGGCAAAGCTGCACGTCAAACGGTCGCGCGCGGCGTGGCTCGCGTGCGATGCAGGTGCGACGGCGCTAGCAGCGGGCGGCAAACTTGGCGACGAGCTTCTCCAGAAGGTCAACAGTGACCTCAAGGCTTGGCACAGGAACAAACTCACGAACGGAGTGAGCGTTGTATCCGCCGGTAGCAATGTTAGGGCATGGCAGGCCGCGGAAGGTGAGCTGAGCGCCATCGGTGCCGCCACGAGCAGCAACAGGCATAGGCTCAATGCCAACCTCACGATTTGCCTCAAGCGCATAATCAATTAGGAACTCGTAGCCCTCGAACTTCTCGGCCATGTTGCGATATTCCTGATGAATCTCAATACGAACGGTATTCTCGCCATAGCGCTTGTTCAGGAACGCAGCGATATCCTGCAGGACTTGCTGGCGATTAGCAAAAATCTGAGCGTCGTGATCGCGGACGATGTAGCTGAGCTTGACCTCGGACGCGGAGCCCTCGATGGCGATTGGGTGGTAGAAGCCCTCGTAGCCCTCGGTGTGCTCAGGGCGCTCAAAGGCCGGGACCATTTGCTGGAACTCGGAAGCCACGGTAATTGCGTTGATCATGACGTCCTTGGCGCTGCCGGGGTGAACCATGACACCCTTGAAGTAGACGTCAGCGTGAGCTGCGTTGAAGCACTCGTAGTTGAACTCGCCGAGAGCCTCGCCATCGACGGTGTAGCCGTACGCTGCGCCGAGTTTATCCAGGTCAAGCAGGCTTGCGCCGTGACCAATCTCCTCGTCGGGAACAAACGCAATCTTGAGCGTAGGGTGCGCAAGCTCGGGGTTGTCGCCCAGACGCTTGAGCAGTGCACAGATTTCTGCCACACCGGCCTTATCGTCAGCGGAAAGCAACGTGGAGCCGTCGGAGCAAACGATGTCCATACCCACGAAATCCTTGAGGTCAGGGACCTGCTCCTGGGTGGTAGCGATGGTCTTGCCATCGACGACGCCGGCCACCAGGTCACCGCCCTCGTAGTGGACGACGTGTGGCTTGATGCCCGAGGCAGGCGCGTCGATGACGGAATCCAGGTGCGAGCAAAGCATCAGCGCGGGAGCCGACTCGGCGCCCTTAGATGCAGCGAAGGTGCCGGTGACGTAGGCGTGCTCGTCAACGGTGACGTCGGTGCAGCCCAGCGCCTTAAGCTCTTCGCCCAGGTAGCGAGCCATCTCGTGCTGAGCAGGCGTGGAAGGGGTGACGATGTCGTTGTCAGGGTTGGACTGGGAGTCAACCTGCACGTAGCGCATGAAGCGCTCGGCAACATCGGGGAGCTGGTTAGTTGCGGTTTCAGACATGGGTATCCTCTCTGGTTCAGGCAAGGTCGGCGCGGCGGGCGGTGCAGGCGGTGCGGGTCGCGCGGGTCGCAGCTGGTGCGAGCGGTGCAGGTCGCAGCTGGCGGCCTTGGATGTTGTATGCATTTACTGTACCGCAACTCAAAACGAATTAAACCTACCTGCACAAACTTTGCGCGCGCATGCCATAATAATTGCAAGAAATGAGAAAGATGGAGCGCTATGACCAACAACTTTTGGACACCACAATTTCATCTCTTCCCACCTCAGGGTTGGATGAATGATCCTAACGGACTTTGTCAGTTTAAGTCCGTCTACCATGCGTTTTACCAGTACACTCCAGAGTGGCCTGCCAACGAGCTTCGCTTTTGGGGACATGCTGTGAGTGAGGATCTACTCTCTTGGAAGACGCTCCCTATTGCAATTTCTCCAGACGCAGCTTGCGATAAGGACGGTGCGTTTTCGGGTTCAGCTTGGATTGAGCCTTGTGGCGGTACCTCTAGTGATGGCAAGCGCGCTGGTGGCAGCGGCGATGACAGCGATTGCAGTCACGGCGGCGGTGTGGCGGACGACACCGGTGCAGCGGCCGGTGAGGTCATGCGACTCTTCTACACCGGCAATGTTATGGACGAAACACACCCAGAAGCCGACGGCATTGATGTCGGTCGAAAGGCCTATGAGGTCATGGTGACCTCTGAAGATGGACTGAGTTTCTCGCCAAAGCGCGTTGTCTTGAAGCCGAGCGACTACCCCGATACCTGCACAAATCACGTGCGCGACCCGAAGGTTTGGGAGCAAGACGGGGCTCTGCGCATGCTGTTAGGCGCTCGCGAGAAGGACGCTGCGGCTGGTAACGTAAAAACCGCAGATGAACGCTGCGATTCGGGAGCGGTGTTGATTTACGACTCTAGTGATTGTGGCGAGTCGTGGACGCTTCACTCGGTTATACGCGGGGCTAACGCCCTGGGTCAGCGCGAGGCGTTTGGCTACATGTGGGAATGCCCTTTTTTGGTGCAGCTAAATGGCCAGGAGTTTCTATCTGTGTGTCCGCAGGGGCTAAGAGAAGGCGCTGGTACGGAGCCAATCGCTGGTACGGAGCCAAGCGCTGGTACGGAGCCAAGCGCTGGTACGTCCAAGGGGTCGCGCTTAAACGATTCCGCTAACTTGCAAGAAAGTGCTTCAAGCGATCCTCTCGACAAGTGGCAAAACATCTGGCAGTCGGGCTATTTTCCGCTTCCAGAGGGCCAAAAGCTTATCAATGTTGAAACTGTTTCCACCGATAGCTTTGTGCTCTGGGATCATGGTTTTGACTTCTACGCACCTCAAACGTTCGTCGACGATTCTGGCCGAACCATTTTGATTGGATGGATGGGCATCATCGATCCGACTTACCATAGTCATCCTGAAGGCATTGAATTCTGCCACAACCTTACTCTGCCCCGAGAACTTTCGCTGTCTGGTGATGGTGTTATCCTGCAACATCCAGTTAAAGAGCTTGATGCTAAGCGACGAGAATGTGTGGAATTTGTCGCCGACGCTGTCGTCAAAATAGATCGACTATCTGCAGATATTGAGATTACGGACATATCCGGAGACGGAACTCTTACTCTCAACGACGCGCTTGTGCTTTCTTACTCCAAGGGCATTTTTGCCCTGAAATTCATTGACGAGGACACCGCTGCAGGCAGAACTCAACGCTCTATTAGGCTAAAGGAGCTTTTTGACCTGCGCATTATTGTTGATGGGTCTACCGTGGAAATTTATCTGAATGATGGACGTGCGGTTTTCTCGACACGCTGGTTCCCTGCATCCGAGCGGCTAACGTTGAGCAACACTTTTGTTGCTGCCAACTCACGGACATACAGCCTAATCGCGTAGTTCAGTGTATTTGCTTGGTATAGTCTGGCGCCGACACCAAAGGAATACTGTTTGTAGGCACGGATTGAGGCCGTTATGCACAAAATTGCATTTTTCATACGTTATATACGCGAAATTTTCACAGGACTCGGAAAATTGCCGTTTTTGGGACCTCAGGCGGTAAAAAATGCGTTTAGTTGGGAATGAAGAGATTTAGTTCAATTTTTTATATTCGCGTTTACCCAGGATAAGCGAAAAAGTTTTAACTATTTCTTTTACTAATTGAGTCAAAACACCTCATTTTCAAAATGAATACACCAACTAAACGCATTTTTTACCTTTTTGGGCCCAAATTCGCCAAAAATGAGCCTCAAACCAAAGTTTGGGGCTCATTAACGTGCAAATTACAACTTTGTAGCTGGTTGCGTACCAACTTCGCAGCCGGTTACGCTGGCCGCGCGACCGATTACGCTGGTTGCGCGCCAACTTCGCAGCCGATTACGCTGGTTACGCGGCCGGTCTGCGCAGGGTGCGCTCGCAGCTACGCGCCCGCCGCAGCTCTGCAGCCCGTTCGCCGCGCCGCCGTGCTACTTGACGCCGGCCTTCTTCTTGGCGCGCTCGATAGCAGCCATCTGCTCCTCGGAAAGCCTGATGGAACCGTAATCTTTTCCGTGGTCAGGCGCGGTGCGACCAAGATCGCCCAGGTTAGCACCGGTTGCTTCCAGCGCAGACATGTGGTGCGAAGAGCAAGAGTGACCGCCCTCACGGACAACGGAATCCAGGCCAAACTTGTCGCGGCCGGTATACGGCATGGTTGCGTCGTTGGTAACTGGATCGTCAGCGTTTTCCAGCTTGAACTCACCATTTACGCCGTTCTTGTAGTTCTCCTTAGCTACCGAAATCATCAGCTTGATACGGTTCAGCTGGTTTACCTCGGACGCGCCTGGGTCGTAGTCGACGGCAACAATGTTGGACTCGGGGTGCATCTGGCGCAGGCGCTTGATGACCGCCTTACCAACAACGTGGTTAGGCAGGCAGGCAAATGGCTGAGCGCAGACGATGTTTGGCGTACCCGTCTCAATGAGATCGCACATCTCAGCGGTGAGCAGCCAACCCTCGCCCATTGTGTTGCAGAGCGAGAGAATCTGACCAGCTTTTTCGGCCAGCTCATCGATATTGGGGTATGGCTCAAAGCGCTCGGACTTCTCCAGCATCTTGTTGATTGGCGCGCGCAGGCCCTGGACCATCTTGATGCCCGCGATATGCGTCATGCGGCTCTTGAACGAAGTACCCAGCTCCTTGTGCGTGTTGATCGCGTTGGAGAGACCAAACAGGAAGAAGTCGACCAGGCCCGGAACGTTGGCCTCGCAGCCTTCGGACTCGATGACCTTGACCAGCTCGTTGTTAGCTGTTGGGTGGAACTTAACCAGAATCTCACCAACGACGCCGACGCGTGGTTTCTGGCGATCGTTGACCACGGGCAGGCTGTCAAACAGCTCAATGGTACGCTGGCACTGCTTGTAGAATTCCTTGCGAGAAATTCCGTTGATCTTGGAACGTGTATCGGCCATGAGCTGGTCATACAGCTCATTTGCGGAACCCTTAACGGCCTCGTATGGACGAACACGATACAGCAGCTGCATAATCAAGTCGCCGTACAGGAGCGCGTAGACTGCCTTAATCAGCAAGTCAGGCTTGAACAGCTTGAAACCTGGGTTATCCTCGTCAAGGCCGGAAGCGGCGGAGACGGAAATGACCGGAATCTCTGGGTGACCTGCGTCTTTAAGCGCCTTACGAATCAGTGCAATGTAGTTGGTTGCACGGCAGCCACCACCGGTCTGCGAAATCAGAACCGCGGTCTTGGTTAGGTCGTACTTGCCGGAAAGCACTGCCTCCATAATCTGACCCGTAACCAGGATAGATGGGTAGCAAATGTCGTTGTTGACGTAACGGAGGCCCATGTCAACGGCGCCCTGGTCAACCGAAGGCAGCAGCACAACGTTGTAGCCCGCACCCCTCAGTAGCTCTTCTACCAGCCCAAAGTGGATTGGCGCCATCTGTGGAGCCAGGATGGTATAGCCCGCTTCCTGCATCTCCTTGGTGTAGCGGACCTTCTCGTAAGCTGCAGACTCTGCCTCGCGGTACACTGGGGCACGGCGAGAAGAACTTGCGTTCCTGGCCTTTTCCAAAGAACCATCAGCCATGCGAACGCCCTGTGGGACAGCCTCGGTAACCAGGCCAGCAGCTGCAAGTCGCTCGAGCTCTGCCTGCTGCTCGTTCAGGGCAGCCATCAGGGAACGGATACGAATACGCGCGGCGCCCAAGTTGGAGACCTGGTCAACCTTAAGCATGGTGTAAATCTTGCCCGAAGCCTCAAGAATCTCCTGGACCTGGTCGGTGGTCAGTGCGTCAAGACCGCAACCAAATGAGAAGAGCTGAATAAGGTCCAGGTCGTTTCGGGATGCAACAAAGCGAGCGGCACGATACAGACGCGAGTGGTACATCCACTGGTCAACAATGCGGATGGGGCGCTCAGGCATCATCTTGTGAGCAATAGAATCCTCGGTGAGCACGGCAAAACCAAAGGAAGAGACCAGCTCAGGGATGGCGTGATTAATCTCTGGGTCGTTATGGTATGGGCGACCTGCAAGAACAATGCCATGAGCATCGTGCTCCTCAATCCACGCAAGAGCCTCGTCTCCTGCGCGGTGCATCTGGTCCTTGACGTTGATGTCTTCCTGCCATGCAGCCTCAACAGCGGCGTCAATTTCGGCGCGCGTGATGTGCTCGCCGCGGAAGCGACCCTTGCCTGCCTGGGCGTCCTTCTCGCGCTGTTCGCTGATGAGCTCGTACAAACGACGCTTGAGCTCGTTTTTCTTGTCGTATGGAATGAACGGAGCCATGTACTGGATAGACGGATCGGAGAGCTCGTCCACGTTGAGGCCCAGCGCCTGAGGGTAGCTCATGACAATTGGGCAGTTGTAGTGGTTGGTTGCGGAGTCGTCCTCCTTGCGCTCCCAACGAATACACGGCATCCAAATGAAGTCTGGGTCCTTGGCCAGCAAGTTCATGATGTGGCCGTGAGAAAGCTTTGCAGGATAGCAGGCGGACTCGGAAGGCATGGACTCAATACCCATGTCGTACGTCTTTGCGGTGGTCTGGTCGGACAACATGACCGAGAAGCCCAGCTTAGTGAAAAACGTGTGCCAGAATGGATAGTTCTCGTACATGTTGAGCGCACGAGGAATGCCAACCGTACCGCGTGGAGCCTCGTCTGCAGGAAGCGACTCACGATCAAACAGCAGCTTATTCTTGAATGCAAAGAGGTTTGGTGCCTCGTTCTTCTTGGCACCACGCTTCTTACCTGCGCCTTTCTCGCAACGGTTACCGGTGATAAACCTGTGTCCGCTGCCAAAGTCGTTGATGGTAAGCATGCAGCTGTTAGGGCAGATGCGGCAGTGCGTGTTGGTAAGCTTGACCTGCAGGTTGTCGATGGACTCGCGGTCAAGCAGGGTGGATACACCGTCAATACCTGCACGGTCGCGGGCGAGAAGAGCGGCGCCGTAGGCACCCATGACGCCTGCGATGTCGGGACGGATGACGTCTCTGCCGGTGAGCAGCTCAAAGGCGCGGAGCGTTGCGTCGGACATGAAGGTACCACCCTGAACAATGCAGTGCTCGCCAATCTCACTGAAGTCGCGGAGCTTGATGACCTTGAACAGGGCATTCTTGATGACGGAGTATGAAAGACCAGCAGCAACGTCGCCGATGGTTGCACCCTCCTTCTGCGCCTGCTTAACGCGGGAGTTCATGAAGACGGTACAGCGGGATCCCAGGTCAACAGGAAGTGTTGCCTTGGTTGCGGCGGTTGCAAACTCGCGGACGTCCATCTTCATGGAGTCGGCAAAGGATGCAATAAAGGAGCCGCAGCCTGCAGAGCAAGCCTCGTTCAGCATGATGTGCTCAATGACGCCGTCTTTGACCTGCAGACACTTCATGTCCTGGCCGCCAATATCAAGAATGAAATCAACGTCTGGGACAAATGCCTTAGCGCCACGCAGGTGAGCGACGGTCTCAATCTCGCCCGAGTCTGCACGCAGAGCCTCAATCAGGATGCCCTCGCCATAACCGGTGGTTGTGACGTGACCGATGATGCAGTCGGAAGGCATCTCGTCGTAGATGGAGTCCATGATCTTGCGAGCAGTGCCCAGGATATCGCCGTTGTTATTGTCGTACCAGGTGTAAAGCAGCTCGCCCTTCTCGCCAACAACAGCAGCCTTCATAGTGGTAGAACCTGCGTCAATGCCGATGAATACGCGACCGTGGTAGTTGGCCAGCTGGCCCTTTGGCACTACTTCCTGGTCGTGGCGGGCCTTGAAGTCGTCAAAGTCCTGCTGAGTAGCAAAGAGTGGGTCCAGACGGGCAACCTCGGAGCCCTGGATGTCCTTGAGGTTATCCAGTGCCTCCATGACCTGCGTAAAGGTGACTGGTCGGTCGGACTCGCCTGCCAGAGCAGCACCCGTTGCAACAAAGAGGTGGGCGTTCTTTGGCAAGACGATGTGCTCGTCGTCCAGGTTAAGCGTGATGTAGAAGCGGCGGCGCAGCTCAGAGAGGTACTGCAGCGGGCCGCCGAGAAACGCAACGTGGCCGCGGATAGGGTGACCACAAGCCAGGCCAGAGACAGTCTGGTTTGCAACAGCCTGGAAGATGGAAGCTGCAATGTCGGCAGGAGCGGCGCCTTCGTTGAGCAGCGGCTGAACATCAGACTTAGCAAAAACGCCGCAGCGAGATGCAATTGGGTAGATCTGCTTGACGTCTTTTGCCAGCTCATTGAGGCCAGTTGCGTCGGTCTTGAGGAGAGACGCCATCTGGTCGATGAACGCACCGGTACCACCAGCGCAGGTACCGTTCATGCGCTGCTCAATACCGTTGTCAAAGTAGATGATCTTTGCGTCCTCGCCACCCAGCTCAATGGCAACGTCGGTCTGAGGGATCAGCGTCTCAACAGCGCGCTTGGAAGCGATGACCTCCTGGACAAACTCCAGGTCAAGCCATTGCGCCAAGAGCATTCCGCCGGAACCGGTGATTGCGGCGTACATGGATGTCTCGCCAATATGCTTCTGAGCTTTAACAAACAGGGAGCGCGCAGTTGCGCGAACGTCGGTGTGGTGACGCTCGTAGTTTGCGTAAACCAGCGTGCCGTCCTCGTCGATGACGGACAGCTTTACGGTTGTGGAACCAACATCGATGCCCAGCATAAGGTGGGCCTGAGACAGGTCAAGCGGAACGTTTGGTGCAAGCTCGGCACCATTCTCTACCAGCTCAAACTTTGGACTAATCATTGTTTTCCTCTCCGAGAACAAGAGTTGCAAGCGCAAATCGTGGAACGTCTAGCTTGATTGGCTTGCCGTACAAATCGCCAGGTGCAACAAACATGAGGCCGGTCATAAGGCCTGCCATCTGCTCGTCGCTCTCGCGCATGCCGCCGATTAACCAGCGGATAAGGACGCCGACCTCGGCAGAAATTGCAAAGGTCAGATAGTAGTCAAAGAAGGGACCAAGTGCGCGCGGATCAAGGTCGTGCAGGGCGCGCTGCGCGATAACCTCGTGTACCAGGCGCTTTAGCTTGTCCTGGAACGCAGGGTCGCCGCCGTTACCCAGCAAAGGGCGCAGGTAGAAACCGTGCTTACGAATGCTACGGATCATCTCAGTTGCTCCGGGACATGGCTTGTAGGAGTCAATGGCTTCTCTGAGCTCAACGAGATTGACGCGAGCAAGCTGTTCAACAGCAGGTCGCAGCTCAGCCAGCGCTTCCTTTTCGATGTGAAGCACCAGGTCAGGGATGTCTTTGTAGTGGGAGTAAAAGGTTCGGCGCGTGAGGCCGGCGCGCTCCGTCACGCCTGTGACCGTCACGGATGTAAGATCACCGGTGGCATCTATCTCTTCTGCCAGGGCTTTTCTAAGCGCCGCGCGAGTTCTGGCGGTACGTCGATCAAGCTTGCAAGCTGACAAAACAGCAGGTGCAGACAATGTTTGCGTCATACGTTTCTGAAGCCTCTCCTGGTTGCAGGTACGTACTGGGTGCGCGGGCGCGACAGCACAACAACACCGTAGCGCCCAACTTATTGCACATACTGAGTATTATTGCACACACTGTGCAATAACTGCAACCGCGAGAGGAGCGATTTTCTCGCCAGATTTGTTCTGTCTGCTGAGTTTCTATTTTGACCTGCAAGCGCGCCTGACTTCTGCAAAGATTCTGTAACTTTTGCCTGATAACAGCAAAGAATCTGTGGATTTGCCTGATTTCATCAAAGAATCGGTGTCTCAAATACAGATTCTTTGCACTTTTCAGGCGGGGTTTAAAGCGTGTCCGAGCTCACCCTTCCAGGGAGCCTGATGTTATCGTCATGTCTGAACAATTTGCCGGAAAAGTGCACCATATCTGAGCTATTTGCCGGTTTTTCTCGCCAAGTCTGAGCTGTTTTACTCAGACTTGATGCCCTTTTCAGGCTCAAAATTTAGGGCCACGCAGTCTATCTTTCACGCGCCTGATTTCTGCAAAGAATCTGTAAATTTTGCCTGATAACAGCAAAGAATCGGTGGATTTGCCTGATTTTGTCAAAGAATCTGTATTCAAAATACAGATTCTTTGCACTTTTTAGGCGCGCATACTGTTATGGTGCGCCTGGCGAGAAACCCCGTGCACTCCCCGCTGGCGCTTCGCGCGCTTGACCTGCAAGTTTGTCTGTACACGACGCTGTTATCACACAAAAAACCGGTGCCCACCTGCGTGAACACCGGTCTAACCTGCATGTTGTGTGGAGCTCCCAGCTTGCACGCTCTCACCTGCATGTTATGTGGAGCTCGGACCCCCGCGCGCTCGCGGCTCGGACCCCCGCGCGCCGCGGCTCGCACCCGCGGCCGCTACCTGCACTTACGCGAAGCGCTCGACGCCGTCCTTGGAGACGCGCGCAAAGAACAGCGGTTCCAGCTCGGGAGCGCTCTCGCCAAAGACCAGAGCCTCACGGAAGATGCGCTCGCCCTCGTCAAGACGGCTTTCGTCGCCGGTCAGAAGCGTTGCAATAACATCGCCCTTCTCGACATAATCGCCGGTCTTGCGCTCAAGGATAATGCCAGCTGCTGGGTCAATCGGATCGCCCTTCTTCTCGCGACCAGCACCCAGAGCAACAGAGGAAATACCCACCAGCTCAGCGTTCATAGAAGTGATATATCCGCTGGTCTCAGCCACAATGTCGCGGCGGAATGGCGCAGCCTCAAACTTAGTGGTGTCAAAGATGACCTCGTCGGTGCCACCCTGAGCCTTGACCATCTGTGCCAGCTTAGCCAGGCCCTCGCCGTTTGCAATCTGTTGACGAGCCAGCTTGCGGCAGTCCTCAACACTCCCCTTACCTGCGAGGTTAAGCATGTTTGCAGCAAGTTCAACGCAGACATCGGTCAGATCCTCAGGACCCTCACCCTTAAGCGTGGCCACTGCCTCGATGACCTCGAGGGAGTTGCCTACGTTTTTGCCAAGAGGGCGATCCATGCCAGTAATCAGTGCTGCGGTGGTGCGGCCAACATGCTCGCCAATGGAAACCATGGCATCTGCCAGCTCAATTGCGGAGTCGACGTCCTTCATAAAGGCGCCGGAGCCGCACTTAACGTCCAACAAAATACAGTCGGAGCCGGAAGCAATCTTCTTGCTCATAATGCTCGACGCAATCAGAGGCACCGAGTCAACCGTTGCGGTAACGTCGCGAAGCGCGTAGAGCTTCTTGTCGGCTGGAACAAGATTGCCCGTCTGACCTGCAACGGCAACGCCAATCTCGGAGACCTGCTTGAAGAAGTCGGGCTCGGAAATCTCAATGGAAAGGCCTGGGATTGACTCAAGTTTGTCCAGCGTACCGCCCGTGTGGCCTAAGCCGCGACCGCTCATCTTGGCAACCTTTACGCCCAGAGATGCAACAAGCGGGCCAACAACCAGCGTGGTCTTATCGCCAACACCGCCGGTAGAGTGTTTATCAACCTTGATACCAGGGATTGCCGAGAGGTCCATCATGTCGCCAGACTCTGCCATTGCCATGGTTAGGTGAGCCGTCTCGTGCGCGGTCATACCCTTGTAAAAAATGGCCATCGCAAGTGCAGAAGCCTGATAATCGGGAATATCACCAGCTACATAGCCCGAGACAAAGTAGTCAATCTCGGCGTCGGTAAGCTCGCCGCCGTCGCGCTTCTTCTCAATCACATCGTACATGCGCATAGTTGAACCTCTTTTCGCTGTTCGCGTTCGTTGCTGTTCGCGGCGCCGTCAGGCGCGTTCGTTGTCGTTCGCGTTAACTCTCTAGTAAAAGAGCCGGTAGCGAGAAACTCTACCGGCTCGCAATTTCATGTAACCTACCAGGTTATCTGCACCCGAAAGCGCAGACTGCTTGATGCCGCAGCTTACTGGTTGCCCCCGCCGTGCTCGCTGCACCCGCAAGCGCAACTGTGCTCGTGACCACCGTCGGTATCCTTCACAGCGTCGTCACCCGATGCGCCGGCAGGACTGGACTCACCCAGATCCTCGGGACCAAATCCCATAGGCAAGATATCCTGGAGCAGATACTCTCTAGGGGCAGCATCTGCCTTGCCCAGCACAATGCGGAATGTTGCAGGATCGCACCACTCGCGAATCACCTGCCTGCATACACCACATGGAGTGCACCAAGCCGTTGGAGGTTCTCCCTCAGGGCCACCAACAACCGCAATGGCCACAAAATCCCTGCGGCCCTCAAACACCGCGCGGAAAAACGCCGTGCGCTCAGCACAATTGGAAGGCGTATACGCAGCGTTTTCTAGGTTGGCGCCGCCGTACACCGTGCCGTCGGAGCACAAAAGTGCAGCTCCAACAGCATAGTGAGAGTACGGTACATAGGCGTGGTTGCGCGCCTCAATAGCAAGCTGAACAAGCGCCTCGTTAGAAACGCGGCAAGAACCCTCTACCTCTGCCATTATGCGCGGCTTCCCTTGATGTATGGCACGCCGTCTGCCTTAGGAGCAACAGACTTACCAACAAAGAGGACCAGCGTAATGATGGTGATGAAGTAAGGAAGCATTGCAATAATCTGGCTTGGGATTGGAGTTGCGCCACCGCCAAGAAGAATTGCCAGCGCCTGAGTAAAGCCAAAGAGTAGGCAAGCTGCATAGGTATTCAGAGGCTTCCACTTACCAAAGATAACCGCTGCCAGTGCAATAAAGCCCTGACCAGAAATAGCGGTCTGAGTGAACTGAGAAATAATTGCCAGCGTTACAGAAGCGCCACCAAATCCTGCAAGCACACCAGAAACAATAACGCAGAGGTAGCGAGTCTTACGAACGCTAATGCCCAGCGTCTCGGATGCGTGTGGATGCTCGCCAACAGAGCGAATACGCAGGCCCCACTTGGTACGGTAAAGCACAAACCAGACGAGAAGGGCGGTCAAAAGTGCAAGTACCACGGTAATGTCTACGTTGAGGCTGGAATAAGGTGTGTCGTTAAAGGCACCCTCACCAAAGAGCTTTGGGAGCTTGGTGACTGCTGGAGACATTGCAGCGCCATCAAACAAAAGACGGCAGGCAAACAGAGCAATGCCAGGTGCCAGCAGGTTAATTGCAACACCAGAAACTGTCTGGTCAGCGTTAAACGTAATAGATGCCATGGCGTGCAAAAGTGCAATAAGACCGCCTGCAATACCTGCACAAAGGAAGCCAATCCAAGGGTTTCCGGTGAGGTAGCTGCCCGCAACACCTGCAAAGGCACCAACACCCATCATGCCCTCAATACCAATGTTGACAACACCGGAGCGCTCGGAGACAACGCCGCCCAGAGCACCAAAAATAAGAGGTGTCGAGTACATGAGGGTAACGGAAACAAGAAGAATCAGGTTAGTGAGCATTGTTTGCCTCCTCCTGAGAAGGGTCGGACGCATCACTCACTTGAGCAGCAAGCTTTGCCTCTTCTTCCTTAGCCTTCTGGGCACGTTTGTGATCAAGACGGTCGGCAAGCATTGGAATAACGCCACCCAGAGCCATAAAGAACACGATGGTACCAATAACAATGTTAATAATCTCGGAAGGAGCACCAACCGTCTGCTGAACAGTCTGACCACCATAAAGAAGACCAGCAAACAGGAAGGATGCAGGAATACATGCCACAGGGTTGCAGTTGGCAATAAACGCAACGGACAGACCGTTAAAGCCGTTGTTCTCAAATGCTGCCAGCGTTGCAATACTGTGAGGAGCAATACCGGTAATGGTCAGAGCACCTGCAAGACCGCAGAGTGCACCAGAAATAGCCATGCAAAGCGTAAGGTTTTTCTTAACGTTGATGCCGGTAAACTGTGCAGCGTCGCGGTTAAAACCAACAGCGCGCATCTCATAACCAACTTTGGTGCGCATAAGCAGCCAACCAATAAAGATAGCTGCGATAATAGCAACAACAATACCAATGTTTACATCGGTACGCATAATAGCGTCGCCAATAACAGGAATATTGCGAATTGCCTCAGCACCGTCCTCGGAATTCTTCATGCCATAGAACAGTGTGGTGTAGCCAGACTCGTTAATAGAGTACGAAGAAGTTGAGTTTGGCTGGTGGAACTGTGGAAGAGAAACCACAAAGTTGCAGAGGTAAAGGCTGATCCAGTTAAACATAATGCTGGTAATAACCTCGTTGATGCCAAACTGAGCCTTAAGCCATCCAATAATGGCACCAATACCTGCGCCACCTGCGGTACCAACCAAAACAACTACAGGAATCTGCAGCACAGGAGGAAGGTCCAAACTGTAGCCAACAATAACGGCGAGGATGGTACCTACAATGTACTGACCCTCAGCGCCAATGTTAAAGAGACCAACGCGGAATGCAAAAGCAACAGCAATACCGGTAAAGAGCAGAGGCGTTGCCTTAATAATGACGTTGGAAATATATTTTGGCTTACCTACCATGCCGCCAATAAGAGCCTCAAACGAGCTGATAGGGTCATAGCCTGCAACAACCAAAATAATAGAAGCAACCAACAGGCCAACAAAAATTGCAACAATTGCTGACGTAATTGGCTTTCTCATTATCTTTGTAAGCGTACTCACTCGGCGTCACCTCCTGCCATCAGCAGGCCAGCCTGCTCTTCAGTGATAGTACCTTGGTCAAACTCGCCAACATTCTTGCCGGCGTAAATAATTGCCATCTTATCGGCAACGTCCATAATCTCGTCCAGCTCAAAGGAAATCAGCAAAATTGCTGCTCCACGGTCCCTCTCGCGAATCAGCGCTTTGTGAACAAACTCAATAGCACCAACGTCAAGGCCGCGAGTTGGCTGGATGGCAATGAGAACGTCTGGGTTGGAAGAGACCTCGCGGGCGATAATAACCTTCTGCTGGTTGCCGCCGGAAAGTCCCACTGCCTGATGATCTGCGCACTCTGCCGGACGAATATCAAACTCATCAATCAGCTTCTGAGAGAATTCCTTGATCTTTTCCAGGTCAAGTGCAATGCCCTTACCAAAGGTTTCCTCGTTGTGGCGCTCAAGCACCATGTTCTCGGCAACCGTAAAGGGCAGAACCAGACCCCAACGGTGACGGTCTGAAGGAATGGTTGCAACTGCGTGATCAATAACCGTCTTAGGAGTTGTGCTCTGAATCTCTTCACCCTTGACAGAAATGGTGCCCGACTCAGGTTTGACCAGTGCGTTTATGGCATCGGCAAGTTCTTTCTGGCCGTTGCCGTCAATGCCTGCAAGACCAACGATCTCGCCGGCACGAATATCCAAATTAAAGCCGTTTACCTGCTCAATACCGCGCTCGTCCTTGACGTGGAGGTCTTTGATTGAAAGAACAACCTCACCAGGAGTTGCTGGCTTCTTTTCTACATGCAGGTTAACGTTTCTACCCACCATAAGTGTTGCAAGCTCAGTCTCGGATGTCTTGGAGACATCAACCGTGCTCATGTACTTACCACGACGAATAATGGTGCACTCGTCAGCGGAAGACATAATCTCTTTAAGCTTGTGAGTAATAACAATGATGGTTTTACCTTTGCTTACCAGGTCATGCATGATCTGGATAAGCTTCTCAATCTCCTGCGGCGTAAGAACTGCCGTAGGCTCATCAAGAATAAGAATCTCTGCGCCACGATACAGGGCCTTCAAGATCTCAACACGCTGCTGCATACCAACAGAAATGTCTTCAATCTTGGCGTCAGGATCTACGTCAAAGCCGTATTCCTCAACAATCTCCAGGACCTTCTCGCGAGCTCGCTTTGGATCAAGGACGCCACCAGCCTTGGTGACCTCGTTGCCCAAAACAATATTTTCTGTAACAGTAAAGTTCTCAACCAACATAAAGTGCTGGTGAACCATACCAATGCCGTGAGCGATAGCATCGTTTGGGCCAGAAATGGATACGCGCTCTCCGTTGAGGTAAACATCTCCCTCATCCGCAGAATACAGGCCGTACAGTACGTTCATAAGCGTACTTTTACCTGCGCCGTTCTCTCCTAAAATGGCGTGGACAGTTTGCTTGCGCACGTTAAGGTCTACGGCGTCAAGAGCTTTAAACGATCCAAAAACTTTGGTAATGCCATGCATCTGAACAGCGTAATCCGAACTGACTTCCACGAGCCACCTCCTTTACACACTTGCTAGAGGTGAGGAGTGCCAAAGAGCACCCCTCACCAGCAAATCCAAACTCATCAACCTTTTGGGCCTGTCAGACGGCAAAACCATCTGGCGAGAAACCCTAAGGCTTAGATACTAAGCCAGAACTTAGCTCAAAGACTTGACGTATTTGTCCAACTCATCCTTGTTTGTAGGAGGAACAACAGAGCCGGCCTTAATCTTGTCGAGAAGATCAGTAGCAGCCTTGTAGGTGTCCTCACCCATGAGGTGGTGCTCCTCAGAAATTCCGACGGCGTCCTCGGAAGCGCCCAGAGAAATGGTGGTGCCACCCTTCTGGCCGTCCTTCAAGATCTTCTCGGAAATCTCAACAATAGCAACGTTGACGCGCTTAAGAGCGGAGGTCAGAACGTTCTCTGGAGCAAGATATGCCTGGTCACGGTCAACGCCGATAGCAAGCTTGTTTGCGTCCTTAGCTGCCTCAATAACGCCGGTTCCTACGCCGCCTGCAGCGTGGAAGACAACGTCGCAACCATCGGAGTACATGGAGTTAGCAATAGCCTTGCCCTTTGCTGCGTCAGAGAAGGACTCTGCATACTGTGCAGAAATCTCAACGTTGGTGCCCTTCTCCTTGTTTGCATAAGCAACGCCGCCGCGGTAACCATACTCAAACTGGTCGATAAGAGCGGAAGAAATGCCGCCAACAAAGCCAACCTTACCAGTCTTTGTGGTACGAGCGGCAATGTAGCCAACAACAAAGGAAGGCTCCTGAGCACGGAACATAACGCCAGTGAAGTTAGAAACCTGAGAATCGTTGCCGTTGTCGATGATGGCAAACTGGGTGTTTGGATTGTCCTTAGCAGCCTTAAGAGTTGCATCAGCCATAGCAAAGCCAACGCCCCAAACAAGGTCGGACTCAGCGTCAACAGCCTTATCAAGGTTGGTTGCGTAATCGGAATCCTGCTTGGACTCAAGGTAGCTGACATCCCAGCCGTTCTTGTCCTTGAGCTCGGTCATGCCCTCCCAAGCGGACTGGTTAAAGGACTGGTCGTTAACACCACCAGTATCGGTAACCATGGTGAGCTTCTTTTTCTTCTCACCTGATGCCTTCTGGCCGCCGTCGTCCTTCTTGGGGTTGTTGCAGCCTGCAAGACCTGCGAGTGCTGCAAATGCGCCAGCGCCGGTTGCGCCGGTCACAAAACTACGACGAGAAACGTTCTTGTTCATTCCGTGCTCTCCTTACCTCATGTGGCGGGAACGTCCAGCTTGTACGCTGGATCTTTATGAGAAGTTGACCAAACTCCCCTAACTTAAGCGGAAAATCCGCATGGTTCCAAAACAAACAGCAATGGCAAGCTGCTGACCTGTGATGCTTTGTGCAACAAGCGCTTTAAGCAACAACAGAAAGAGCAACCTCCATCATCTGCGTGAAACTAGTCTGACGCTCCTCAGCAGTAAGTGCTTCTCCTGTAAGAGGCAAATCAGAGATAGTTAGCAGCGTAAGCGCATGCTTATGAGCGTGCATGGCGTTGAGATACAGGGCTGCCGACTCCATCTCAACGGCAAGAACATCCATGCTTGCCCATTTTGGAAGCGAGTTGTCTACGGTATAGAACACGTCGCTTGCCAGGATATTACCAACGCGAACGGGATAGCCCAATTTCTCTGCACCAGCAACAGCCTTGCTCAATAGACCAAAGTCTGCGGTAGGTGCAATGGTTCCAGGCATTCCGTACTGTGATGGATAATTAGAATCAGTGCTGGAAGACATACCAATAACAATGTCTCTAAGCTTTACCTCAGGAGCAAGACCACCTGCGCTACCAATACGCAAGATATTCTCGACACCGTAGAAATTAAAGAGCTCGTAAGAATAAATACCAATGGAAGGCATACCCATACCAGAACCCATAACGGAGACTGGCTGTCCCTTGTAGGTGCCAGTGTAACCAAACATGTTGCGAACGGTGTTGAACTGCTCAACGTTCTCCAGATACGTATCTGCAAGAAGCTTTGCGCGCAGAGGATCGCCTGGCATGAGGACGGTCTTAGCAATCTGGCCCTCAACAGCAGCGTTATGAGGAGTTGGGGTGGTAGCCATTAGTTCTCCTTAAGAATCTCTGACAGGTGAGAAGTTCCAACACCAAGTTGCTCAACGCCAAAATAATCAAGGATTGTCTCGGCCATATCGGCAAATGTAGCGGTTGTGCCAAGGTTGGTGTTTGGCTTGACCTTTGGACCCGTGATAAGCAGTGGCACGTACTCACGAGAGTGATCAGTAGATGGTGTTACCGGGTCACAGCCATGATCTGCGGTGATAATGAACAGGTCATCCTCACGAAGGCCCTCAATAATTTGAGGAATGCGCTCGTCAAAGTAAGAAAGAGCGTTGGAGTATCCCACAGGATCGTTGCGGTGACCGTAAATCATGTCGGTATCAACAAGATTGGTGAAGCACAGGCCATTGAAGTCTTTGCTGGTAGCCTCAATAGTCTTCTGAATTCCGTCTGCATTGCAGGTAGTAAACTCAAACTCTGTCATGCCACGGTGAGCAAAGATGTCATAAATCTTGCCAATAGAAAGAACGTCAAAGCCGTTCTCTTTAAGGCGATCAAGCATAGTTGGGCCTGTTGGCTCAAGCGAGAAGTCATGACGGCGAGAAGTGCGCTGATATGGCCACTCTCCCTCGAAAGGACGAGCAATAACACGAGCAACACCATGCTCACCCTGCAGAATCTCACGCGCAATGCGGCAATACTCATAGAGTTTCTCGGGACTTACCACGTCCTCATGAGCAGCAATCTGGAAAACAGAATCTGCTGAGGTATAGACAATCAGAGCACCAGTCTCTACGTGCTCTTTACCAAAGTCTCTAATAACATCAGTTCCGGAGTAAGGCTTATTGCAGAGAACCTTACGGCCCGTCTTCTGCTCAAACTCCTCAATGACCTCCTGTGGAAAACCATTAGGATAGGTTGGGAACTTCTTTGGAGAAATGACGCCTGCCATCTCCCAGTGACCAACCGTAGTATCTTTACCAGCGGATTTCTCCTGCATGCGAGCGTATGCGCCCTCAGGAGACTCAATTGGCTTCAAATCAACGTCATACACGGTATCAAGCGCGCCATCAATATTAAGAAGGCCCAACTTTGTCATATTTGGGATATTAAGAACGCCACTTGTTGCGCAGGCACAAAGGGTATTGCTACCCTCATCTCCGTATGCCGCCGCATCAGGCTCTTCGCCGATGCCAAAACTATCAAGAACAACTACAAAAACACGTTTAGGCATACTACCTCCTAAAACGCCCGAAACAAGCATTTGCGCACGATACATACGCAAGCTAACTTATGTGGACGAGTCATTACTATTCATTAAATATATTATTACAGTTGCATAACACCGACGCCCAAGTTAGAGAGATTTTCACGATACAACCGTTTGCAGATACTAAAATTCTGTAAACGGTACGCAGCAAGTGCTTAGAAAAATCAAGCAGGTAAAACCAATGTAACGAGAAAATCTTTGAGCTCACCAGGGAAAAATTTAATGAATTCATTCTTTACAGACTCTAGCTGCTGTCTTATCGTTGTCCAAAGCAAGGTTTAAGCACTAGCTTAAATAAGATAAGCACCTGTTTAGTCGGATTCTATTTTTGCTGCTAGGAGGCCTGATGCTCACCAATCGAGAACAGATGATTTTCAACTGGATTAAAGAGCAGCCTTCCATTACTCAGAAGGAAATTGCAGAGCGTGCAGGTATCTCGCGTTCTTCTGTTTCGGTTCACATCTCCAACCTTACCGCAAAGGGCGCAATTTTGGGCCGTCGCTACATTTTGAGCGAGCGTCCCTACTTTATTGTGATTGGCGCTGCCAACATGGATATTGCTGGCCGTCCAGACACTTCCCTTGTGGCGGGAGATTCAAACCCTGGCAAGGTCACCATGTCCTTTGGTGGCGTTGGCAGAAATGTTGCCCACAACCTAGCCCTTCTCGACAGCGACGTTCGTCTGCTCACTGCTTTTGGCGAGGACTATCGCGCACGCGAGCTCAAAGAGGGCTGCCTGGATTGCGGCATTGACATTGACGCTTCTATTACCGTGCCGGGCGCTTCCACTTCCACCTACCTCTTTATCATGGACGAGCACGGTGAGATGCAGGAAGCCATCAATGACATGCAGATTTACGAGTATGTCACCCCTGAGCGCATCGAGGAGCGCCTGGATGTTATCCAGCACGCCGCAGCTTGCGTAATTGATACCAACCTGCCTCAGCAGACCATCGAGTTCATTGCCAAGAACGTGACCTGCCCAATCTTCTGCGATCCCGTTTCTTCCATCAAGGCACAGAAGCTCAAGAAGGTTCTGGGCAAGATTCACACACTCAAGCCAAATCGCCTTGAGGCCGAGATGCTCTCGGGCATCAAGATCACCGACGATACCTCCCTTGAAGCCGCAGCTCACGAGCTGCTTGCAACAGGCCTCAAGCGTGTGTTTATCTCCCTTGGCGAGAAGGGCCTTCTTTGCGCTGATCACGAGAAGACCGTCCGCTTGCCGCTGCTTCCTGCAAAGCTGGTCAACATGACAGGCGCAGGAGATGCCATGATGGCAGGAATTACCTGGGCATACACTCAAGGTATGACGCTTGAGCAAACCGGCCTGGTAGGCATGGCTGCTTCCAGCATGGCCATTGAGGGTGAGGACACCATCAACGGTGAGCTCAACGTTGAAGAGGTTATCAAGCGCGCAGGTATTTAGCGCGTCTGCACGCACAGCGCGTCTGCACGGCACAGCGCGTCTGCACGGCACTACTTTCGGTTCCATTAGTCGTTTACGATTGGAGTATATATGTCTAACCTGAAGGATTTTCTCGTTGTATCTGACGAGGTCAAAGAGGCTCTTGAGCAGAACAAGCCTGTTGTAGCTCTGGAGTCCACCATCATTTCTCACGGTATGCCTTACCCACAGAACGTCGAGACCGCTCTGAAGGTTGAGCAGATCATCCGCGACAACGGTGCGATTCCTGCAACTATCGCAATTATTAACGGCCAGATGCGTGCCGGTCTTTCCGCTGACGAGATTGACTACCTGGGCAAGAAGGGCCGCGAGGTTGCTAAGGTTAGCCGCCGCGACCTCCCTGTTATCATCGCGGAGAAGAAGGACGGCGCAACTACCGTCACTACTACCATGATGATTGCTCACATGGCAGGCATCGACGTCTTTGCAACCGGCGGCATTGGTGGCGTTCACCGTGGCGCTGAGACCACCATGGACATCTCCGCTGACCTCGAGGAGCTTGCACAGACTCCTGTTATGGTCATTTGCGCTGGTGCAAAGTCCATTCTTGACCTTGGCCTTACCCTTGAGTACCTGGAGACCAAGGGTGTTCCAGTACTTGGTTACCAGACCGAGGAGCTTCCTGCGTTCTACACCCGCAAGAGCGGCTTTAGCGTTGACTACCGCGTTGACTCCCCTGCTGAGCTGGCAGAGATCTTTACTACCCAGCAGCAGATTGGCATGAACAGCGGCCTTCTGGTCACCAACCCAATTCCTGAGCAGTATGCAATGGATAAAGACACTATTGACGCAGCTATCGAGAAGGCCCTTGCAGAGGCAGAGGCAAACGGTATCCACGGCAAAGAGTCCACACCATTCCTGCTTGCAAAGGTTGCTGAGATTACCGGCAACAACTCCCTTGAGTCCAACATCCAGCTAGTCTTCAACAACGTTGCACTTGGCGCAAAGGTTGCTGCAGAGGTTTGCAACCGCAAGTAAGTGCTCACACGTGCTGCGTAAGCACCACGTAAGTACACGTGCAAACGCCGCGTTAGCATCGCATTTCTTTTGGCCCCTACGTCGTTTTGAACTGCCTCCCATTTCTTATGTCCAAGAAATGGGAGGTAGTTCATATGCGGGTGATTATGATTCTGCAGCGTGTTAGCATTGGCTTTTAGGCCTCGCGCACAAAATAGAGCAGCTTTGGTAGGTTCTGCTGAAGAATCGACATGTTCCTAATCAAGATAGCAGGCAGCTAGGCGGTCGCACTGACTGATATGCATCTTTATGCATAAACTTCATCTAATATGCTTAAACATGAATAGACTTATATAAGAAATTTAACTATCGATAAATTCCGCACCTAAGGAACACACCTATGTCAGATATTCTGCTTAATTTCGGGCATATTACACATCTAATGACGATAATCTGCATGATTGAGGTATTTTCAGCGTCATGTATACGTCTTTTTGACAGATTATCCGACTTAGGTGTGTTTTGAGCTGCCTCCTATTTCTCGTGTCCAAGAAATGAGAGGCAGTTCATTTGATGTGGGGGCTTTTTATGTCTTGCAGCAGCTTGACCGCAGGTTGACCGTGGGCTGACCCAGGCTGATCGCTGGTTGGCCGCAGGTTAACCGCTGGTTGGCCGTAACCTAATCGCAGCCCGATACTGTTCAAGAAAATTGTCTCAAAAAGTGGACAAAAGTCCTTATTTTTATTTTAGGGAGCAGGTACAATTACTCAAACTTAAGCCAAAACTGTCCTGTAATGAGGACTTACGAAGCAAGAACAGCGAGGTCTCGTGTGAACGTTCTAACCTACCTTGACAGTCTTGACTCCGACGTTCGCAAGAAGATCATCAAATGGGCTTCTCGCGTTCCCGCTAATCGTCTTTCTCATTGTAGGCAGATTCGTCTTAATTCTGGACAGACCCTTGTCCACATGCTGGACCGCGTTGATAACGTGTACATTCTGTGCCGCGGTACCGTGCGCACTACGTCGCATAATTCCGCAGGTAGCACGTATGTTATTGACGAGTATCGTGCGCCTGTTGCTTTTGGCGAGATGGAAGTTATTAGCGAGAGCCCGTTTTACCTGGGATCGCTCACCGCAACTTCCGGCTGCGAGTTTATTTCAGTTCCACGTGAGGACTACCTGCAGTGGATTCGTTCGGACCCTGAAGCACTTCTCACCCGCTCACGCTGGATTATCAAGAATCTGACACGTCAGTCCGGCTACGAGCGCAGCCTGCTGACCTGGAGCGGAACCAAGCGCCTGATGTACATGCTTAGCGAACTGACGCGCGATCAGATTCATCGCGGCGTTGTTGAGTGGCCGTTCACGGTACGCCTGACCAGGCAAGAGCTGGCAGACAAGATTGGTACCAGCACAAAAACTGTTGCCCGCGGCATCGATGAGCTTAAGGAGAGGGGCATGGTTTCTGTTCAGCACGGCAAGATTGTCATTACCGAGAGGCAGTTCCAGCGCCTCGACGACGCAATGAAACACGAGGGAGAATCCCACCTTCTGGACTAACCTCTGTACCTGGCACAACGCTTGGGCAAGACCGTTCTTCTCGCCCCAGGCGGCGCGCCGCACTATGCGGTGCACCATAACTTGGAACGACCGACGTACCCGTCGCAATCACAAACCTGTTTTTGCAGGATAAACGTAAGGAGCACTAATGAGCGAGTTCATGGACATCATCACTTCCGACAACCTCTCGTACAAGCAGAAGGTTCTGCACCTGGCTCAGGCTGCCGAGAACTCTGAGCATCCTATCAAGACAACAGCTGAATTTGACCGTCTTTTTGCAGCTCACGCGCTTGACGACATGTGTGAGGGCAACGCTCCTTACCGTCCTCGCTACATCTGCCCTGACTACCAGGTATTTGCTCAGAACGGTTCCGAGTTTTTGCGCTTTGACAAGCCAGAGACCCTTGATGACCTGCTCTGGGGCCTTGCCGCTCTCTACGACAACGTTCCTTCCGTCACCAGCCGCCCCGTGTACGTTGGCCAGCTGGACAAGATTATTGATCCGTTCCTGGAGGGCATGACCGACGCAGAGATTAAGCCTCGTCTGCGCCGCTTCCTGAACCACATCGACCGCACCGTTGCGAGCGGTTACTGCCACGCAAACATTGGTCCGGAGGACACTCGTGCAGGTAGACTGCTGCTTGAGGTTGACCGCGAGCTCATGAACGCAGTTCCAAACTTCACCCTCAAGTACGATCCAGAGGTCACGTCCGACGAGTTCATGCGCCTGGCAGTCAAGACCACCATGGTCTGCTCCAACCCTGCTTTTGCCAACCACCGCATCCACAAAGAGACCTACCCTGGCGAGTACACCGTCGTAAGCTGCTACAACGTCCTTCCTATGGGCGGTGGCGCTTACACTTTGAGCCGCGTACTCCTTCCAGGTCTTGCAAAGCTTGCATCCAACGTTGACGACTTCATGAACAACCTGCTGCCAACCGCAACTGGCGAGGTTCTGAACTTCATGAACGAGCGCGTCCGCTTTATCGTTGAGGATTCCAACTTCTTTGAGACCAGCTTCCTGGCTCAGGAAGGCCTCATTTCTCGCGAGCGCTTCTGCGGCATGTTTGGCGTTGCCGGCATGAGCGAGTGCGTTGCTGAGCTGCTGCATCTTGACAGCAACCGCACCTACGGCAAGGATGACGAGGCCAACGAGCTGGCCGATCAGATCATGGTCAAGATTGCTGACCAGGTCAACAGCTTTGACGCCGTCTACTCCGAGGTCTTTGGCGGCCGCTTCACCCTGCACGCACAGGCTGGCTTCTCTGACCAGCAGGGCGTTACCCCGGGTGTCCGCATCAAGGTTGGCGACGAGCCTGCAAATCTCTACGACCACATTCGCCACAGCGCTCGCATGCACCGCTTCTTCAACAGTGGCGTCTCCGACATCTTCCCAGCTGAGCCAACTGCTGAGCGCAATCCAGACGCTGTCGTTGACGTGGTCAAAGCCGCATTCTCCATCGACGACAAGTACCTCTCGTTCTACAGCTCCGAGGGCGACCTGGTCCGCATCACTGGCTTCTTGGCAAAGCGTTCCGAGATGAAGAAGTTCCAGTCTGGCGACGTTGTTCTTCAGGACACCGCTCACGATGGCCTGGGCAACTTCACCGCCAACCACCTTGGTGAGCGCAAGGTTCGCATGAGCGACTAGCGAGAAGAGCTGCACAATCGTGACCTGCACTGCAACAGAAACTACTTTGGGAGCATCGCGCGTCAAAGCGTCAAGCCCCAAGGTGTCGCGCGTCGAAGTAACTGGTTCAGGAGCAGCACATCCAACTGGGTGTGTTGCTCCTGTCAACAAGATCATTCCCTTCTCGCTGGTAGATGGTCCAGGAAGCCGAACTGCCGTCTTCTTGCAGGGCTGCAACATTCGCTGCGCCTACTGCCACAACCCCGAGACCCAGGTGGAATGCATCTCCTGCCGGGCGTGCGTCAAACCATGCCCAGCTCACGCCCTGTCCGTGGCTGACGGCAAGGTTGTGTGGGACAACTCCATTTGCATCAACTGCGACAACTGTATCAAGGTGTGTCAGCACAAATCCACGCCAAAGATTGAGCTGCTCAGCGCAAGAGAGGTGGCCGACCGCTGCATTTCCAACATGCCGTTTATCCGCGGAATTACCACCTCAGGCGGCGAATGCATGCTCCGTCCCGACTTCCTCTACGAACTCTTCACCTACTGTAACGCAGCTGGTCTGAACTGCCTCATCGACTCAAACGGCACCATCGACTTCACCGAGTACCGCGACCTGCTGGATCTCTCAAGCGGCGTCATGCTTGACGTCAAGGCTTGGGACGATCAGTGGTTTGAGCACCTGACCGGCGAAAATGGCGTTACGGTCCGCAAAAACCTTGCGTTTTTGGCCGAGCAAAACAAGCTGGAAGAGGTTCGCGTCATCGTAACCGAAGGCTGGAACGATGCCGAAGCCGCAGTTGATGGCATTGCCGCAACCCTTGGCGAGAAGGTCGGTCAGACGCGCATTCGACTCATGAAGTTCAGGCATTTTGGCGTGCGCGGTCCGATGGAGAACTCCCCTTCTCCAAGCGATGAGCGCATGCAGGCGATTGAGCTGCAAGCCCGCAACCTGGGCTTTGGCGAGGTTGTCGTCAGCTAACTTCTGACGGCTTTCTCGCCAGCTTTTGTGCCCTTTTCACTGCAACAAAGAACGACCTCGCAGCACATGCTACGAGGTCGTCTTCATTTACTTATCAATGAAGTGTCGGTCCGGCAAACTCCAGCTCAGCGAGCTACTCGGTGACGATAGCGATTCCGCTGGAGCAGCCCAGACGATCTGCGCCCGCTGCGACCATTGCCTCAGCGTCAGCCTTATTGTGGATGCCGCCAGCAGCCTTAACCTTGCAAGTGTCGCCGACAGTCTGCTTCATCAGAGCAACGTCGTGAACAGTTGCGCCACCGGTGCTAAAGCCGGTGCTTGTCTTAACAAACGCAGCTCCAGCAGCCATACAATCCTTGCAAGCACGAACGATTTGCTCGTCATCAAGCAGGCAGCACTCCAAGATTACCTTTACTGGCACGGAGCCGGCGGCCTCGACAACAGCCTTGATATCAGCGATAACGTAGTCGTCATCGCCAGCAACCAGATGGCCACCGTTGATGACCATGTCAATCTCGGTAGTACCGTCGGCAACGCTCTGCTTGGCCTCGGCGACCTTAGCTGCAGTTGAAGCGGCGCCCAGAGGGAAACCGATGCAGGAAGTAATGCCAACTCCAGAGCCCTCGAGCTCGGCGTGAGCCAGGGAAACCCAGCAAGAATTGATGGCGACAGTTGCAAACTTGTACTGCTTTGCCTCGGCGCAAAGCTTCTTGATGTCCTCAGCGGTTGCGTTTTGCTTCAAATTTGTATGGTCGATAAGGCCGTTGACTTCCACTTTTTTCTCCTTCTGGCTGTGCGATTATGAGCGGTTTGTGTCCCTCTATTGTACGGCAAGCGGCGCATAAAAGATGTGTCAGCTGGTTTTGCTACCTGGTTTTGCTACCTGGTTTTGAATAGGTGTCCGTCTAAATTCGGGCAAGCTATTATCCGGTTCAAGCGGAACTTTACCTAGCTTTGAACAGTCGTGCCCATAATGCTCGCTGTCGCTCTTCAAGATCTGACATAGTCGTGTCACGTGCAGTTATTCCGGTAGACTCGCGAATCTGGCGGACCAAGCCCTGAACGCTTTCAAAGCTTTTGAGCATCTCGCCAGATACCGAAAAATGCGGACACTGAACGCCTGTTACCAGCTCGTTTTCCCTATCCAGGTCTCGCGTGATTTTTTGATTGCCAGAATGCGTAGTTGCCGGATCGTAGTCTAGCAGTACCATAGCCCGCTTCTGCCTCTTGTCCTTGAGCTGAATGGTTAGGTCAGGAATTCGAGTGATTTTCTCGCCATATCGATTTTCCAGCTCGATTGGCTTATTGAGCTCGACAGTTCCTAGATTAAAGCCACCGAGGTTATACGGGAGGCACAATAGCAGGGCAAGCGAAGCCTCTCGGGGCGACCGAGCTTTCTCTACGATGTGCTGAAGCGCTCGTTTAGCTGGGACGATGCCACGCTTTCTTCCTTGTGTTGCAAGAAACTTTGCAATTGCAGCGCGATTTGTCAGAGGGCCATTTTGGCGTTGTGAAACTCCACCGTGACCATTTTGGTTCAAAAAATAATCAGAGCATAGCGCACTACCTGCAAGGATTGTTCCGATGAAATCGAGTTTTGACGCAATCTGCAAATAAGTGAATTCCGGAGAGGTAACAAATCCTTTTTGCCCAGCGTCTATGGGCAGAAGCATTGATGACGAGGTCTTCGAATTACAGATATGAAGCGCAACATTTGATCTTGTAGACGCGGAATTCACATCACGAATTAGCAGGTCAACCTTACCATTAGACTCCTGGTGAAGACGTACACCTTGTATTTCCGGCAGGTGTCCATAGTAGACGGCAAGCTCTCGTTCCATAGCCGCTCCAGGCGTAGACTCGGGAACAAGTGGCGCTCTGACCATACCATTTAATGTGGACAACGAAACAAATGGCCTAGAGGAACTCATTAATAAATTAAACGCTGAAAAGTACGAAAGACAGTAATCCATAGCACTCCTTCGCGAAAAAGTATGAATTCCATACCCGGAAATAGCCTAAGTAATCTGACCGATGCAAAATCACACGGGAAATCTGCGCAAGATTTGTCGTTTGAGGCCCTTCCAAAGACTCATCATGCAATTTCACTAGCTTGGTTTCAAAAATCTGAATAATTCTGCAATTAAATGCATTTTCATGAATACGTAATTTTTGGGTTCAAAATTATGTGCCGAAAAAGGTAAAAAACCCGTTTAGTTGGAAATGAAAATTGAAATTTGATTGATGTATCTCCAACTAAGACGATTTTTTACCGCCTCAAAAACTTTTATCTGGGCAAACGTTGTATGCAGAAAAATGAAATTTCCAACTAAACGCATTTTTTACCACTCGGGCCCTACTCGAGGAACTTTCGACACCGAAATGCCCATCCGCGCACGTTACCAGCACGTCGTCGTGCCCGCCCGCACTTGCCCACTTGCAAGCCTACCGTCCGCCTACGCCCGTACCTGCGCGCAAAAAAGCCTGGTAGCGGAACGCTACCAGGCTTTTAGCGAAGCTAAGTGTCTAAGCTAGATCTTAGAACTCGACAGGAAGGTCGAAGTAGACGCACTTAAGCAGCTGCTCCATCTCCTCCTGGGTAGGCTTGCGTGGGTTGGAGAGGGTGCAAGCGTCCTCGATAGCAAGGCGAGCAACCTCTGGAGCCTTCTCGAAAAACTCCTTCTCATCAATGATGGAGGTCTCGGACTTGGTTCCACCCTCGCCGTAGTTCTTGATGCCCTGTGGGATGTTAAGGGCGTCGTTGATGTCGCGAATCTTCTGGACAAGTGCTGCTACCAGCTCGTCCTCGGTGTTGCCCTCGAGGTGCAGGATCTCCTTAGCAATGAATGCATAACGAGTCTTTGCGCGCTCGTCGCGAGCGTTGAACTGGATAACTTTGCCCAGGTACATAGCGTTTGCGCAACCGTGGATGATGTGACCACCGGAGTATGCAGCGCCGGTCTTGTGAGCCATGGAGTGAACAATGCCCAGAAGGCCAGAGGAGAATGCAATGCCAGCAAGGCACTGTGCGTCATGCATGTGCTGACGTGCCTCTTTGTCGCCTGCGTAGGACTTTGGCAGCCACTCGACAATCTCGCGGATTGCGTGGAGAGCGTCACCGTCGGTGTACATAGAAGCAACGGTAGAAACGTATGCCTCGATTGCGTGGGTCAGTGCGTCCATACCAGTGTGAGCAACAAGCTTAACAGGCATGCCGTAAGTGAGCTCAGGGTCAACAATTGCGACGTCAGGGGTAATCTGGAAGTCAGCGATTGGGTACTTAACACCCTTCTGGTAATCGGTAATGATGGAGAATGCGGTTACCTCAGTTGCGGTACCGGAAGTAGAAGAAATTGCGCAGAAGTGAGCCTTGGTGCGGAGCTCAGGAAGGCCGAAGACCTTGCACATGTCCTCAAAAGTGGTCTCTGGGTACTCGTACTTGATCCACATAGCCTTAGCTGCGTCGATTGGAGAGCCGCCGCCGATAG
>CALIZS010000023.1 GCA_938028565.1 uncultured Atopobium sp. | reverse complement strand
CTACCAAAGCTGCGCTATTTTGTGCGCCAGGCCTAAAAGCCGACGCTAACACGCTACAGAATCATAATCACCCGCATATGAACTGCCTCCCATTTCTTGGACATAAGAAATGGGAGGCAGTTCACTGAGTAGACGGCTGTTTTTAGTTGGGTGAAGTACTGGTTAGTAGCCAAGAATGCCAAAGCCAACAAGGCCTGGTCCGGTATGGACAACAAGATCTGAGCCGGCCTCGACATACCTAAAGTCGGTGACATTAGGGATTGCCTCTTTAATCATGGCCTCCATTTCGGAGTAAATGATATTAGGTGCTGAACAGCAAATTCCCACATGAACGTGGTCAAATTGCTGAGCAAAAGCTGATCCAAGCGCAATCTCTCCCGCAAGAGATTTCTGCCAACCGCGAGTCTTCTTTGCAATGGTGTATTTACCATTTTCGTCACAGGTAAGAACGGGTTTGATGTTAAGCATAGAGCCAATACGATAAATTGCCTCAGAAATGCGGCCACCTTTGCGCAGGTACTCAAGGCTTGGAACAGAGAAGTATACACGTGTGTTCAGAGAAGCCTGATCAAGTTTGGCGCCAATCTCGTCAAGAGAAAGACCCTGATCAATAAGACGTTGAGCCTCAATGACAATAAGGCCAGAAGCAATACCAATATTTTTGGTATCAACAACATAAATAGGGAAGTCTGTAATAGATTCTGCAATCATGCGAGCAGTATCGCAGGTAGCGGAAAGCCCGGAAGAGATAGCAACGTAAACAGCACCCTCGTACCCTGCGGCTTTTGCGTCATCAAAGGCAGCCTTAATGCCCTCAGGAGAAGGAAGCGAAGTCTTTGGAACCTCTTCTTCAAAGCGAGCAACAAGCTCTGCTGGTGTGATGGTAATGCCAGACTCGTAGGAAGAGCCATCAGAATAGTTAATGCGAAGTGGGGTGATACGAATATTGTGTTCAGCAACAAAATCAGGTGGGACATTAGTTCCTGAGTCTGTGATGATGGCAATTCGCTTGGTGTCCATTATTCGCTCCAAATATATACGTGCTACAAGTAGCTAAACGTTGACTTTCTATTACCCACATTTTACATGGAGATATACCCCGTTTTCTTGAGATATGACAAGTTGCCCTCAACGGTAGGTAGACGGTACACTAGACATATAACTCGAGAAAATCCTACAAAGCACAACGTTTACTACCATTTAGGCACTAAGAGAGAACGGCAGATAATGTCTAGCATTTATAGAGAGCCCGTTGTAGTTAGAAGAATTGAGCAGCGCTCATCTCTAAAGAAAATCACTTCTAACAGCACCATTGCGGCAGCAGTCATGGTGCTTGCAGCGCTTATTGCACTTGTAGTTGCCAACTCTCCTGCTCATGAGGTGGTTCGAGAAATCCTTGAAGTTGAATTGGGTTTCTCGCTTGGAATGATTCATGCACATATGGCTTTGGAAGTCTTTGTTAATGACTTCCTTATGGCTATCTTTTTCTTGCTTGTAGGTATTGAGCTCAAATATGAGGTAACTGTTGGTCAGCTCAGAAAGCCAAGACAGGCAATGCTTCCTATGCTTGCGGCTGTTGGTGGCGTTGCAGTTCCTGCCCTTATTTACCTAGCTTTTAATGCAAGTACTGCTCCACATGGCTGGGCAACCCCAATTGCAACTGATATTGCCTTTGCACTTGGCGTTATGTCGCTGTTGGGCAACAGAATTAGTCCGCAAACAAAGGTCTTCTTCCAAACACTTGCTATCGCTGACGATATCCTGGCAATTGTGGTCATTGCACTTTTCTATGGCCATACGCCAGATATTGCCTGGTTAGCAGCTTCTCTTGGAGTACTTGTCATTTTGTGGGGAATGAATCGCCTGAAGATTTACTCTTCTGGTCCGTATTTGCTTGTTGGTTTGGTGCTCTGGGTTTGCATGTATCACTCAGGAATTCATGCTACTCTTGCGGGTGTTCTCCTTGCCTTCTTCTTACCATCTCACTCTGATGTTCGTCTGAGCAAGCTGGGTAGTTGGCTTTCTAGGCGTGCTCGTGAGCTCGATGATCACTACGATGATGAGCATCACGTTTTAGGTCAGCATGACTTTACACATGGTGCCAACTCAATCGAGCAGGTCATGCACCACGTAACTCCACCACTTCAGCGCGTTGAGCACTATATTTCTGTCTTTGTGAACTTTGTTGTTCTGCCCATCTTTGCGTTTGTTAATGCGCAGATTACGCTGGTAGGTGCTGATTTTGGTGCGCTTCTTAGCAGCAACATTGCTCACGGCGTATTCTTTGGCGCCGTTCTTGGAAAGCCATTGGGAATTATTCTTGTGACATTCCTGTTGGTAAAGGTTAAAATCTGCAAGCTTCCTGCAAAAGTTGACTGGATTCAGATTACAGCCGTTGGTCTTATGGGCGGCCTAGGCTTTACTATGTCAATTCTTATTTCTAACCTTGCATTTCCAGACGCAGGGGAGATTCTTGCAGCTAAGGTAGCTGTTCTCGCCGCATCGTTTGCTTCTGCAATCTTGGGCCTACTCTTTGTACACATCGCAGAGTTCTATAAGCACCAAAGGCAGAGCGGCTTAAGGGAAGACGCCGTACAAGAATGAACCTAATGAGACGTACGGATCTTTCTATTCAACCGTGCCGTAGGTAAAGCCCCAACCGTGCGCCGTAACAATTGAGTTAATCTGATCGCAGAGGCGAGCGCGGACATATGTGCCAGAGGGAATCAACTCAATAACTTCTTGCAAATCTTCTTCAAGATCGTCTACTTCAGCTTGAATCAGCACGTCAACCTTAGTGACTGTGCCCGAAGGTTTGCGCTTATAAAGATTGTCAACAAGGTGCTGGAGCTCGCCATATGCCTCCGAGCGCATGCCAGGCTGTGCAGAATTTGCCATGATTCTCCTTGTCGCGTCGATTTTCAAATCACCTATACTTTGTATCACGCAGAGACCGAAAAGGGGAGTGTCATGTTTGAGCTAGTTTCTCGCGAGCTGTTCCAGCCAAAGTCAACCTCTGAGCAAAACGCTTATCAAAAGATGAGCGATGATGAGCTTAACCAGGCTCTTGAGCTTATTGGACAAGAAGCTCGTGCACTTGGCGAGAAAAACCTCAAACTTGATATGGCTCGCGGAAAGCCAAGCCCTGCACAGACGGCGTTGTCTAAGCCTATGCTTGATGAGCTGAACTCTACTTCTGACCTGACTGACAGCGGCTCTTTTGCAGACAACTACGGAGACCCATGGGGTCTTCCTTCTGCGCGAACCTTCGCTGCAGAGCTCACAGGTGTACCTGCTGATCAGGTCATTGTAAATGGCTCTTCTAGCCTTAATCTTATGCATGACATTATTTCTCACGCCGTAACCCACGGTCTTGCTGGTCAGCCTTCTTGGGCAGAGCAGATGGCGGCTACAAAAGCTCAGGGCACTACACTCAAGTTTTTGTGCCCTGCTCCAGGCTATGACCGCCATTTTGCTATTACACAGCATTACGGACTTGAAAACGTTGCCGTACCTATGACTGAAGACGGTCCAAATATGGACGTGGTCAAGGAGCTTGTTGAGAACGACAGCTCTGTTAAGGGAATTTGGTGCGTACCGCGTTTTGCTAATCCCACCGGTATCACCTATTCAGACGAGGTTGTTCGTGCGTTTGCAAACCTCAAACCCGCTGCTCCTGACTTTAGAATCTTCTGGGATAACGCCTACGCAATTCACGCCTTTGTACCAGAATCTGAGGCTCCTCAGCTCTTGAATATCTTTGATGCACTTGCAGAGGTTGCTGTAGACGATGCTCAAAAGAACCTGGTGATTGCTTTTGCCTCAACGGCAAAGGTAACCTTCCCAAGCTCAGGCATGGCATGGGTTGCCGCAAGCCCTGCGGACATTAAAGAGATTCAGAGCGCTTTCAAGGTTGCTCGTGTTTCTCCCGAGAAGATCTCTCAGTTGGCGCATGTACGTTTCCTCAAAGATACGCACGGCATTAAAGCTCATATGCAAAAGCATGCTGAGCTGCTCCGACCACGTTTTGATCTGGTGGAACGCAAGTTGCAGGAAGGACTGGGCGATTTAGCTGTTGCAACCTGGTCTCATCCAAAGGGCGGCTATTTTGTCTCGTTTGATGGTCCTGTTGGCTCTGCGCGCGCAATTGTTTCTCGCGCACATGAGCTTGGCGTTACTATGACACCTGCAGGTGCAACGTGGCCAAGTGGCAAGGACCCCTTTGATACTAATATCAGAATTGCTCCAAGTTACCCAACGTTGGAAGAGCTTGACGCGGCGCTTGATGTCTTTATTGTTGCTGTTAAACAGGTAAGTGCTCGACTAGCAAAAGTTGATCGTGGTCAGAGCGTCTGGGGATAGCTTGTGTAACTTTGGTATTTACTTTGAAAGTAAGCCCATTCTGCCGTATCTTGATAAGCTATGTTTAGAAAAAGCGATTGGATGTTGAATGCCAACTAATACTTCAAAGCCAGAACTTACACCAGAACAGAAGGCAGAAAAAGAGCTGGTTGCTATGGCAAACCAGACCGCAAAAAAGAAGGCAAAGGACCGCAAGCCCGATGAGGCTCCTAAAAAACCAGGTCCTTCTACAAGCATGAAGATTGCTATTGGAGTATTCTCGCTCTTTATTGCTATTTCTATGATGTTGTTTTCCCTGGCCAGCATTTTCTCTAACTCTCAAAAGCAGAATCAGACTCATCAGAATTCTCCTGAGGCCATTAACCAGGTCTATCAAAAACAGGCAGAAGAAAAAGAGTCTGCTATTCAGTCCAATCCAGATAATCTACCAGCACATCTTGATTTGGCTCGTACGTATCTAGGCTGGGGAATGGCGCTTAAGAGCTCCTCTCAAGATGACTCTGTTCAGAAGCAGTCTTTACAGCTGATTAACAAGGCAATTGCCGAGTACGATACATATCTTGCTTCAAATGATTCTGATGAGGTTCGTGTTGATAGGGCTATTGCGCAGTTCTATGCAGGAGACCAAACGGGTGCCGTTGAGGCGCTTAAGGCAGTAACAGATCGCTCTCCAGACTATGCTAACGGTTGGCTTAATTTGGGAATGATGTATCGTGTTACTGATCAAGTAGATCTTGCAAAAGAGGCACTGCAGAAGGCAATTGAAAAAGATTCCGATAATAGTGCCGGTGTGAGGGATAATGCACAGAAAGTTCTTGATGCATTAAACGGAAACACCTCTACCTCTTCAAATAATACTAAGTAAGGAGGAGTTATGGCACTAGATATAAGCTCTGAAATTACAGATGAAAAGGCCATTATTCGCATTGAGGGCGAGGTAGACGTATCAAACGCCTCTGAGCTTCGTGATGCTTTGGATACCGCGCTCGCCGATGGAGCAAAAGAAGTTGAAGCTGATTTTGCTGAGGTAGCTTATATTGATTCGACGGGCATTGGCGTTTTAGTGGGTGCCGCACATCGAGCACAAGAGAGTGGTTCTGTGCTTGTTGTTGCAAATCCTCAGAAAAACGTGGAGCGTGTCTTTTCGCTTCTTGGGGTCGATAAAGATCTTAACGTTCGCAAGTAGGTTTGGTAACTTGCAAGCTCTTTGAGAAACGGTTCAAAGAGCTTGTTTATGTTTGTTCCAGAAAGGTATTGCTTGTGTTTGGCATTGGAGAAACAGAGCTCGTACTAATTTTGCTCTTTGCATTTTTAGTATTTGGTCCTGATAAATTACCTGGTATGGGTCGCACGCTCGGCCGTGCTCTTAGACAGTTCCAGAACGCGCAAGAAGGCTTTAATAAAGTTGTCCGTGCAGACATACTTGACCCTGCAGCGGATGCACTTCACGAGAAGCCCAAGCGCTCCGAGCAGCTCAAAAATGCTGCATCTGATGCTGACCGCGAGGATACTGACCATCAGGAGACCTTTGCTGAGCGTCGTGCTCGCCTCAAGGAGGAGCGCGAGGCAGCTGAGAAGGCTGCCGCTGAGGCTGCTGAGCAGCCAGAGGTCGCTTCTGCTGAAGAAGCTCCTGCAGCTGCACCACAAGCTACGTCTTCTGTTGCTTTCTCCGATGATTCTACAGAGGTAACTGAGTACGTAGCACCTAAGGCTGCAGAAGAAACTCCTGCTGCAGCTCCATCTGCAAAAGATCTCTATAACCTTGGATCTGCACGTTCTTCTCGCTCTATGGCAGAAGACAAGAAAGAAGAAGTTGCTGGAGAGGAGGGAGAAAGCCAGGACGCATAAGTCCAGCTTTCGTGTGTAATGCCTATTACTCCAGCTCGTATGCCACTTTTTGATCACCTGGGAGAACTCCGTCGCCGCGTGACCATTGTGGTGGTATCGCTTTTTGTTACCGCAATCATTATTTATTTTGCAACACCTGCATTAATTGAGATTTTGATTGACCCTATCAGGGAGTTTTTAACCGATGGTAAGCTTACGGTTATCTCGGTCCTTGGCGGCTTTAGTATCAGGTTTAAGGTAGCTTTCTTCTTCTCGGTGATTATCTGCACACCTATTATCATCTGGGAGATTATGGCTTTCTTCTTGCCTGCGCTTAACGCTAAAGAGCGCAAGTGGGTTGTTCCTACCGTGGCAGCCATGATTACCTTGTTCTTCTTGGGTATGCTGTTCTGCTACTTTATTATTTTGAACACTGCAATTGGTTGGATGATTGGTCAGTCGCAGGAGTTTGCAGGAACCATTAACGAGGCAAGCGATTATCTCAATATTATTATGATGTTCGAGATTGGTTTTGGTCTTGCGTTCCAGCTTCCACTAGTTATTTTCTACCTGGCCATTCTTCACCTTGTTCCTTACAAGGACATGCGTGAGCAGTGGCGCTACGTCTATGTTGGTCTGATGATTCTTTCTGCAGTAGTTACTCCTGACGCATCTCCAGTCACTATGGTTTTGATGTTTGCGGCTCTTATTCTGCTGTACGAAGTTGCTCTGGCTGTTGCTCGTTACGTCATCATTGCCCGCGATGGCAAGGCCGCTCTTAAGTGGAGTCGCGAGGACTACGAGCAGCACGAGCTGGACAAAATCTAGTAATTTCGCCTTTACTTTGGAGAGTGTTGTTCTTTGATTTTAGTTGTTACCGAGAAAAACGACGCAGCGCAGCAGATTGCTCGCCTTTTGTCTGAATCGGGTAAGCCTGAGACAGACAAGGTATACAACACTCCTGTTTATCGTTTTAGACGTGGCGGAGAAGACCATGTTGCTATTGGTCTTCGCGGTCATATTCTGCAGCCAGACTTTCCTTTAGCCCTTAAGTTTGATAAAGAAGAGGGCTGGTACGGAGAAACTGCAGAAGGGGAGCACCTTCCTGCAGATGTTCCAGATGGCCTGGAGCGCCCTCCTTATAAGGTTAAGCGCAAGCCTTTTATGGCTGACGGCGTTGATCTTAAGGGCTGGAAAATCCCCAGCTTGCCCTATTTGATTTGGGCTCCTGTAGATAAACAACCTGCAGAAAAAGAGATTATTCGCGCCCTCAAGAATCTTGCAAAGAAGGCAGAGTCTGTCATTATCGGTACAGACTTTGACCGCGAGGGTGAGCTTATTGGCTCTGATGCATTGGCACAGGTCCTCTCGGTTAATCCTCATCTGGCGGTATTTCGTGCTCGCTACTCTGCCTTTACTAAGACAGAGATTGAGACCGCTTTCAATAACCTGGTGGACCTTGATTACAACTTGGCTGCAGCAGGTGAGTCCAGGCAGTATATCGACCTCATTTGGGGTGCGGTACTGACCCGTTACCTGACCACCGCACGCTTTGGCGGTCTGGGTAATACGCGTTCTGCTGGGCGTGTTCAGACTCCTACGCTGGCACTTGTCGTTGAGCGCGAGCGCGAGCGTCTGGCATTTAAGCCAGAAGATTATTGGGTTATTTCTGGTGTTGCTGCTCCAGAAGATGATGCGGAAGCAACCTTTAAGATGGTTCACCAGACCGCAAGGTTCTGGGATCAAGTGGAAGCAGACGCAGCTTACGCCGTTGTTAAAGATCAGACGCAGGCAACGGTTGTCCAGATTGAATCTCGTAGCAGAAAGCTGCAGCCACCAGCTCCGTTTAACACCACGTCACTCCAGGCAGCTGCAGCTGCAGAGGGTATCTCGCCAGCTAGAACTATGCGTTTGGCAGAGTCTCTGTACATGGACGGCTTGATTTCATACCCGCGTGTTGATAACACGGTCTACCCAAGTTCTCTTGACTTGAAGGACTGTGTCCGTACATTATCTGCAGTTCCTCAGTATGCTCCTACCTGCAAAAAGCTTTTGGGTCAGCCAAAGCTTCATGCCACTCGTGGTAAGCAGGAGTCTACTGACCACCCACCAATTTATCCAACAGCAGCTGCAAATCCAGATGCTTTGCAGCCTGCAGCTTGGAAGCTCTATAACCTGATTGCTCGAAGGTTCCTTGCAACCCTTATGGGTCCAGCTACTATGAGTGGCACCAAGATTACGCTTGATGTTGCAGGTCAGCCTTTTGTTGCAAATGGAACGGTCTTGGCTGAGCCAGGCTTTAGAGAGATTTATCCCTTTGGCCTTAAGAAAGACGATCAGATTCCTGATGTCGGCGAGGGAGAGATTGTCTCCATTCAGTCTTTGTCGCTTGACGCTAAGCAGACAGAGCCACCTGCTCGCTATAGCCAGGGCAAGCTTATTCAAGAGATGGAGAAGCGCGGTCTGGGCACAAAGTCTACGCGTGCCTCCATTATTGATACGCTCTACCAGCGTAAATACCTCAAGAATGATCCTGTTGAGCCTAGTCAGCTTGGTATGGCAATTGTTGATGCGCTCTCGCAGTTTGCACCACACATTACCTCGCCTGATATGACGGCAGAGCTTGAGTCCGATATGACAAGTGTTGCCGAGGGTAAAGATACGCGTGACGGCGTTGTTACACACTCAAGAGCCCTGCTTGCAGGCATGATTGATACGCTCATTGATCACAAAGAAGATCTGTCTGAGGCCATTGCTGATGCAGTTACTGCTGACGCAAAGGTGGGAACCTGCCCTAAGTGCGGCAAAGACTTGGTTGCTAAGAGCTCTCTGAAGACTCGTGGAAGCTTTGTTGGCTGCATGGGTTGGCCAGACTGCGATGTTACCTATCCACTGCCTCAGGGACGCGTTGAGCCGCTTGAGGGAGAGGCTGGTGTCTGCCCAGAGTGCGGTGCTCCTCGCGTAAAGGTTCAGCCGTTTAGACAGCGTGCGTATGAGACTTGCATTAATCCTGCTTGTCCTACAAACGCAGAGCCGGACCTTATTGTGGGCGAGTGTCCAACCTGTAAGGCCAATGGTAAGCATGGTGACCTGGTAGCGCACAAGTCCGAGCGCACGGGTAAGCGTTTTATCCGCTGCACCAATTACGAGGAGTGCGAGACCAGCTATCCTCTACCAGCCCGTGGAAAACTCGAGAAGACCGATGAAGTCTGTCCAGACTGCGGTGCTCCTATGGTGGTTGTTACTACCCAGCGTGGTCCTTGGAAGCTGTGTCCAAACTACGATTGCCCTGGTAAAGAAAAGAAAACTGCCCCGCGTAGAGGTGCTCGTAAGAGTACTAAGAGCACCAAATCCACCAAGGCAGCAAAAAAGTAAACGTATGACGGTGCATCGAGAGGTGCACCGTTTTCGGAAGAACGAGCGTCCCTCTCCAACGCCCGCTCCATACGTATTTTTACCCATTTTTGAGTACTTTTCATGTGGAAATGCGCAAAACCTTTAGAATATTCATGGCGAGAAACACAATCTGCCTGTATCGTAAGATAGTTAAGAGGGAGGGAAGCATGAACAAAGACGCGCGTATATCTCAAGGCTTGTTTATCACGCTTGAAGGCGTTGATGGCTGTGGCAAGTCAACACAAGCTTCTCTTCTGCGAGAAGATCTTGAAGCTCTTGGCTTTGATGTGGTCTTTGTTCGTGAGCCCGGTGGAACTGCTATTTCTGAGCAGATCAGAGGCGTGGTGCTTAATCCAGAAAACGGCATGATGTGCGATGAGTGTGAGCTGTTGCTCTATGAAGCAAGTCGTGCACAGCTGGTAGGAGAGGTTATCCGACCAGCTCTAGCTGCGGGCAAAGTTGTCTTGTGTGATCGCTTCTACGATTCCACCTATGCCTATCAAGCAGCTGGTCGTGGTCTTGACGCAGATTTGGTACACCGTGCAAATCGTTTGGGAAGCTGTGGGGTTTCTCCTGATAAAACCCTTGTCTTTATGCTCGAGCCAACAGTTGCTCATGCGCGTGCTACGCAAAATGATGCCGATAGGCTAGAGGCAGAAGGCGTCGCCTTCCAGGAGCGTGTTTTTGCTGGTTATAAGCAACTTCTGCAAAATGAGCCAGAGCGTGTAAAAGCTGTAGATGCAGATGGAAGCATTGATGAGGTTCGCGCACGTACTCGTCAGCTGTTAGCAGATCTTATTCCAGGTATTTGTGAGCTTGGTGAGTGATGAGTTTATGACTCGAGAGAGCACACATACTACTCAAAACACCTATCCACTTCCTCAAGCACTTACCCGTCTTCAGGATCAACCTCAAGTTCAAAACCTGCTTGCACGCGCACTTCATGAGCACAAGCTTGGCCACGCTTATCTGTTTGTAGGCGCCCCTGGCTCTGGTAAAGGTCTTGCAGCTAGAGCTTTGGCGCAGTGTGTACTTTGCGCTCAAGGCGGTGACGCTGCCTGTGACGACTGCATTCGTATTTCTCGCGGTACTCACCCTGACGTACATGTACTTACTCCAGCTTCCGCAAATGGCTACCTCATTGAGCAGATTCGTCAGCTTATTGCCGATGTTAGTCTGGCGCCTATGCGTTCGACTCATAAGATTTACGTGATTGACCGCGCTGATTTGCTCAGAGAAAATTCTGCAAATGCGCTGCTCAAAACCATTGAAGAGCCACCGGCAGACACTATCTTTATTCTGTCTGCACGTTCTTCTTCTGCGGTGCTTCCCACCATTGTTTCTCGCTGCCAGGTAATTGCGTTTAGAACGCTCACTGACGCTGCTGCTAAATCCGCTATTATGCGAGAAATTTCCGCCACAGAGCAGGAAGCTCGTATTGCGCTTGCAGCAACAGGAACTCCTGGTAGAGCTGTGGAGTTTTTGCAGTCTTCTACGCGCAAAAACATTCGCAGACAGCTTATTGATGTTTTTGGCAACCTGCTCAGAAATGACTCATGGGATGTACTCACTTCTGCAAAAGAGCTGATAGAAGCCGCAAAAATTCCTCTTGGTGACGTAAGACGTGCCCAAGAAGAGGCACTTGCTCAAAATGAAGACTTTCTTACTAGCGCTGCGTTAAAGCAGGTTGAGGCAGCAAATAAGCGAGAACTTACAGCACGCGAGCGTTCGGGTATCATAGAAATGTTGGCAATTCTGGAATCGCTTCTTCGCGACGTACTTTTATGTTGTGAAGCGGTTGATGAAGAAATAGTAAATACGGATGCAGCAGGCATTATTGACCGCGTTGCATCTCAAACTCATACCCAGGGCGTTTTGGGGGCTCTTGCTGCGGTGCAAGAGGCTCAATACAACCTGGATCGCTCTGTTTCTCCCCAGCTAACCCTTGAGGTTATGCTGCTGCATATCAAGGAGGCACTTACATGCCCACCGTTGTCCCGGTGAAATTTGAATACGCCGCGCGCGACCTTTGGTTTGACCCAAAGGAGTCCGGCGTTCTTGAAGGTGACCACGTTATCTGCCAGACCGAACGCGGTCTAGAGATTGGCCTTGCTGTTGCTGATCCTCGTGAGATTTCTCAGGAGGAGTTTGAGTACAAGACAAACAAAGCCGAGCTCAAAGACGTTGTTCGTGTAGCAACAGAAGAAGATCTATCTCGCGCAGAAGAGCTTGCCGCTAAGGGCGAGGCTGCGCTTCCCGTATTTAGGAAGTTTGCTGTTCAAGAAGAACTTGAGATGAAGCCTATTGGTGTCGAGTATCTTTTTGATGGCGAGAAGGTCGTGTGTTACTTCTCGGCTGATGATCGTGTGGACTTTAGGCAGCTTGTGCGCGAACTTTCTCATGAGCTTCACGAGCGCATTGACATGCGTCAGATTGGCGTCAGAGAAGAAGCAGCGGTTATCGGTGGCTATGGCCACTGCGGACAAGAGCTTTGCTGTAGAAGGTTTGGTCTTTCTTTTGAGCCAGTCTCTATTCGTATGGCAAAAGAGCAGGATTTGCCATTGAATTCCACCAAGATTTCTGGTGCTTGTGGTCGCTTAATGTGCTGCTTGCGCTATGAGTTTGAAGCGTATCGTGACTTTAAGAACCGTGCCCCAAAGCGCAATGCTGTCATTGAGACTCCTTTGGGAATGGCAAAAATTGTTGAGTACAACACACCAAAAGAAGAGATTGCGCTTCGTCTTGAGAGTGGCAAAGTGGTGCGTATTCCTCTAGCTGATATGGACACATCTCCTGCGGCACAGCAGAAGTCAGAAGACCTGGGATGTTCTTGCAGGCCAGATAGTGTTTCTCGCGCTGCACTTGAGCGTCTTGAATCTGTTGAGGTACAGATGGCGCTAGCAGAACTGGATAGAGCAAACGGTCTGATTGTTGATGAAGAGCCAGAGATTAACCCTGACCTCTTTGTCACAGAGACTCCAAGGCGCAAGCGTGACCGCTCTGAGCAGAACTCTGCTACTAGGCAGGAAAACACTAGGAACTCTGGAGCAAGAAACGCTCGAGAAGAACAAGGCGCTCAAAGTTCTTCTCGCACCCGTCGCGTAAGAACTTCAAAGAATGCTCAGGTCAACCCTGGTTCCAGTACTTTTGATGCTGCAACAGATACGCTTCGTCGTACCCGCCGCCGTCATCACGCAACAGAAGAGGGCACTGCAAATACTCAGGCTCCTCAAAAGAATGAGCAGGGTACAGCTCCTGCGCAGAAGCAGCCTCAGGGTAAGCGTTTTAGAAGGACAGATGCTCCTCAAGCGCCACAGAAATCTGATGAGGCACAGACTCCAGTCCGCGTAAAGAGGACTCGTCGTCCAGGTGATAGAGCAGGTATGAAGGCTCAGAGTGCTTCACAGAGCGCTCCACAGAATGCTTCTGGATCTAACGGTGCTTCTAACGGTGCACCTAGAGACGCTCAGCCACAAAACGCTGCACGTCGTAGGCACAGAAGAGCTGGACGCGATGATCGCGGACGCGGTGCAAAGGACAACGCGTAATGTATACGCTCAAGACCGAATATGCTTTTGACTCAGCGCATTTTCTCACCAACTACTATGGCAAGTGCGAGAATCTGCATGGTCATCGTTGGCATGTGACTGCCTGCATTTCTGCTGCAGAGCTTGGTGAGTCTGGTACAGAAAAAGACATGGTTATGGACTTTGGCGTCTTTAAGTGCAAGGTCCGTGCGCTGTGCGATTCTCTTGATCATACGTTTTTGATTGAGGAGGGTTCTCTTTCTGAAAAGACGCTGACCTGTCTTAAAGAGGAGGGTTTCTCGCTTACCATTTTGCCGTTTAGAACAACAGCAGAAAATCTGGCTAAGTATCTGTTTGAGCAACTCGAAGCGGAAGGCTTACCTGTATCTTCTGTTGAGGTTGATGAGACGCCAAACAATTGCGCCATTTATTCAAAAAATATGAAGTAACCTGTTGTTTTTAAAGCTTGTGTGAGCAATATAACCTCGATGGGTATACTCTACGTATGTAGAGGTTTTATCTTTTGGCGAGGTGGAATTTCATGGCTCACGGAACATTGCGAGGTGTCAATTTAACCGGTTGGCTTACGCTTGAACCGTGGGTAACTCCTGAGCCGTTTGCGCGTACTGGCTGTGTTGATGAAGCTCAGCTCATTAAAGCACTAGGTGTTGAGGACTACCATAATCTTGTTAAAGCGCATCGTTCTTCATTTATTCAGAGCTCTGACTTTGTGAGCATTGCCGCTCGCGGTTTTAATGCGGCGAGAATTTCTGTGCCTTGGTATGTTTTTGACGAACAAGCCGCTGATACACCATATTTAAGCTGTATTGCTGAGCTTGATAAGGCTCTTGAATGGGCAGAAGAGCTTGGTTTGCATGTTATTTTTGTACTGGCAGTAAATCCAGGATTGCCCGATGGTTTGGACGATCAGCCAGGTGGTGCTCCACGTACCAGAATTTCTGGAGAAAAGTCTCTTTCTATTCTGCATAAGCTTGCCCTTCACTATGCTCACCGCAGTGGTTTTTATGGCATCGAAGTAGCTGATGAGGTTAAGCCTCGCGTGCGCAAGGGTTTTAAGCTCACTGATGGAATCCCTGGCCACTCGCTCAGAAACTATTATCGCCATGCGTATGAGGCTATTAGATCTGTTGCAGGAGAAGAGCCTGTGGTTATTCTCCCAGATGGTGGTTGGCCTCAGGGATTTAGGCGTTTTATGAGCCAGCAGGCCTATCAAAACGTTTGGCTTGATGCTCACCTTGATAAACCTTGCGAGGGAATTGATTGCTCAGGTCCTCGCGGTGTACAGCAGCTTATTGATAAAAACGAAGCGTATTTGAAGACTTCTGCTTCAGGTGGCCTACCAGTTATGGTGGGCAAGTGGTCCGCATCGCTGCCAAGCATTGACGGCGCTATGACGGCAGAAGGAAGAATTGCACTTGAGCGCATTTATACCTCGGGCCAGCTCAAAGTGTACAATACGTGTCCTGCATGGTTCTTCCAGACCTGGAAGACCTCCGCATTTTTGGCTGCATGGGACGCACGCGTTGCGCTTGCAACGTTTGAGAGGGGAATGCTCGAGTAATGACAGAATCTACTCTTTTAGCAGGTAAACTGTCTATTGTGGGCACTCCTATTGGTAACCTTTCGGACGCGTCACCTCGCGTTAAAGAAACGCTTGCAGCAGCGGATGTCATTTTATGTGAGGACACGCGCGTGACCTCAAAGCTCCTCTCGGCATTTGACATTCATGTGCCACTGCAGCGCTGTGATCAAAACATTATTGAGTCGCAAATCGAGCCAACGCTTGAGAGGCTTCGTGCAGGTCAGCGCGTTGCATTTGTGTCAGATGCAGGTATGCCAGGCATCTCTGACCCGGGTCAGCATTTGGTTGATGCGGCGCTTTCAGAAGGCCTTGCAACGGAAGTTATTCCGGGCCCTTCTGCGGTGACCTGTGCGCTTGTTGCATCGGGTCTGGCAAGTGACCATTTCTTCTTTGAAGGGTTCTTGCCCAGAAAGCACGGGCAGATTGTTCAGCGCTTGCAGAAGCTTGCATCAATTCCGGGCACTATTGTGCTGTATGAGTCTCCGTTTAGGGTACTTGCAACGGTTGAGGCCATAGCCGAGGTGTTTCCAACCAGGCAGTTGGCTCTTGTCAGAGAACTCACCAAGCTGCACGAAGAAGTAGTGCGCGATGTGGCGCCTTGCCTTGTTGAGACACTTGCTGCAAAAGAGAACCTTAAAGGCGAGTGTGTTTTGGTCATTGCAGCTCCCACAGAAGAAGAGTTTGCCTCTGCGTCGTCACAGGTAGCAGGAGAGCCTCAGCTCTCGCTTGAAGACGCAATAGAGGCCGGTCTTGCTGCTGGTACTAGAAAATCAGTCCTGGCCAAGGAGCTTGCTCAGAAGTTTGGTATTGCGCGTGATGAGGCATACCAGGCAATTCTTGCTCACGAGGCATAATCACCATACCAACACAAGTGCGCCCAGCATTTGCTCTATACTGGATAAGTTATTGCAACTTACACAGAGGGAGTCATTATGCCCGAGGCCAAGCCGTCATACTTTATTACCACCCCAATTTATTACGTCAACGCAAAGCCACACCTGGGAACTGCGTACTGCACCCTGCTTTGCGATATCCAGGCTCGCTTTAGACGCGCTGCCGGCTACGATGTATTTTTCCTCACCGGTATGGACGAGCATGGCGAGAAGGTCGCTCTTGCTGCAGCTGATCACGGACTGTCTCCACAGGCATGGTGTGACTCGCAGGTTCCTTTCTTCAAGGGACTCTATGAAGAGCTGAATATCTCATATGATGACTTCATCCGCACTACCGATGAGCGCCACGTAAAAGCTGTCCAGTATCTGTGGGAGCGCATGCGCGAGGCTGGCTTCATCTATAAGGGATCTTACGATGGTTGGTATTGCATCCACGAGGAGACCTTCTTCACCGAGACTCAGGTAGAGAAGGCAGATGAAGAGGCTGGTTGCAAGGGTGCCCACCTCTGCCCAGATTGTCACCGTGAGCTTGAGCGTGTCTCTGAAGAGTCTTGGTTCTTCAAGCTCTCTGCATTCCAAGATAAACTGCTTGAGCTGTATGCTAAGCACCCAGATTTCATTGAGCCAGACTTCCGTGCAAACGAGGTCCGCAGCTTTGTTGAGTCTGGCCTTCAGGATATTTCTGTATCCCGTACTAGCTTTGACTGGGGCGTTCCAGTTCCTTTTGATGAGTCTCACGTAACCTACGTCTGGTTTGATGCTCTTCTTAACTACTACACCGCTGTTGGCTATGGCGATGACAGTCCAGAGGCTGCTGCCATGAGAAAGCGCTTCTGGCCAGCTCAAATGCACGTTGTTGGCAAGGACATCATTCGCTTCCACTGTGTCATTTGGCCTGCAATGCTTATGGCTCTTGGTGAGGCTGTTCCTGAGCACATTTTTGCTCACGGCTTCTTGAACGTCCGCAATTCTGAGACCGGCGTTGTTGAGAAGATGAGTAAGTCTCGCGGAAACGCCATTGCTCCTAAGGACGTTTTGGACCTGCTGGGTGTTGAGGGTTATCGCTACTACTTCATGACCGACGTCACTCCTGGCGAGGACTCCGGCATCTCTTTTGAGCGCATGGAGCAGGTCTATAACGCTGACCTGGCAAATAGCTGGGGTAACTTGGTTTCTCGCGCCCTTAACATGAGCGATAAGTACTTTGAGGGTGTCACCCCAACTTTTGATGGCTCTACTGTTGCCGCAGACCATCCTCTGCGCAAGCTGGCTGAAGGCATCTATGACCGCTATGCCGCATGCATGGAGAAGATGGACTACGTAGGCGCTAAGAATATCATCATGGAGCTTGTCCACGCAGCTAACCACTACATTGAGGACGCTGCTCCTTGGACGGTGGCAAAAGATCCAGAGCGCGCATCAGAGCTTGCAGAGATTATCTATACGCTGCTTGAGTCTATTCGCATTTGCGCACATCTCTTTATGCCATTCATGCCTACCACATCTGCAGAGGTTCTGCGCCGTATGAGCCTTGATGAGGCAGAGATTACCTCTACCGATACCCGCAGCGAGTGCGTATGGGGCAAGCTTCAGGGTAGCCTGGCTGTCTCTAAGGGAGACGCTCTATTCCCACGTCTTGCAAGCAAGTAATCGTGTCGGAGCACGCATCGCATCAGACATCGTGGCTTGCTAATCAGCGCGCCACTAAAGAAACGCTGGAACGTTTTGGCCTTGCCACCAAATACAGGCTTGGCCAAAACTTCTTGGTGCAAGATCACGTTATCGAGAAGATCGTCCAGCTTGCAGAGGTTCAGCCTACCGATGTGATTGTTGAGGTTGGACCCGGTTTGGGTACCCTTACGGTTGCTTTGCTCGACCGCGCCCGTGCAGTGTGCTCACTTGAGGCAGACTCTGAGCTGGAGCAAGTCTTGGCGGTAACCTGCAAAGAGCCTCATCCAGACTCGTTTGCGCTAGTTATGGGAGATGCTCTGGCAATCACGCCGCAAAAGCTTGCTGAGGCTTACAGTGCACTTCCTGCCGTTGCTCAGGGCACAGCGCTGAGCACCCCGTCGAGCGCTCCGATGCCAACTAAGTTTGTATCCAATCTGCCGTATCAGGTGGCAGCTACGTTGATCCTTAAGTTCTTCCAGGAGCTTCCTTCGCTTGAGCGAGCGGTGGTCATGGTACAGGCTGAGGTGGCCGACAGAATTGCCGCTAAGCCTTCTACCAAGGCATATGGCGCTTACACTGCAAAGCTGTCTTTGTTTGCCCAGGTTACTGGCAGGTTTGAAGTGGGTCCTGGCAACTTTATGCCTCCACCACGCGTCAACTCTGCTGTGGTCCGTCTTGATCGCACTATGGCGAGAAACCCGGTGACCTCCAAGCTTCTTTCTGAAGAGGAGCTCTTGCATACCATGAGCGTCATTGACGCTGCCTTTGCACAACGCAGAAAGACTATTCGTAATTCAATGAGCGCCTCTGGTTTTGATAAAGACAAGCTAGACCAGGCGTTTCTCGCCACAGGAATTGCGCCTACGGCGCGTGCAGAAGTTTTGACCAGCCAAGACTTTATTTGTCTTGCAGCTGCTTTGGAGCCTTTGAGTGAGTAAGAAAAAGCATCATCTACCGGTAGAAGAAGTGGAAGCGCTTTCGTTTTCTGACGGTCAGCTATTCCATGATATTTACGGTACGCCTCGCCCAGCACCGCGTGTTTTGGCACCTGTTGCCGATACCCATGGTCATTTGGGCAGCCTCCACGAGCACAGTGCAGTAGAGTCTCTTGCGCGTGCTGCTGCGGCAGGTGTGCGCATGCTTATTGTGCCCGTAGATATTGCTACGGAGTTTCCCCGTAAGTGGGCAGATACCAGCGCTTTTATTGCATGGTTTGAGGATACTTTGAACCAGGCTCGCGCTGCTTATACAAAGCTGGCTGAGGCAAATCTCTGCGTACCCTGCGATTTACCTGCAGAGTATTTGTTTGAGCACACGTATTTTGTAGTTGGCGCACATCCTTATAGTGCACCAGACTACAACCAAGAGGCAGAACAGCGCTTGTTTGAGCTTCTTGAGCACCCTCTCTGTGTTGGTGTGGGAGAGATTGGCCTTGATTTTGGACCGTACTGTGAGGTCCCAGAAGAGGTCCAGTGCCAAGCATTTGAACGCCAGCTCTCCATTGCACACGAGCACAATCAATGCGTTGAGCTTCACCTACGTGATGGTGCTGATGATACACATGCTCATGATTTGGCGCTTGAAATACTAAATCGTCTGGGTGTACCTAAGGCTGGCTGTGACCTGCATTGCTACACCGATGGTCCTGAGGTTATGAAGCCTTTTGCAGATCTTGGTTGCTTCGTGGCCTTTGGTGGTGCAGCAACGTTTAAGCGCTCTGATGATATACGAGCTGCAATGATTTCCTGCCCAGAGGCGCAACTGCTCTCAGAAACTGATTTCCCCTACATGGCCCCAGAGCCTCTGCGCGGAGGGGAGTGCACGCCAGCGATGGTGGTGCACACGGTTGAGCGCTTGGCGGAGCTTCGTTGGCAGCGACTTGATATCCCCAAAGAGAAGACGTATACCATACTGTGGGAAAACGCCCAGCGCTATGTGGGACTTGCATAGCACAATGGGAGGTGAGCACATATGACAAAAATCCTGGTAGTAGAGGATGACCATCAGATTCAGCAAGAGTTGGTGCTCCTGCTGCAAAGAAACGGCTTTGAAGCCCAGGCTCTCACGTCTTTTGAGTCTGTACCTCAACAGATTATTGCTGCTCATCCAGACCTGGTTCTGTTGGACCTTAACCTTCCGGGCATTGACGGACAACAGATTTGTCGAGAAGTACGACAGCTCTCAAACGTTCCCATCATTGTAGTTACCAGCAGAAACACTGACCTTGATGAGCTTATGGTGCTTTCGTTAGGAGCGGACGATTTTATCGCCAAGCCCTATAACACTCAGATTTTGCTTATGCACATAACCTCGGTTTTGAGGCGTGCAAATAGCGATGTCACAACAGGAACAAAGCTTTCACATGCAGGCGTGACACTTGATTCTTCTTCCTGCAAAGTTTCTGCAAATCAAAAGAGTGTTGAGCTGACTAAAAACGAGCTCAGGATACTTTCACTTTTGATGCAAAATGCGGGAACAGTTGTTTCTCGCCAGCGTATTCAAGAAGAGCTGTGGCAGTCGGATGAGTTTGTTGATGACAATACGCTGACGGTCAACATTAGCCACCTCAGAAATACGCTTGCAAGCATTGGCGTTGAGGACTTTGTTATGACGCGCCGCGGACTTGGCTACGTTATCGAGTAGGTTGCCATGTCATTTCTTAAGTACCTAAAAAATCGAACTATTTTCTTTCTTGCGCTTATAGCGAGCAGCGCGTTAATTGGCTTTATGCTCAAAGGCATTGGACTTAACGTGTTTGCTATTGCCTACTGTATTCTGGTCTTGTGGGTAGTAAGGGCGGCCGCACTTATAGCCGACTATTTTCATCGTCGTTGGTTTTACCAGCAGCTTGCTGAGAATTTAGCAGCAACTGATAAAGAGAGCTATCTGGCTCCAACCATGCTGGATACGCCTTCAACACTGGAAGAACGGCTTTTTAAGGACGCGCTTTCACGTATGTCTAAGTCTATGATGGACCAGCTTGCTGATGAGCATCTGCGATCAAAGGAATATCGTGAGTACATTGAGATGTGGGTGCATGAGATTAAAACTCCCATTGCTGCAGCTCATTTAGTTGCTCAAAATAATCCATCGCTGCCTATGGATGACGTGCAAACACAGCTCACTAAGATTGAATCGCTTGTTGAACAAGCTCTCTTTTATGCGCGTAGCGCGTCCGTGGACCGAGATTTTTCTATCAGAGATGTCAATTTGCAGTCCATCGTAAAAGATGCTCTTAAAAACAATGCACGCGTTTTCATTGATGCTGGTGTTTCTCCGCATTTTGATGACTTGGCCCATGTGGTTAAGGCTGATCCAAAGTGGCTTGAGTTTATTTTGCGACAGCTTCTGATTAACGCTGCAAAGTACTCAAATCAAGAGCTTGCACCTGGCGAGAAAAGCGTTTGGATTTCTGCCTCTGTCTCAGAGCCACATGAGGGAACCACTTCAACTACTCTCTTCATTAAAGATAATGGCATTGGTATTCCTGAAGAGGATCTTTCTCGTATTTTTGATAAGGGATTTACCGGTCAAAATGGACGCAAGTACGCCAAATCTACTGGTATGGGTCTCTATCTCTGCTATGAGCTCTGTAAGAAAATGGGCCTTAAGCTGGCTGTGAGCAGTACAATTGGTAAAGGTTCAACCTTTTCCATTACGTTCAACCAGTCTTTTACGGATTTGCGCTAAACCCATAGCTTACAGCTCTAGTTCCCACAATTCATCTGTTTGAGGATCGCTTCCTACTGGGAAGGTATGCTGACTAAAACGCTTGAATCCCCAACGTGAATAAAATGCTTTAGCAGGCTCATTGTGTTCCCAGACACCCAGCCACACGCGCTTCTTTCCCTTCTCTTTTGCTAAATCAAGGGCAAATTTCATGAGCTTTGATCCAAGGTGTAGGCCTTTGTAATGCGGAAGAATGTACAGACGCTCAATTTCGAGCGAGTCATCGCGCTGACCTTCGGTTTGCTCATAACGCGTATTGAGCTTAAGGTAGCCAGCTATCTGTTCATCTACCTCAACAAAATAAAAATATGAGTGTTTAGCAGCAAGCTCACGGGCAAGCTTTTCTGTATTGTAGAGCGAGTCAATGCAACTTGCTAAATCGTCTGCTGTGTTTGAGTCAATAAAAGTGTCCACAAAAGTCTCCACGCTAAGCTTTTGCAGCGCACGTAAATCGGTTGCTTCAAGAGGTCGAATAGACACAGTAGCATCATCAATACTGACCGCATTTCTCGTCTGACGATATGCATCAAGGTCAAAGGAGAGCACATGGTGAAGGACGCCAAAGTAATCAAGCACCTTAGAAGATGCCTGCGTAAATCCAGCGCGCTCGTAGAAGGGCTGAGCTTTGAGTTGCGACTCAACTAACACCTTGGAAGCACTACTTTCTTGTGCCAGGTAATCAAGGGTATCGTGCAACAGCTTTGTGCCAATGCCGGCACCTTTGTTGCTGACGCATACGCGCCCAATAAGAGGGGAGTTGTATGACTGTCCTGCATCAATGATACGTAAATATGCAGCTACTGAGTCAGTATCTTGATAAAAGACATGGGTAGAAACTTGATCAACGTTATCAAGATCGTTATACATAATCTGCTGATCAACAATAAACGTTTCTGCTCTTAGAGAAAGAATTTGATATAACTCTTTAGCGGTAAGCTGCCCAAATCTTTTAATTGCCAACTTCATAGCATGCCCCTCCCGTATGCTTGATAGTGATATTTTGACACATCAAAGTGAGAAAAGCGTAAGGTTTCCGTAAGGTCAATCGATGGCAACGTGAACGGTAGTGACGGAGTATATATCTCAAGATTTACTCGCTCCCAATGAAAGGACGCAACATGGTAGCTACTCAATCAACTCCAACTCAGTCCACTGTTGTGGCTGGACAATCTTCTGCACTTACTCCTCACACCGTTTTGGTTTGTCAAAACCTCGAGAAGTACTATGGAACTCGTGGAAATATTACCAAGGCACTAGACGGCATTAATCTTTCTGTAGCTCGCGGTGAGTTCATTGCCATCATGGGTCCTTCTGGTTCTGGCAAAACTACACTTTTAAATTGTATCTCTACCATTGATCAGGCATCTGCGGGCCACATCTTTATTGATGACCAAGAGCTTTCCAGTCTGCGCGGCTCTGAGCTTTCTGCCTTTAGACGTGACCGCTTGGGCTTTATTTTCCAGGACGCCAACTTGCTTGATAGCCTTACTGCTCGCGAGAATATCGCGCTCTCACTAACCATTGGTCACGTCCGCGCTCAGGAAGTTTTGGAGCGCGTAGAAAACGTTGCCAAGCTGCTCCAGATTACTGAGGTGCTGGACAAGTTCCCTTACGAGATGTCCGGCGGCCAACGTCAGCGCGTTGCCGCAGCTCGAGCAATTGTTACCAACCCTTCGTTGGTCCTGGCGGATGAGCCTACTGGCGCTCTGGATTCAAAGAACGCTCGTACACTTCTGGAGAGCCTTGAGAACCTCAACCGTAATGGCGCAACTATTGCCATGGTCACTCACGATTCATATGCAGCTTCTTACGCTCATCGCGTTATTTTCATTAAAGATGGTCGCATCTTTAATGAGATAGTTCGTGGCGAGAAATCCCGTAAGCAGTTCTTTGACCAGATCATGGATGTTGTTTCATTCCTGGGAGGAGAGGGTGCTGATGTACAGTAAAATCGCGCTTGGTAACGTCAAGAAATCACTGCGCGATTTCAGCATTTACTTTCTGACATTGGTAGTAGGCGTTGCGCTGTTTTATTCCTTCAATTCAATTACTCAGCAATCCATGGTGTTGGATCTTTCTGAAGACCAGAGAAAGATTGTTCAACTCTTAAGTAATACCATTTCTGGAGTAAGCGTTTTTCTTGCCATTATTATGGGATTTCTTGTTGTCTATGCTAATCAGTTCCTGATTCGTCGTAGAAAAAAAGAATTTGGCATGTATCAGATACTGGGTATGACCAAAAGAAATGTCTCTAAGATTATGAGTATTGAGACACTGCTTGTTGGTTTTCTCGCCCTGGTAGTTGGACTTGTTGCAGGTATCTTTATCTCTCAATTTATGATGTTTGCAACGGCCCACATGTTCAATACGACTCTTGATTCGTTCAAATTTGTCTTCTCACAAACTGCGTTGATTCAAACGGTTATTTACTTTGTGGTTATGTTTGTGGTTGCGCTGATTTTTAACGTCACCACCGTATCTCGCTACAAGCTCATTGACCTTCTTAACGCAGACAAAGTAACTCAGACTGTCAAGGTAAGAAACCTTACCATCTCTGTACTGCTCTTCTTGGCCTCTCTTGGAATCATTGCTTATTCCTATATCTTGCTTCAGCACAATGGTTTAAAACAGATAGATGAAGAGTTTGCCATGGCTACTGCTTTAGTCTCTGTGGGTACAGCACTCTTCTTCTTCTCAATTTCTGGCTTTTTGCTCAAGTTTATGCAGTCTCAGAAAGGCTTCTACTACAAGGGCCTTCACTCGTTTATCCTGCGCCAGTTTAACGCTCGTGTTAATACCGCTTGGGTTTCTATCTCTTTAGTCTGCGCTATGATCTTTGTGGCAGTCTGCGGACTTGGTACGGGTTTCTCGCTTGTTGACTCTCTAAACTCTAGCTTTTCTAAAATCAAAACGTACGATGTTTCTGTAGCAATCATTCCAGGCTCAGAGCGCAGTTATACCCCTGGTCCAGCGGACTCATATGACTACCTCTCTGTAGTGCAGAAGCTAGATCCAGAGTGGAATAAAACTATCAAAAACGCCTTCCAGGTAGATACATACTATGCTCAAGATGATCCAACTACACCAAGTTTCACGTATAGCTCTATTGATGCTGTTACAGGCAAGCGTTTCGGTGATTACGTTACCGGTTATAGCAACCAGTATGATCCCGCACAGAGTAATGTGACTCTGATGCGAGCCTCTCAGTACAACAAGCTGCGTGTTGCATCTGGTCTTGAGCCTGTTGACTTTGGTACTGACGGTTATATGGTTTGGACGCTTGATACTAATCTCACAAAATACTGGCAGGATTCTCTTGCGAATAATCCTGAGCTTACCATTCAAGGTCACAAGCTCCATGCTGTTGGTGGAACATTGGATATTGCGCAAACACAAGGTGGCCCTCATCTTATGCCTGTATTTGGAATTGTGGTTGTTGCTGATCAAAGTTTCCCTTCAAGCACTGTTTTGACCAACTCGTATATCTTAGGCAACTACCAAACTCCAGGTGATGCTACTGAAGCACAGTTCCAGGGCCAAATTAAGCAGTACTTAGGCGATGGCGGTGTAAGGGGAAACGACTCCGATCCGTTTTCTTTAATGATTGTTGTTACTGCTTCTCAATATATTCAAGGTACTGCTGGACTCTCTGGTATCGTGACATATTTGGCGCTGTACATTGGCTTGGTACTTTTTATTGCTTGTGCAGCTATCCTGGCACTTCAGCAACTCTCTGAAGCATCGGATAACGCTCGCGCCTATCAAGTTCTTGCAGAACTTGGTGCCGAGAAGGGCCTTGCAAGTCGTGCGCTCTTTGTTCAGATTGGCGTGTACTTCCTGTTCCCACTGCTTATGGCAGCTGCGCACGCAACATGCGCAATGTCTATTATGGTTTCTGTCATCAAGTCGATTGGCAACTTTGATGTAGCTAACAGCATTGGTGGAGTAGTTGCAGTAGTTGCTGCTTTGTATGGTGGATACTTCCTGGTTACCTATTTTGCTGCGCGTTCTATTATTTTCAGAAGCTCAAGAAAGATGCAGTAGTTTTACAGTTTTAATGTTATAAATTCGTGAAAGAAGGACGGATGTTTCTCTGTGGAGCATTCGTCCTTCTCTCTTAGGTAAAATAGAAATGTTATGTCAGATGGTATCTGTGCAGAGCACATACTCAAGGAGGCATCATGGGTCTTTGGTCAAAGGTTAAAAATGTGTTTGTTCCTTCTAACGGAACAGAGCAGCCTCAGAAGGCTACATTTGCTACCAGGGAAGACACTATCTATGCGCCAGTTTCTGGCGTCCTGGTAAGCGTACAAGAGGTTCACGATGAGGTTATCTCAAGCGGTCTCTTTGGCCAGGGCTATGGTATTTTGCCTGTTGGTCTTGACTGCGTGTATGCTCCTTGTAATGCTCGTGTTACAGCGACTAATGTAACTAATCATTCAATTGGTCTTACTACCGATACTGGTGTTGAGATTTTGATTCACATTGGCGTTGGCACCATTGAGATGAACGGTAAGGGTTTCACCCGTTACGTTCATGCTAATGATGAGGTTAAAGCAGGTATGCCACTGATTTCGTTTGATTCTGCTGCCATTGAAGAGGCAGGATATGAGAACGTTGTAGTTGTTACCGTTGTCAACGCAGATTCGTATGAGCGCATTGACCTTATTGGTGAGTCTGGAACGCTGATTGGTGGTCGCCCGCTGGTTAAGATTGGCGATCCTCTGATGTGCGTCAAGCACTAGGGTTTCTCGCCAGTTATAAACATCTGCAATAAACGAGGTTTTTCATGCTTAGAGTCACTAAGGCAATTCTTCACGTCTTTGATTTTGAGACGGGAACTAAATACTTCTCTCAATCTACCTTAGATTTAGAGGACCGTCAGACAAAGTCATATGTACAGCGTAGATTGCGTAAGATTACAGCAAATCCAGAGTCTAGGCATGGAGAATTTGCCCCTACTAGTAATTTTGCTGGCGGTCTTCAGGAATACGCACACGGAGACGTTGAGTTTGTAGAGTTTTCTTGCCAGATTGCCCAGTGGTTCTGGGAACAGCTTCGTCGTGCAGATGACGTTGAGCAGTGTGATCTTCTTGTAGCGGACTACATTGATACCGATGCTGGCCAGGCGCTTGCAGGTGCTGCTGCAGACGATGAGGACGCTCAGGCTGAGGCATTTGAGGGCGAGGGAAGACGTCTTTTTGCCATTGTGCTTCTCCCTCGCAAGCAGGCCTTTATACATGATGTTAATGGCTCATCAAACGAGATTTTACGTCAAGATGCAATGTTGCCATCGCCTACGCAAAAAGTTGATTCGTATGCAGTCATTGACCTAGATACGGGTGCTATTGATTTTCACGATCATGATCGTTCTGTAGCAGGAGAAGGAAAGTTTATCATTCCTGAGTTGTTCCTTGAATGCAGCTCAGAGGCATCAAGTCATGAGGTTATTGGCGAGGTTACCGTTATTGTTCAAGACCTGGCTGAAGAGTATGGCCTTGAGCCTGCCGTTGAGGTGTCTCGTGCTAAAGCTGCTGTTGCAAAAGCGGCAGAGGTAGAAGAGGTAGTAGACCCCATCAAGGTTGGTAAGCGCATCTTTGAGGAGCGTCCTGAGATTCAGGAAAAGTACGAAGCTCAGGTAGCAAGCAGAGAGCTTCCTGAAGAAGTTCCTGTTAAACGCGGTGTTGCCAACAAAATTGCAAAGAATCATAAGATTAGGACAGATACGGGAATTGAGATTTCATTCCCTTCTAATCTAACAGAACGTCCAGGTTACCTAGAATTTTCTCACGAGTCTGATGGCAGGATTACCATTTCAATAAAAAATGTTGCACATATTGAGAACCGCTAAATCCTATCTCTGACCTCACAATTTAGAGCTAAAACTCCCCGAAATTTGTTTCGGGGAGTTTGTAAATTACGTATCTTTTTGAATATCATCGTGTATCTCGGGTAGAATAGTCTCTCAAAGGTCACACCGTACTACTAAACGTTCTAGGAGACCCTTATGAGTTTAAAGAAACAGCAAAGCACAACCATTGAGGAGCAGAGCGCTGCTCTTTTCAATCGTCGTGATGCTCTTAAGATTTTTGCCGGCATGGGCATTGCTGCCGCTGCCGTTACTGCATCCCTGATTAATACTCGCCCTGCTTTTGGTGTTACACAGGCTCAGATTGATGCTGCTCGTAGCGATTACGATGCTGCTCAGAAGCTGCTTGATGAGATTTCTAATGAGGTCTCAAGCATGCAGGCTAGCCTCAATGACACTAACTCTCAGATTGGCGCTATTTCTGATCAGATTGCAGATAAGCAGAATCAGATTGATGCTAAGCAGAAAGAGATTTCTGAAAAGGAAACTCAGATTGCCGAGAAGAGAAAAGCACTTGGCGCACGTATGTCCAGCAACTACAAGGCTGGTCCAGCTGGCGCTTTGGAGATGATTCTTTCTTCTGCAAGCTTTGAGGAGCTTACTTCTAATATTTACTACCTCGATAAGATTTCTGAGTCTGATCAGAAGATGATTGAGGAAGTTAAGAACTTGAAGGCTGCTCTTGAGTCAGATAAGGCTGCTCTTCAGTCCGAGAAGACTGAGCTTGAGAATAAGAAGACTGAACTTGAGAATCTCCGTGCTTCTCAGGAGTCCCAGCTTAATGAGATTTCTGCTCGTCAGGCGGACGCTGCAAACGTTGTTGCAAATCTTGATGACAACGTAAAAGAGCTTATCGCTCAGCGTGATTCTGAACTTCTTGCCGCTCAGCAGGAGGCAGAGCGTGTTGCTGCTCAACGTGCTGCTGCATCAAGCGACAGCGGTGGTGGTAGTAGCTACTCTGGTGGTGGCGGCGGAGGAGGAACCTCTTCTGCTGGTTCTGGTTCTGCTGCTGCGGTTGTTAATGCTGCAGGCTATACCGGATCTACCGGTGCTGGCTTCTGTGCTGCTTGGGTTTCCAATGTCTTCTCAAATGCAGGTGTTGGCACCTTCTATGGCAACGCTTGTGATATGTACTATTCCTGGTGCTACTCCACTGACCAGAGTGCTATTGAGCCTGGCATGATTATTGCTGTTCCAACCCTTGGTGGTTCTGCTGCAGCTCTGATTTACGGCCACGTTGGCATCTACATTGGTGGCGGCATGGTCAGGCACTGCCTCTCTGGTATTGTAAGAAGCCAGAGCTTGAGTTCTTGGATTTCTCAGCTTGGTGCTTTGAGTACTCCAAGGTGGGGTTGGCTTGGCGGCGTTGTTTTAAGCTAAGGTATTGGCCCCTCATAACTTGTTATGTAAAAGAGCTTGGTTGCATGCAACCAAGCTCTTTTTGATGTCTCTTTGGCGCAAAAAGGAAGGGCGCAGATGCCAGAAGCACCTACGCCCTTCTCGCCCTATAAAGGGGGAGTGGATTACTCTTCAACCTCGAGAAGCTCAATGTTGAAGTTAAGGTCTTTACCAGCCATTGGATGGTTGGTGTCAAAGACGATAGTGGTGCCGTCGTTAGAGACAACGGTTGCCATAACAGGGTATCCCTCAGGGGTGCCAAGAGTAACCTGCTGACCTGCAACAAGATTCTCAGAGCCTGGAAGCTGAGCTACAGGAATAGGCTGTACTGCCTCTTCATGGCGCTCACCATATGCCTCTGCTGCTGGAATGTGGACGTCAACAATCTGGCCAACGGTCATATCTTTGACAGCCTCATCAAAGCCTGGGATCATCTGACCAGCCATGCAGGTAAATGCCAGTGGCTCGTTGCGATCACGGGAGGAGTCAAACTTGGTTCCGTCATCAAGAGTGCCTACGTAGTGGACCTTTACCTTTTTACCTTCGTTGCTCATGAAACTCCAATCGTTAAAAACATATCTTTGGAATTCTACCCAAGAGTGACGCAAATCAACCTTTGAATGATAAAGGTATAAAATACTTTACATTCAGTTTGAAAGGTTTGTAATGGAAGCTCGCTTAGCTCCTCATAATTTTGTTGGTGTATTTGACTCGGGCGTTGGTGGCATGAGTGTGCTTAAACACCTTGTTGCCCAAATGCCTCACGAGGAATTTCATTATTTTGGCGATTCTGCATTTGCTCCTTATGGCACTAAACCAAAAGCGCAGATTGCCCAGCGCTCTTTTGCTATTGCTAAAAAGTTTATTGATGAGGGGGCTAAAGCGCTGGTTATAGCTTGCAATACTGCTACAGCTGCTGCTGCAGACGAGCTGAGGGCAACCTATCCTCATGTACCTATTGTGGGTGTTGAGCCAGCTCTTAAGCCTGCAGTAACTGCATATCCCCATGGAACAGTGGTTGTTCTGGCTACAAAAGCAACGCTCTCTTTGCAGAAGTACCACAACCTTGAGTCACGCCTGCATCCTTCTGCAAAGGTTATCTCTATTCCAGGAGAAGGCTTGGTGGAGCTTATTGAATCTGGTCAGGCTAATTCAGAACAAATGCATAAACGACTGACCGAGCTTTTGGGAGATTATGCTGGCCAGGCAGATGCCGTGGTTCTTGGGTGCACCCATTACCCCTTTATCAAGAAGCAAATTAGCTCTGTTTTAGGAGACGTAGAATTTTTTGACGGTGGGGCAGGCGCCGCTCATCAGCTTAAGCGTTTGCTTGGACAGGCAAACTTGCTTGCTTCTGCAGATGCCGCTGCTGACAAGAACACTAGCGCCGTAGAGCCTGATATTTTATTCTCATCAAGCATAGATACTCCTGAAGAATTGAAGTTCTACCAGGAGTTCTTCTCGCAAGATATGTAAGCGTGGCTGGGTAAGCGTATTACTTAAGCTTAGTCTCAAGCCACTTTTTGAGCACTACTGCGTTGTTGTACGTAGTGTCTTTGTCCGAGAAAAGCAGTGTCACGGTAGATTGATCAAGCTTTTTAAGCTGTTCGACAAAGGCATCTGCGTCAGGATTGCTGTCAAGTTCAGCTGTATAGGTAGACACAAAGCTATCAAAGTGCTCTGGATCGTGGTTGAATGCTTTTCTGCACTCAGTAGTAGGAGCAATGGTTTTAGCCCATTCATCAGCGTGTAGGTTCTCTTTTTTGATACCACGAGGCCACAGTCTATCTACCAGCACGCGATACCCATCGTCAGCTTCTGGTGTGTCGTAAGTTCTCTTAAGTTTGATATTCATTTTTGCTCCCTTCAGCTCATGTACGTTATACCGCAAAATATCTATTCGGTTACAAACTATTTAATAGGACTTGGTATTCATATCCGCATGTTTATGATGAAGTTCATTCTTTAAAACCCACGGAGAAAGGAAAGCCATGGCAAACTCAGTGGAGAAGAAAGACATCGATTGGACAGCGCTTGGCTTCGCATATACGCAGTGTGACTACAGCTACGTTGCCCACTACAAAGACGGTGCTTGGGATGAGGGTGGCCTTACTACCGACCACAGCATTACGCTGTCTGAATGCGCAAATATCTTCCATTATTGCCAGGAAGTTTTTGAGGGCCTGAAGGCATACACTACAGTCTCAGGTGATATTGTCTGCTTCCGTCCTAATCTTAATGCTCAGCGTATGGTTGACTCTGCAACCCGCCTTGTCATGCCACCATTTCCTGAGGATAGATTTGTTGCTGCTGTTAAAGAGGTTGTTTCTGCAAACGCAGCTTGGGTTCCACCATTTGGTACGGGCGCTACGCTGTATGTTCGTCCATTTATGATTGGTACCGGAAATACTGTTGGTGTTAAGCCATCTCCTACCTATGAGTTCCGTATTATGGTCACTCCAGTTGGAGCGTATTACTCCAATGGTGTTGCTCCTGTTGCACTGACCGTTTCTCCTTATGACCGTGCTGCTCCTCACGGAACCGGTAACATCAAGGCCGGCCTCAACTACGCTATGTCTCTGTACCCAACCACCTGGGCACATGAGCAGGGCTTTGCAGACAGTATGTATCTTGACTCTGGCTCTCGTACCTATGTTGAGGAGTCCAGTGGTGCAAACTTCCTCTTTGTTGATAAAGAGGGAACCCTGGTTATTCCACAGTCTTACACTGATTCCATCTTGCCTTCTATTACCCGTCGCTCTCTGGCAACGGTTGCTAAAGACTTGCTTGGCATGAAGGTTATTGAGCGTCCTGTCCGCTTTGACGAGCTTGACCAGTTTGTTGAGTGCGGTATGTGCGGTACTGCTGCTGTTATTTCTCCTGTTGGCAAAGTTGTCGACGGCCAGAAAGAGATTGTCTTTGGCGCTGGTATGGAGGCTGTTGGACCAGTTATGTCTAAGCTCCGCAACACGCTGACCAGCATTCAGTCTGGCGAGATTGAGGCTCCAGAGGCAGACTGGATTTGCAAGATTTGCTAGGATTCGCGTTTTCAACAACGCTTTGCTTTTAACACAAAGGCGAGAAGACCAATCGATCTTCTCGCCTTGCTTTTTATCTGCAAAAACAGGATACGTGCGACGGCTATGCTTTGACGCTTAAGCCTTGTGGGAAGAGCCCAGGTTATCCATGTGGCTTGCAACAATCTGAGTGATTGCTTCCATACCAGGAACGGAAGGCTTCTTTGGATCAAAGTTGCCAGGGTTTTCGGACATGTACTTCATGAAGGCCGCGGTAAAGACCTGGCGGAGCTCGGTTGCATAGTTGACCTTGCAAACGCCGTTCTGGATTGCTTCTGCTACCTGGTCATCTGGAACACCAGAAGTACCGTGAAGAACCAGAGGAATATCAAGGCGCTGACGGATTGCCTTGAGGACGCCCTGCTCAATGTGAGGTGTGCCGTGGTAAACGCCGTGAGCGGTGCCAACGCCAACCGCAAGAGAAGTGCAGTTAGTGCGAGCGACAAACTCCTCAGCCTGGTCTGGATCAGTGTAGGGGTTCTCGCCCTCAACAGCTGGGCCGTCGTCCTCTTTACCGCCAACTTTGCCAAGCTCAGCCTCAACAGGAAGGTTGATAGGACCAGCAAACTTGGTTACGGATGCGGTAAGTGCAATGTTGTCCTCAAATGGAACGTGAGAGCCGTCAATCATGACGGAGGTATAACCGGCACGAGCTGCCTGAATGCAGCGGTCAAAGCCGTCACCGTGATCTAGGTGAAGAGCAACAGAAACAGTTGCCTCTTCAGCAGCGCAACGAACCATTGCAGCAAAGTAATCAAGGCTTGCATACTTGATGGTGCCAGGAGTGGTCTGAAGAATAACAGGGGAGCGGCGCTCTTCTGCTGCCCTAACAACAGCCATTACAAACTCAAGGTTCTCAACGTTAAAGGCGCCAACAGCGTAATGGCCAGCCTGTGCGTCAAGAAGCATCTGCTTAGTAGTAACGAACATCTATTGCTCCTTTCGCCCCAAAGGGCTCTTTGATTGACTGAAAAAATTGTAACGTTTCTCTTACTCTGTTACGTAAGTTTTCTAGAAATAGTTTTGTCTTTGTAACCTTTGGCGAGAAACTCGTCTTGCTGCATCTTATTCAGCAATCTTTTTGATTGTGACCTGCTTATGAATCTTAGTTGCAACATCTAGATCAAAGCGACCGGTACCTGCAGATAGGCAACTTGCGGTAGCACATGACAGCGCAAAGGTAAGACACTCTGAAGTTGGTCTTTGCTGAGCAAGTGCAACAGCAAATGAGCCAACAAGGGTATCTCCTGCACCAACAGGATTGATAGCTTCAATTTTTGGAGGATTTGCTCTAAAGGTTCCTTCATCGGAAACCATGAGTGCACCTTTTGCACCAAGCGAGACAACTACAATTTTAATGCCGCGTTTGTGCAGCTCCTGAGCTGCCTTTATGACCTCGTCTTCTGTAGTTACTTCTCTTCCTAGAAGTTGACCGATTTCATCGGTATTTGGTTTGATCATGGTAGGAAGGGCATCAATACAGGAGGTGAGCAGTGCACCGGATGCGTCTACAATGCAAGGCACGCCCGCAGCCATGGTCTCTTCAATAAGTTCTTTGTAATTTTCGGCAGAAATGCCCTTGGGAATACTGCCATTAAAGGTAACAACTTCGGCTTCGTTGGTAAGCTGGACAAGCTTTGCCTTGAAAGCAAGGAATTCTTCAGGAAGTACAGGCTGTCCAGGCTCTAAGAATTCAGTTGATTGCCCGCTTGGCTCCAGGATATTAATGCATGAGCGGGTTTCTTGCTCAGTATAAATAAAATCGCTGGTAATACCATCTTTATGAGCCAGCTCAACAAGGTATCTACCGTTATTGCCGCCTACAAATCCTGTGGCACAAACGGGGTAGTTAAGGGTGGTAATGGCTCGTGAGGCATTAAGACCCTTGCCACCCGCGCTGTTATCTACCACCGAGACTCTGTGTACCGTTCCATCTACAACAGGAGAGTCCAGGTAGTACGCCTTATCAATGGATGCATTGAGTGTTACGGTAACAATCACGCATATCACCTCGTCTAAAAGACAGTGCACACAAAGTGCTCAGAGGAAAGCAGGGGCGAGAAACACTATGGAACAGTGCCTCTGCAAATGAAATTGGATTAAATCTATTTAACCAAAGAGCCATCAAGAATAATTTCTTTAGATGTTCTAAAAAAAGATACCAGTACATAATTTCTTAATACCAATTTTATTTTCTTGCCGTATTTGAGCAGGATTTTGGGGTTGTTTACTACATCTATTACGTATAAAGGCACGTTATAAGAACTTCTAATTTTTCAGGGATAGTTCTAAAAATTTAGTGTATCATCACAATTTATCCATATATCTACCTGCGAAAATAACAACGTGTGTACCGTTTACGGTAAAAATAATACCGTTAAGCCGCCGATTGTTAACGTACACATCACAAGGTGCTCACTAGACTATACTTATGCTAGGTTGTTATCTGGTATCTACCACTTAGAGAGAAACTTCAACACCCCCTAGTTTTCCGTGTAGCTCTCCAGATAGTTTCCAACTCTTTGAAAGGAGTTTGACATGGTAGGTTGCGTTTTAACTGGTCATGGAACTTTTGCAAACGGACTTGCTGATGCTTTAAAGATGATTGCTGGTGAGCAAGAAGCTTTTGTTCCTGTTCCTTTTATTGAAGCCGGTGCTGCAACATACCCAGAAACTCTTTCTGCAACAATTTCCGATCTTCTTGACACTACTGACGGTGTGCTGGTTTTCTGCGATCTGCTTGGCGGAACACCTTTTAATCAGGCAATGATTATTGCTCAGAGTTATTCAAACGTAGAAGTTGTTACCGGTACAAACCTTCCTATGCTTCTTGAAACACTTGGTAGTCGCATGGCAGGTACCTCTCTTGAAGAGCTGGTTGATACTGCTGTTTTAGCTGGTAGCCAGGGAGTTGTCCATAAGTGTCTTGAGCTTGAGGTTGAGCCAGAAGATGACATCTTCGGAGACGATGGTATTTAAGTAGCGTTTTGTTGTTGAGTTAAGGAGATGCACATGGCAAATCTAGCAGAGAACATTCTTGCTTCATCCATTGTTCTTCTCGCGTTCTTAGTAATTTTGGGCCTTATTTATTCCTTCTTTATTTGGAGAGCCTCTTCTAAAAAGGCGGGAACAACTTCAGAGTTTCTGAAGAATCTTCATGCAGGTCAGAAAGTTAAGACTAACAGCGGAATGTATGGCGTAGTTAAAAACGTCAAAAAAGAAACAGTAGATGTTGAGTTTGCTCCAAATGTGGTCATCACGTTGGATCGTTGGGCGTTAATCAGCGTTTCCAACAATACATAAATTTGCAGTAAAACACGCAGCGCAAGTTGCGAGTAGTGCGATGAAAATCGCAGATAGCACGCACAAGTGTGCGCGCAAAGAGAGGAGAACTTGTTATGGGAGAACCAGATATCAAGCTTGCTCGAATCGATAATCGTTTGATTCATGGTCAGGTTGCTACTCAGTGGAACGGTACCCTTGGAACAAATCTCATCCTTGTTGCTAATGACGAGGTCGCAGGCAATAAGATGCGTCAGGGCCTCATGGATATGGCTGCTCCAAGTGGCGTTGCAACCAGGTACTTTACGCTTCAGAAGACTATTGAGGTAATTCATAAGGCTTCTGCAAGCCAGCACATTTTCTTAGTTGCCGAGAATCCAGAGGATGTCCTCACTCTGGTCAAGGGCGGTGTTCCAATCAAAAAGGTGAACATCGGCAATATGCACATGGCTGAGGGAAAGCGACAGGTCGCCACAAGTGTGGCGGTAGACGATAAGGACGTCGCTGCCTTCCGTGAGCTTCAGGAATTGGGGGTGACTCTAGAGATTAGGCGTGTTCCTACGACCCCGGTCGAGGATATCTCAAAGCTATTCGAGTAAGTTTTGCGCGCAACTTCCTGGTAGAGATTACAAAAAGTTGCAATGCTGCAACGTTTCTAGCAGGTTGGCAAAGGTATTCGGATAGTCTGCCGATCATCGTCATCGGTAGTTATGGTGTGTTTGAAAGGAGGAGTTAAGATGGATGTTAGCCCTATTCAGGTGTTATTAATTTTCATCGTTGCGTTTATCGCTGGCATCGATCAGTTTAGTTTCCTCGAGTCTCTTTACCAGCCAATCGTAACTGGTTTTTTGGTTGGTTTGATTCTTGGTGACGTTCAGACTGGTCTCATTGTTGGTGGTACCTATCAGCTTATGACCATCGGTAACATGCCTGTTGGTGGTGCACAGCCACCTAATGCTGTTATCGGCGGCATTATGTCTGCAGTCTTTGCAATCACTACTAAGCTTGAGCCAATGGCCGCTGTAGCTGCAGCAATCCCATTCTCCCTGCTTGGTCAGTATGCAGTAACCATCATCTTTACCATTATGTCCCCTGTAATGGCAACTGCTGATGCATACGCCGAGAAGGCCGATCCTAAGGGAATTGCTCGTATCAACTATGGTGCAATGGCTGCTCTTGGTCTCTTCTTTGGTATCATTGTTACCCTGTTCTTCCTGGGTGGCGCTGCATTTGGAACTCAGATCACCACGGCAATTCCAAAGTGGCTCATGAATGCACTGTCCGTCGCTGGTGGCATGATGCGCTTCGTCGGCTTTGCAATCCTGCTGAAGGTTATGGTTTCTCGCGAGCTTTGGGGCTTCTTCCTCATGGGCTTTGCAGCTGCAATCGTATTTATCAGCATTCCTGAGCTCTCTGGTCCAGCACTTCTGCTTCTTGCTCTCATCGGCTTTGGTATCGCATTCTGGGATTACCAGCTCCAGACCAAGATGAAGAATGCTGCTCCTGCTGTTGTTGCTGGAGGTGACTTCGAAGATGGCATTTAATATTCCTGATACCTATCAGAACACCACTCCTGCTGAGCCACTTGATCAGAAGACGCTCAACAAGATGGTATGGCGCTCCCTGTTCCTGCAGGCTTCCTTCAACTACGAGAGAATGCAGGCAGCTGGTTGGCTCTACGGTATCCTCCCAGGTCTTGAGAAGATTCACGGCGACAACAAGGATGACCTTGCTGCTTCCATGAGTCACAACCTTGAGTTCTACAATACCCACCCATTCTTGGTCACTTTTGTTATGGGTATTGTTCTCTCCCTTGAGCAGAACAAGCTGGATATCCCAACCATTCGTGCAGTCCGCGTTTCTGCAATGGGCCCTCTGGGCGGCATTGGTGACGCACTGTTCTGGTTCACCCTTGTTCCAATTACTGCTGGTATTACCTCTAACATGGCAATCTCCGGCAACGTCTTTGCACCCTTCTTGTTCCTCATCATCTTTAACATTGCACAGTTTGCTGTACGTTATTGGCTGATGAATCTTTCCTATAAGATGGGTACTGACGCAATTACCCTGCTCACTGAGAACGCAAAAGAGTTCACTCGTGCTGCTTCTATCCTGGGTGTCTTTGTTGTTGGCTGCCTGGTTGTCTGCTACGGTGGAACCAAGCTTGGCGCTGGCGCAAACATCCCTAACGGTGAGACACACAGCGTTGTTCTTTCTCAGGTAACTCTTTCTGATGAGCAGCTTGCTTCTGGTCAGTATGACAAGGCTCTCTTTGCTAAGGGTTCCTATGCTGACTACAAGAAGGATCCTAAGTCCGTTATGTTCATCGGTGGCAAGACTGCTGACGGTAAGGATGGCACCACTGCTATTGCTCCAGTCGGCAACGGCGTTAATCTGGTAACTGTTGGCGAGGAAGTCACTTCTCCTGTCTCCATTGACATTCAGAAGATCCTCGACGGCGTTTGCCCAAAGCTTATCCCACTGGCTCTTACCCTTTGCCTGTACTACCTCATGGCAAAGCGTAACTGGACTCCAATTATGTGCATCTGCCTGCTCCTGGTAATTGCACTTCTTGGTTCTGGCTTTGGCGTTCTCCCATATATTTGGGGTTAAGTAAGTGTGACGGGTGTCCACTTTGTGGGCACCCGTCTTTTTATAGGAGAGTTCAATGGCGTCCTTTATGGGAAGACAACCACTCTACGAGCAGCTCGCAAATATGTTGCGCTATCGTATTGAGAACGAGATGGATCCAGACGATCCACTTCCTTCTGAGCGTGAGCTCTCCGATTCCTATGGACTTTCTCGCACCACGGTAAGACTTGCCCTGCAAGAGCTTGAACACATGGGGCTTATTTATCGCCAGCGTGGCCGTGGTACCTTTGTTGCAGACGTTTCTGAGCGTGCAACAGACCTTATGGGCGGCTATAGCTTTACTGACCAGCAGCGTCAGTTAGGTCGTGTCTCTAAGACAACTATTCTGGAGTTTGACAGTATTGAGGCTAATAAGTTTTTAGCCCAGCATATGCACGTTATTCTTGGCGAGAAACTCTTCCGCATCAAACGTTTAAGAAGCGCTGATAATGTGCCCATGATGCTGGAAGTTACCTACCTTCCAGTTTCACAGTTTTTCTCGCTCACTGCCCATGATGTTGAGCAAAAATCTCTCTACCAAATTTTTGAAGAAGACTACAACATAAAGATTGGCGTAGCAGAAGAGGAGTTCAAGGCTTCAATTGCTCGCTCGGATGATGCCACTTTATTGCAAATTTCTGAAGGCTCGCCTGTTTTGAGCCTTACGCGCACAACCTACAGCGACAGAAACAATATTGTTGAGTTCACCTTGAGTGTGGCTCGTGCAGATCAGTTTAGATACAAGATTGTACATACACGCAGTTAAATAGCTGTGAGAAGGGATATCAATGTTTAAGAAGAGCCAAGAAGAGCTAAAGGCACTAGGCGCTCATATTACAACTGCCGAGATTAAGCAGCAGCCTGAGCTTTGGGAATCTACCTTTGTCATTTATCAGGAGAACCTATCTGCAATTAAAGAGTTTGTCGAGCGTGCTTGCAATCTTGGCGAGGGTCGTCGTACCCGCGTGGTCTTTACGGGCGCAGGTACCTCGGCATATGTAGGCGATACCATTACTCCGTATCTTCGTTCTCATGGCGAGAAGGGCTCTTTTGAGTTTGCGTCCGTTGCAACTACTGATATTGTTTCTGATCCTTATGGCAGTCTTGATCCAGATGATCCAACGGTCTTGGTTTCTTTTGCGCGCTCTGGTAATAGTCCAGAGAGTCTTGCTGCAGTAAATATTGCTCGCAAGATTGTTAAAAATCTTTTGCTTATCAATATTACCTGCGCTCCTGAAGGAAAACTTGCCGTTGAATCCGCAGGTAAAGACGATACATTGCTTCTTCTTATTCCTGGCGCAAATGATCAGGGCTTTGCTATGACCGGCTCTTATAGCTGTATGACACTTCTTGCAACTCTGGTATTTGATAGTGCTGATGACTCACAGAAGAGGGCTTGGATTTCTGATGCTGCTGAGCTGGGTAGGCAGGTAATTGAGCGCGAGGAAGAGATTGCTGAGTGGCTCAAGAGCGATTTCAACCGCATTACCTATTTGGGCTCTGGTCCTTTTGTGGGCCTTGCTCATGAGGCTCAGCTTAAGATTTTGGAGCTTGCAGCTGGTATTAATGCAACGTCATGGGATTCCTCAATGGGATATCGCCACGGACCAAAGTCTTTTGTCGACGAGCACACCCTGGTGTTTGATTTTGTTTCCAATAACCCTTATACGCGTCAATATGATCTGGATATTCTTGACGAGATTAAGGGAGACCAGATTGCTGCTCTGACCATTGGTATTGAGCAAGAGGGGGCAACAAACTTTACGGGAAGAACATTTAGTCTTCCAGTATTTACAGAGCCTCTACCAGCACCTTATTTGGCCCTTCCTTTTGTAATGGTTGCTCAAGTGGTGGCACTCTTGAACTCAGTTCGTGTCAATAACAAACCGGACACCCCTTCTCCAACCGGTCAGGTTAACCGAGTGGTTAAGGGTGTTACAATTCACTCACTATAGGAATTACTAAGAAGGACGTGCCTATGGCGCGTCCTTTTGAGAATGATTGAGGTACGTATGAGTACATTTGCAGTTAAAGCAGATAAGTTCTTTTTGCCAGGAGCAACTTCTGGTCCAGGATATTTGCTCGTAGAAGACGGTGTATTTGGTCATTTCACTAAAGAGAAGCCAGACTGCGAGATTATTGACCGCACTGGTTCTTGGGTAGCACCTGGCCTTGTTGATACACATATCCATGGCTTCCTGGACCATGACATCATGGATTGCGATCCTGATGGCGTTATTGAGATTGCCCAGGGTTTGCTCTCTAACGGTGTAACTTCTTGGCTTCCAACAACACTAACCGCAAGCGTTGAGCAGACCGGTGATGCGTGTGAGTCTGTTGCAGATGCCGCAGAGGGTATTGCAGCCAACGGCATTGACGCTGCCCGAATCCAAGGTATCTTCCTCGAAGGTCCTTTCTTTACCGAGAAGCACAAGGGTGCCCAGAATCCTGCGTATTTCCTTGATCCAGATGTAGAGGTCTTTGATGAGTGGCAGGAGCGTGCCGACGGCTGGATTGCCAAGATTGCTATTGCTCCCGAGCGCGATGGCGCTCCAGAGTTCTGTGCAGAGATGGCAGACCGCGGAGTTCATGTTGCACTTGGTCACTCCGATGCAACGTATGAGGAAGCTCTTGCCTGCGTAAACGCTGGTGCAGACATCTTTGTTCATACCTATAACGGCATGAGCGGTCTTCACCACCGTGAGCCAGGTATGGTTGGTGCTGCAATGACCACCCACGGTACCTATGCAGAGGCTATTTGCGACGGCCATCACCTTAATCCTATCGCTGTTCGCGCTCTGGTAAATGCAAAGGGATATGACCATACCGTTCTTATTACAGACTGCATGCGTGCAGGTGGTATGCCTAATGGACAGTACAAACTTGGCGATTTCCCTGTTGTTGTTGAAGGCGGAACTGCTCGTCTGATGGATGAGTCTCACAGCCTTGCAGGTTCAATCCTTCGTCTGTTTGAAGGCGTGAAGAACGTCTTTGACTGGGGCATTGTATCTGCTGAAGAGGCAGTTCGTATGGCTTCAGAAAACCCAGCTCGCTCCTGTGGAATTGATGATGTTTGTGGCTTCATCCGTCCTGGATATGATGCTGACTTTATTGTTGTTACAAAAGATCTTCAGCTTGAAGAGACGTTCCTTGGAGGAAAGAGCGTTTACAAGGCTTAAAATATGAATATCCGTATTTGATAAAAGGATGTTCATGGAATTTTATTCTCACAACTACCTGATTCATCGAGCGGCAACGTTCGATTGGACTCAGGTAGTTCTTTTTGTTCTTGTTGCTCTCCTGATGATTTTCTCGCTCATTCATTATTTGCGAGATAGGAAGAGTTCCAAGTATCGTGAACTGGCACTTATCGCTCTTTTTTCTTTTGTCCTTTTAGGACTTTTACAGTTAGAGCGTGTTGTGGCTGTTGGTGAAGCAAACAAGCATTATGAGTCTATCGTTGCTTCGCAAGAGAGTATTGCTCGAAGTCTTGATGTTGATTTTGATTACGTATACGTTGCCTTTGATACTCAGGGCAATCCTTCCTATCTTGAGGTAGATGGTAAGTATTATCACGTTTTGAAAAATACCGAGAAGGGCTATGTTATTGAACAAATTACCTTAATCGGAAATGACATTAAGCACGTAGAGGAGTAGACCGATGAATTTTTATTTAGAAGTAGCTATTAAGTTGTGTATCGGTCTTTTCTCACTTGTTCTTGCTATTAATGTGAGTGGAAAAGGAAATCTTGCGCCTAATGCAGCAATTGACCAAGTACAGAACTTTGTTCTTGGTGGAATTGTTGGCGGCATGATTTATAACAGCTCAATTACTATCTTGCAGTACACCATCGTATTGCTTATCTGGTTAGTTATTGTTCTTTCTCTTCGCTGGCTTAGAACAAACAATATGGTGGCTAAACGTTTAATAGATGGAAAGCCCATCATTATTATTGATAAGGGAAAACTGCTTGTAGACAACTGTAGATCAGCTGGACTTTCTGCTTACGATATTACGTTGCATCTTCGTCGTTCAGGCGTGAGCTATATCTCAGATGTTAAGCGTGCTATTTTAGAACAAAATGGTCAGTTCATTATTGTTCAAAATGGAGAAGAGAACGTTAGATTCCCGCTTATTACTGACGGACAAGTTCAGACAAATATTCTTGATGCGCTTGATTTGGAAGAAAATTGGCTTGAAAAAGAACTTCAGCGTCAAGGTTATGAATCTGTTTCAGAGGTTTATTTGGGTGAGTATAATAGTGGAAATCTGATTATTACTCCGTATGCGGAGAAAGATCAGTAGGTTAGCAAGAGATAAAACAGTTAACCTGTTTATTCCAATTCCGTTTGCGGAAAAGATAAAAAATTTATCGTTGACTCGAATTGGAATATGTATACTAAGGCTAACTTTTAGAAAGCGGACTGTCGGAAGACAGCCCGCTTTCGTGCTAAAGGGGAAGCATGAATGCATGTTCAGATGATGAGAAGTGAATAGAAAGGCAAAGAAGTGAGGAGAAACATGGGTTTCTCGCCATGTTTTTATGCTTGGTAGTGAGGACAATCGCACGATTTTGTTTGAAGAATTTGGCACTACACCGTATTGGTTTTTATAGTTTTGGGAGATGTAACATGAATTTGAATCCAACCGTTTCTCGTCGTAGCGCACTTGTTGCTTCCGCTTTTGGCGTGAGTGCTATTCTTGCTGGCTGCAAGCCTGAGGCTCAAAAGCAAGAAGGAGCTTCTGATAATAAAGACCAGAAGAAGCTCAGCATTGTTGCAAGTTTTTATCCTATGTACGATTTTGCAAAGCGCATTGCTGGCGATCATGCGGAGGTAACATGCCTCGTTCCAGCAGGTACTGAGCCACATGATTGGGAGCCATCCAGCAAGGATATGAAGACTATCCAGGAAGCAGACTTCTTGATTTACAACGGTGCTGGTATGGAGCACTGGGTCAAGGACGTACTTGATGGACTTGGTTCCGGCACAAAACTTACAGCAGTTGAGACCAGCAAAGACGTCAAACTTCTTGAGCTTGAAGAGGACGATGATCACGATTACGAGGAGAAGAAAGACGACCATGACCATGATCACGATCATGGTGGAACCGATCCTCACGTTTGGCTGAGCCCTCTGAATGCAAAGATTCAGATGAAGAATATTTGCGATGCCCTTTCCGAGAAGGACTCTGAGCACAAGACAGAGTATGCCGCCAATCTTGATAAGGCAAACGCAGACTTTGATACGCTTGATAGTGAGTTCCACAAGGGTCTTGATTCTCTTCCTAACAAGACCATTGTTGTTTCTCACCAGGCATTTGGTTATTTATGTGAGGCATATGGTCTTACTCAGATGCCAATCGAGGGCGTTGAAGCAGATGCTGAGCCAAATGCTCAGGAAATGAAAGAGATTACTGAGTTTGTAAAAGAGCATAATGTAAAGGTTATTTTTACGGAGGAACTGGTAAGTCCTAAGGTTGCTCAGGCAATTGCTGAGGCAACAGGCGCTCGTGTTGAAGAGCTTAACCCACTTGAGGGACTTACTGATGACGAGCTCAAGGCAGGCGAGGATTACCTCTCTGTTATGCGCGAGAACCTCAAGGCTCTTGAGGGCGCTCTCGCATAGTGTGTTGCCAGCTTAGGCTGGATGTTTGGAGGACGTGTTGCAGGAAAGTCAGATAGCCGTTTCGCTTCAAGACGTGAGTTTTTCTTACAAGAAGACGCGCGTCTTAAGCGATGTAAATTTAGACGTTCATCAAGGCGAGATTTGCGCGCTTATTGGTGATAACGGAGCTGGTAAATCTACGCTCTCTCGAATTGTGGTGGGTGAGCTTGAGCCAACAAGTGGCAAATCACTTCTTTTTGGAACACCCTCGACTCGGTTTAAAGACTGGGAGCGTGTAGGCTATGTCCCACAGCTTCCTTCAGAATCGGTTAATCACTTTCCTGCAAGCGTCGTCGAGCTAGTAGATGCAAGTCAGTATGCTCGTGCCAAAAAGGTAAAGATGAGCGCAAAAGAGCGTCGCGAGCGCACGCTTGAGGCACTTGACCTTGTAGGTATGACTGATTTTTCCACGCGTATTATTAGGGAACTCTCTGGAGGACAGCTCCAGAGAGTTCGTCTTGCCTGCGCGCTGGTTGGAAACCCTTCATTGCTTATCCTGGACGAGCCTACAACTGGTCTTGATAAAGAGAGTCGCAATCATTTCTATAGCCTAGTGCGAGAAGCCCATGCAGCTCGAGATCTTGCGGTACTTATTGTTACGCATGATCTTGCAGCTCTTGATGCGCTGGCTTGTCGAGTTGTTGAAGTTGCTGACCACAAAGCTACAGAAATTGCAGGTAGGGGTCATGGTCATGATCACTGTGCAGTTCATGGAGCTCACTGTGACCTTGACTCTCATCATGTCCACGACCACAATCGCGGAAAATTAGATGATTTTGCTTTAACGGAGTCACTTGGTCCTGCGTCCGACGTTGTTCAAGATGCCCAAGACTCGTACGAGAGGAGGGCATAAATGTTTGAATACGTATTTATGCAGCGAGGAATTCTTGTGGGAATTCTTCTGGGAGCAATTATCCCGCTGGTAGGCGTTACGGTTGTATTGAAGCGCCTTTCTATGATTGGCGATGCTCTCTCACATACCTCTCTTGCAGGTGTTGCAGGCGGCATGATTGCAGGTATTAATCCTGTTGCCGGAGCAATTGCCGCTTGTTTGGGTGGTGCTCTTTGTGTTGAGGGAGTGCGTCGTCACTTCAAAGACCAGTCAGAGCTTGCAGTTGCCATTGTGATGGCAGCTGGTATTGGTCTAGCAGGTGTGTTGTCTGGTTTTGTTCCCAACTCATCAAGCTTCAACAGCTTTATGTTTGGCTCTATCCTGACCGTAAGCGAGCAAGAAGTTCAGATGATTGTGGTCATTAGCGTACTTGCAGTCGCATTCTGCTTCTTCCTTAGAAAAGAACTTTTCTTGATGTCTTTTGATGAGCGTCATGCCCGTTGTGTTGGTGTGCCCGTAAGTCTTATTAACTTTGGCTTTGTTATCGCAGTAGCTTTGGTGGTTGCTGTAGCAGCAAGAACGGTTGGCTCACTTATTGTTTCATCCATGATGGTGGTTCCTGTTGCCTGCGCTCTGCAGATTTCCCGCAGCTGGAAGCAATGTTGTCTGTATGCAAGCACGGTGGGTATGCTGACCTCGCTTGGTGGACTTGTTGTCTCCTATGAGCTTGGCCTTAAACCTGGAGGAACCATCGTTCTTCTCGCGGTTGTTACGCTTTTGTTTATCTTTCTGGTAAAAAGGGTTGTGCTGCTGCTCAAAACTCGCACAGTGTGATACTCTGAACAAAGTGCGTTGACGGAGAGGTTTGCCGGAGCACGTTGTGGACAGAGAGGGTGTTCGTGGTTGAGAAACACCTGCACAGCGCTGGTAGAGTTCACTCCCGAGCTACAACTTGAACGGCAGTTTCTGCTCAGTAGGGAAGTCGTCCGCCTAACGAGACTAGGCTTTTAAGTGGATTGCACAGAGAGAAAACTGCGCAATCAACCGAGGTGGTACCGCGGAAATTTTCCGTCCTTGGGCATATGCTCAGGGGCGGTTTTCTATTGAAAGGGTAATTACATGGGAATGTCTGAGGAACTCTCGGCAATTCGTGAGCAGGTACTTGAGGGAATTGCTAAGGCAACAAACCTTGAAGCGCTTGAGAAGGTACGCGTTGCATCAATGGGTAAAAAGGGCTCTCTTACAGCAATTATGCGTATGATGGGTCAGGTTCCCGCAGATCAGCGCCCTCAAATGGGTCAGCTTGCCAACACCGTTCGTGCTAACGTTGAGACCGCTATTCGCGAGCGTCAGCTTGCCTTAAAGCGAGAAGCCCTTGAAGCCCAGCTTAATGCTGAGGCAACTGATATTACCCTTCCAGGTCGTCGTCTGAGCCCTGGTACTCAGCACCTCATTGAGCAGGTACGTGAGGAGATGGAAGACATCTTTATCAGCATGGGCTACACCATTGAGACAGGCCCTTATGTTGAGACCACCTACTACAACTTCACAGCTCTGAATGCTCCTGAGGATCATCCAAGCCGTTCTGGTAAGGATACGTTCTACGTAGTGGATAATGCACCAGAAGGAAAAGAGTCGCACGTACTGGGCGAGTCTGACGTGCTTCTTCGTACACAGACTTCTGGCGTTCAGGTACACACCATGGAGACAAAAGAGCCTCCTATCTACATGATTTGTCCTGGCACGGTATTCCGTCCAGACACAGCAGATGCCAACCATCTGCCTCAATTTACGCAGATGGAAGGCCTTGTTGTTGATGAGGGAATCACCTTTGGTGACCTCAAAGGTACCCTTGATCACTTTACTCGTGAGATTTTTGGTAAGGACCGCGCTACCCGTTATCGTCCTCACTTCTTCCCATTCACCGAGCCAAGCTGCGAGGTAGACGTTTCTTGTGGTGTTTGCCACGGTGAGGGCTGCCGCTTCTGCAAGAACACGGGCTGGCTTGAGATTCTTGGTTGCGGCATGGTTGACCCTAATGTCTTCAAATACTGCGGTATTGATTCCGAGAAGTACACAGGCTTTGCCTTTGGCATTGGAGTTGAGCGTGTTGCAGCGCTCCGTTATGACCTTCCTGACCTGCGTATGCTCATCTCTGGTGACCAGAGAGTCCTGCGTCAGTTCTAATCATCGGCGTCTTATTAGAAAGGCAATCACATGCGTGTATCTTATGAATGGCTGAAGACGCTCGTTGATCTTCCTCAGGATCCAAAAGACCTTGAGCGTGAGTTTGTACGCACCGGTACTGAGGTTGAAGCGGTAGAGCGTGTTGGCGCAAATCTTGATCATGTTGTTACTGCTCAGGTTGTAAGCAAAGAGCCTCATCCTGATTCTGATCACATGTACGTTACCCTGGTTGACGTGGGCAAAAACAATGTAGATAAGGACGGAAATCCTGTTCCTCTACAGATTGTTTGCGGTGCTCAGAACTTTAATCAGGGTGACCACATTGTTACCGCAATGATCGGTGCGGTACTTCCTGGAGACTTTAAGATTAAAAAGTCCAAGCTGCGTGGCGTTGAGTCTTGCGGCATGAACTGCTCTTCTCGCGAGCTTGGGCTTGGCGATGATCAGAGCGGCATTATGATTCTTCCAAAGGACGCTCCAATTGGCATGCCTCTTACCGATTACCTGGGCATGTCTGATGTAGTCCTTGATTGTGAGATTACCCCTAACCGCCCCGACTGCCTTTCTATGACTGGTATGGCTGTTGAGGTTTCTGCAATGTATGACACTGACACCCACATTGAGCTTCCACGTGTTACGTCTGAGTCTGGCGCAGATGTTTCTGAGCAGGTAGATGTTACTATTGCTGATCCTGAGCTCTGCTCAAGGTACACCGCTCGCGTGGTTCGTAACGTCAAGATTGGCCCAAGCCCTGAGTGGCTTGCTCGTCGCGTTACGGCTTGTGGCGGTCGTTCCATCAATAATGTTGTTGATGTTACAAACTATGTTATGTACCTGACTGGTCAGCCTCTGCACGCTTTTGACCTTGGAAAACTTACCAAGGAAGATGGCAAGTACCACATTGTGGTTCGTGCTGCAGGAGACGGTGAGCACATTGTGACGCTTGACGGAGAAGACCGCGAGCTCACGTCCGATATGACGGTCATCACAGATAACGGTAAGACTCCTATTGCACTTGCTGGTGTTATGGGTGGTCTTGACTCTGAGATTACCGAGAATACCGTTGATGTCCTTTTGGAGTCTGCCGTCTTTGATAACGGTCACATTAGCCGTACGAGTAGAAACCTTGATTTGATGAGCGAGGCTTCTATTCGCTATGAGCGTCTTGTGGATCCAAATGGCTGCGCATCTGTTGCAGATATTGCAGCAGCACTCTTTGAGGAGTGCTGTGGTGCTGAGGTTTGCCCTGGTATTGTTGATGTATATCCAAAGGTAAAAGAGGCAGTAACTATTACGCTTCGCCCAGAGCGCGTCTGCGCCCTTGCAGGTGCTCAAATTCCAGAAGAGTTTATGGTTTCTCGCCTTACACGACTTGGTTGCAAGATTACTCCTGCAGATAACGGTGAGTTGAGCGTTGTCGCGCCAACAAATCGTCCTGATCTATCACGTGAGGTTGACCTCATCGAAGAGATTGTTCGCCTGTGGGGTGAAGGTGATATTGAGGCTACGCTTCCTGCTGCTAGAAACCATGCAGGCGGTTTGACTTCAGATCAGCGTCAGATCAGAAAGATTGGCCGTACGCTGCGCTCTCTTGGCCTCAACGAGACAAAGTCATATTTGTTCGCAAGTCCAGATGACCTCTCTAAGCTTGGTATGAGCGAAGAGGGAAGAGGCGTCCCTGTAAAGGTTATCAGTCCACTTGTTGCTGATCAGTCTGAGATGCGTCGCTCTATTGTCCCAGGTCTTCTGCGCTCTATTGCATATAACCTTGCTCATGGTGTTTCCAACATTGCTATGTACGAGCTAGGTCGCGTGCTCTTTGGCCACAAGGACAAGAGCCAGCCAGATGAGCCTAGCTATGTCTGTGGTGTGTTAGTTGGACGTCCAGCAGATGATGCATGGAACGCTAAGTATCCAGCCTACGATTTCTTTGACGCTAAGGGCGTTGTTGAGGGCTTGCTTGAGGCACTTCGCATCCCTAAGGTTCGTTTCCGTGTAGCTGAGCCAGAGCAATACGGTTGGCTGCAGCCTGGTCGCGCTGCTGAGATTCTTGCAGGTAGCGAGACAATCGGTTGGGTTGGAAACATTCATCCTTTGTCGCTCCAGAACTTTGACATTGAGGTTCCAGTCATTGCCTTTGAGATTTCTGTTGCGTCGCTTTTGCGTCTTTCTCAGAAAGACCTTCCTATTGTTGAGCCTCCAACCTACCCAGGCATCTCTATTGACCTGGCAATTGTTGTTGACGAGAGCGTTACTGCTGAGCAGTTGGTTCAGCGTTTGAAGTCTGCTGGTGGCAAGCTCCTCTGCGACATCAGACTCTTTGACGTGTACCGTGATGCCCTGCGTGTTGGTGAGGGCAAGAAGTCTATGGCCTTCTCGCTCACGTATCGTGCAGACGACAGAACGCTTACTTCAGAAGAGGTCGAGAAGACCCATACAAAGCTTGTGGAGAAGGTTCTTCGTTCTACCGGCGGAGAAATTCGCGGATAAGCAGGTAATTGTAGTGCCAAGTTGGAACGTACATATTGCTCATGCTGACCGGCTCCTTGAGAAAGGAGCCGGTTGCTTGGGTGTAGATATTCACTACCCTGATGCATTTCTGCTTGGAAACGTTGCTCCTGATGTGCACATTGGCTTTATGGTTCCAGACTATTCTCACAAGGTGAGATACGGTCGAAGCCATCAGTCATACCCAGGAAGTTTGCCTATTCCAAGTTATAAGCGGTATCAGCGTAATTTTATGGGTGGTCTTAATCCAGCCGAATATCTGCTACAAACTGACTTCATCCAGCCAAATGTGAGTTATTGCTCAGCTGAGCAGCGCAGCTTAGTAGATCAGCGCCAGCTCAGAGAGCTTATCGTGGGCATTTGGTGCCACCTTGTTTGCGACCATGTGTATAACGCTCATACACGGGCATTTTTGCGTGCTCATCATATTCCGACAGGAGAAGATGCACGTATTCGTAAGCAAGCAGATTTTGATGTTTACGGGCGCTCGCTTGATATGAATCGTCTGCCAGAAGCATCTGATGAGCTCTTTGCAGTTGCCGCGGCTCATCCACAGTATGGGTTTACGCATTCAGATGTTGAGCAAGCACTTCAGGTTATACAGCGCATTGCAGAGGAGAATCGCCAGAACAGTGTGAGCTCACCGCAGTATCAAATGCTTGATACAGAGTTTTTCTCGTCAGCCTATAAAGAGGCAGAGGAAACGCTTGTTCAAGGATTTATGCTGCAAAAACATAACTAATTAAGGTAAAGTTACATTCTCGCTTTTTTAAGATAGGTTTTGGAGGACGCTATGGAAAAGATGGAATCTCGCGGAACATTTACGGAGTATCTGCCTTCATACACCATTGGTGTTGATGCTTATAAGTCAGTACTGCACATTGTTAAGCGATTTGGTAAAAATGCAGTAGTCATTGGTGGACCAACTGCAATGGAGAAGGCACGTCCAAAGCTTAAGGCCGCACTTGCGGGTTCTGAGGTTTCTATCTCCTCTTGGATTTCTTACGGAACTAATTCTACGCACGCAAATGCCAAGAGAATTGCAGCGATGCCTGAGGTTATTTCTGCTGATATGCTCTTCCTTGTTGGTGGTGGTCGTGCAATTGATGAGGGTAAAGAGATTGCAACCATCCTGGACAAGCCATACTTTACTTTTCCGACACTTGCTTCTAACTGCGCTCCTGTAACAAGAATTGCTGTTTTCTATAAAGAAGACGGTTCAGCAGATACGTACTTCATTCCTGCTGAGCTTCCTGTTCATACTTTTATTGATACGCAGATTATTGCCGAGAGCCCTGATGAGTACTTCTGGGCAGGAATTGGCGACGCCTTCTCTAAGGGTCCTGAGGTTGAGCTTTCTTCCAGAGAAGTTGAGCTGCTCCACAGCCCTCTTATGGGTCGCGCTCTTGCTGCAGGTGCTTGTATTGAACCTCTGTTTGACAACGCAGAACAGGCACTTGCTGACAAGCGCTCCGGCGTTGTCTCTGAGGCGTTTGAGAACGTTGTTCTGAACATCATTGTGACTGCTGGTATTGTGTCTAATATGACCACCAATCTTGGCGCAGAGCGCGGCGCGTATTACTTTAATTCCTCAACCGCTCATGCCTTCTACAATGCCTTTACCGCTCTAGGCGAGCGCGGCGAGAAGCACCTTCATGGTGAGGTTGTTTCCTTTGGTACCTGCGTTCTTTATGCCTTTGACGGTAACCTTAAGGCACTTGAGGAGCAGGTGGCGCTTAATAGAAAACTTGGTCTCCCAACCACCTTGGCCAATCTGGACATTACTCCAGAATCAGTTGACGCTGACCTGGACATCATTGTTGAGCGAGCTCAGAAGACCAACGAGTGGGGTCGTGCTCCTTATGGATTTACAACTGATCGCTTCCGCCAGGCAATTCTTGATACCGATGCATACGGTAGGGCAGTTGCTTCTGGCGAGAAGGACCAAGAGGCAGTGGCTCTTGACGTAATTGCTGCACATGCTCCTTCAGCTGAGACGGCTGTACCACGTAAGATGTAGTTGCAAGTAACCTGAAGAATCACTTTAGGAAGAGGACTTGTAGGAGCCAGCTTTCTTAAGTCGCTTCACGGTTATATAAAAAGTTTATGTATCAAATGGCAGTTTATTTGGATAAGCTGCCATTTCTTTTAGTTGCAATTTTTATTCACTATTATTAACAAAAATCGGTAAAAACAAAAAAATAACGTGTACGGTCGTTTTTTATCGGTGAAAGTCATTTTGACTGTTTGTCACCGTGTTTTACCTTGTAATGGTTTATCTTAGTAACTGTCAACTACGAGTATTTATGGATAACAAAATCTATAAAATGCGTAGATTTTATAGATAAGCGCGGGGGTGAGCATGGCAGAGTTAAATGCATCGTTAGCAGTGAGTGACCAGGATGCATACTTGTTTGCGCAAGGAAAATGGTTCCAGAGCCACAAGAAATTAGGTGCACACCCTGCGGCTCAAGAAGATGGAGTTGAAGGTTATCATTTTGCGGTTTGGGCCCCCAATGCAGCCTCTGTCTCTGTTGTTGGAGACTTTAATAATTGGGATGATACCGTCAACGTTCTTTCTCGCTCAAAACACGGCGGAATCTGGGAAGGTTTTATTCCAGGAATCACCTCGGAAGTATTGTATAAATTCCTGATTGTATCCGCTTCTGGACAGAAGATTTTTAAGGCTGACCCCTATGGAACCTATGCGGAGGTCAGACCACATACGGCATCTATTACGTTTGACCCAGACGTGTACGTTTGGGAAGACGAAGCATGGATGAAAAGGCGTGCATCGCTTAAGTTCCTGCATAGTCCTCTTAACATCTTTGAAGTTCATCTTGGGAGCTGGAAGCAGCATACTGACCTGACTGCCCAAGAGGAAGATTCTGCTGATACAGAGTCTGTAGAGCAGTCCGAAGAACCCAAGGACTTTTTTGACACCAACGTAGATGCTTTCTACACCTATGATGAACTGTCAGAAGAGCTGGTAGCTTATGTTAAAGAGATGGGCTACACCCACATCGAACTTCTCCCCGTTATGGAGCATCCTTTTGATGGATCTTGGGGTTATCAGGTAACGGGTTATTTTGCTCCCACCTCAAGGTATGGCAATCCTGCCCAGTTCAAACACTTTATTGACTGCTGCCACCAGGCTGGTATTGGTGTCATTTTAGACTGGGTACCAGGAGGCTTCTGCAAAGATGCTCATGGTCTAGCGGAGTTTGATGGCACTAGGCTCTTTGAAGAAAAAGAGCATCCTAACTGGGGAACGCTTAAGTTTAATCTTACTCGTGGTGAGGTTAGAAGCTTCCTTGTTTCCAACCTGCTCATGTGGCTGAAGGACTATCATGCAGATGGCATTCGTGTCGACGGTGTCAGTAGCATGCTGTATTTGAATTTTGGTATCGACGATCCTTCTCAGAAGCGTTTCAACCATAAGGGCACAGAGGAAGATTTGGATGCAAGTGCTTTCCTGCGTCTTTGTAATGAGACTGCTCAGAAAGAGCATCCTGACATTCTTATGATTGCGGAAGAATCAACTGCATGGCCATTGGTTACCTATCCTCCAGAGGTTGGGGGCTTGGGCTTTAACCTCAAGTGGGACATGGGTTGGATGAACGATACGCTGCACTATTGTCAGACTGATTTCCCTTATAGACCAGGCAACCACCGTCTTCTGACCTTCTCTAGCATGTACCAGTTCAATGAGAACTTTGTGCTGCCATTCAGTCATGATGAGGTTGTTCATGGTAAGTGCAGTCTTATTCAGCGCATGCCGGGGGATTGGTGGAGACAGTTTGCTGGCATGAGGGCTCTGGCGCTTCATCAGATGACTCATCCGGGCGCTAAGCTCAACTTTATGGGCAACGAGATTGCGCAGTTTATTGAGTGGCGCTACTACGAGGGCATTGAATATTACCTGACTGAGGAGTATCCAACTCATGCCCACCAGCAGGCATTTATTAAGGCTCTCAATCATTTCTATAAGAAGCATCCAGGACTTTGGCAGTACGCCTATGACAACCGTGGATTTGATTGGATTGACGCAGACAATAATGAGCAATCAATCATCTCGTTTGTTCGCCACGGAAGAAAACCTTCCGAGGACCTGGTTATTCTCATCAATTTTGACGTTGCAACCTATCAGAACTTCCGTTTAGGCATGCCTTCTGCAGGTGTGTGGAAAGAAGTATTTAATTCCGACGCAAAAGAGTTTGGTGGTTCGGGTATTGTGAATACTAAGAAACTTTCCACAAAACCAGTGGCATGGAATGGAAGAGATTATTCGGTAGAACTGTCTGTTCCTCCGCTTGGTGGCATTGTTTTAGCGTTTGAGAAAGAACTTCCAAAGAGGGGGAAGCATGGCCGTAAATAACGGACAAAACATTTTTACCGATAAACAAGACTTTGAAGAGCAGTATCGCGATAAGTTCATCAAGATTCTTGGTAAATACTATGGAGAATGCACTGATCAGGAGCGCTATAACGTTCTTGCTCACCTCATTGCAGAAAAGGCGCGAGAAATTCAGTCAACCTCCTATATTCACGCTAACAAGCAGGTCTATTACTTCTCCCTTGAGTTCTTGCTTGGACCACTGCTTGAGAATTACCTGCTCAATCTTGGTATTACTGACGTTGTTGCAGAGGGCCTTAAAGAGATGGGTACTTCGCTTCAGGAGCTTGCTGCTCAGGAGGTAGACCCTGGCCTTGGCAATGGTGGTCTGGGTAGGCTTGCCGCGTGTTTCCTGGACTCCATGGCACACGAGGGAATGGCTGGCTTTGGCAATGGCATGAGATACCGCTACGGCCTCTTCCGCCAGGAGATTAAGGATGGACGCCAGGTAGAGCGTACCGATAACTGGCTGGCAAATGGATATCCTTGGGAAGTCAGAAAAGACGATTCCAGCGTACTGGTGCGCTTTGGTGGCACAGTTGTAAGGCATGAGGACGAGAATGGCAACTTCTGGTTCTCGCAAGAGGGTGGCCAGGTAGTAAGAGCTGTTCCATACGATGTGCCTATTGTTGGCTATGGCGCAAAGACCGTAAATAAACTGCGCCTTTGGTCAGCAGAGCCAGCTGAGGAAGACTTTGATCTTGATGCTTTTAACGCCGGCGATTATGCACGTGCTAATAAGTTCCGCTCTGACGTTGAGGCAATTTCAACCATTCTGTATCCAAATGATTCAGGTGAGCACGGACGTATCCTTCGTCTAAAGCAAGAGTACCTGTTTGTTTCCGCTGGTCTTCAAACTATTCTTCGTGCTTATAAGGATAAGTACGGTGAGGATTGGGATCACTTTGCAGATCACGTCTGCATCCACACTAACGATACGCACCCAGCAATGTGCGGACCAGAACTTATGCGTCTGCTTGTCGATGACCATGGCGTTGACTTTAACGAGGCATTTGATATCGCGAGAAACGCAATCTCTTATACCAACCACACCGTTATGCCTGAGGCTCTTGAGAAGTGGCCTATCAACACCTTCCGTGAGCTGCTTCCCCGCCTGTATATGTTTATTGATGAGGTTGATCGCCTCTATAAGGAGCAGCTGCTTGCTGACTCTAACGGCAACACCGATCTTCTCGCCTCAACAGCTGTGTTGTGGGATAACACCGTTCGTATGGCTAACCTCTCTATTCTGTTTAGCCACTCGGTCAATGGTGTCTCTGACCTGCACACTAACATTTTGAAGCAGAGTGTTTTGAAGGATTTCTACAAGCTTCGTCCAGAAATATTTAATAACAAGACTAACGGCATCTGCCACCGTCGCTTCTTGGCACAGGCTAATACCGCTTACGCAAAGCTTATTACTGAGGCTATCGGTACCGGCTGGCTTGATGATGCCAATGAACTTCAGAAGCTTTCTGCTTTTGAGAACAATGCTGAGTTCTTGGATAAGATGGACGCTGCAAAGAGAGAAGAAAAAGAGCGTCTTGCTGCATACGTCAAGAAGACAACCGGTGTTGAGATGGATACCAATACCATCTTTGATACGCAGGTAAAACGCTTCCATGCATATAAGCGTCAGCTGCTTAATGTCTTTAAGATCTTGTATCTCTACAACCGCATGCTTGATGATCCAAGCTATAAGCCAGCTCCAACAACCTTTATTTTCTCGGGCAAGGCTGCTCAGAGCTATACCTTTGCAAAGGAAGTCATTCGACTTATTCACTCCGTTGCAGACGTGGTTAACAACGACGAGCACATTGAGGGTCGTCTGAAGGTTGTCTTTATTCCAAACTTTGCTGTTTCAAATGCACAGCTTATCTATGCTGCATCTGATATTTCAGAGCAGATTTCGGTTGCTGGTGCAGAGGCTTCTGGTACCTCAAACATGAAGCTTATGATGAATGCGGCTCTGACCCTTGGTACCTATGATGGTTCAAATATTGAGATCTCTGAGCTTGCAGGACCAGAGAACATTAAGATTTTTGGTCTCCGTGCAGACGAGGTCCAGCAGGTATATGCTTCCGGCACCTACTTTGCACAAAACCTGCTTAACCAGAACCCAACGCTGGCTCGCATTGTAAATATGCTTACCGATGGTTCGTTAAGCCGACTCTCTGGCAACTTTGAGTCAATTCGCGACTATCTGCTGATTAACAATGATCCTGACCTGGTGCTTATTGACTTTGATGCCTATGTGAAGGCATGGGAAGAGCTTACTCAGTCCTATGCAGATCGTCGTAGCTGGAATGCTCGCGCACTTCACAATACCGCAAACTCTGGTTTCTTCTCGGCTGATAGAACTATCAGGGAGTACATGGAAGATATTTGGCACGTGTAAGGATCTGCGTTTAGGTTCAATCGTCGTATGACGTTGAGAATATAGACCTCTGTTGGGGAGAGAGGAGATTTGGATATGAGCAAAAAGGAATGTCTTGCAATGTTACTTGCAGGAGGACAGGGAAGCCGTTTAGGTGCTCTGACTTCAAAAGTAGCTAAGCCTGCTGTCTCATTTGGTGGCAAGTTCCGCATCATTGACTTTGCATTATCCAACTGCGCAAATTCAGGAATTTCAACGGTAGGTGTTTTGACACAGTACCGTCCTTATTTGCTGCACTCTTACGTAGGATCAGGTAGTGCTTGGGACCTTGATGAGCGCGGTGGTGGAATTTCTATTCTGCCTCCCTTCGCAACACAGTCTGGTGGTGCATGGTATGCGGGAACCGCAGATGCTGTCACTCAGAACATTGGTTACATTGAGCAGAACAACCCTGATTACGTACTAATTCTCTCTGGCGATCAGCTTTACCGTATGGACTACGGTGAGATGCTCGCTTGCCATAAGAAAAATAATGCAGACCTCACCATTGCTGTTATGCCTGTTCCTTGGGAAGAGGCTTCTCGCTTTGGCATCATGTCCATTGATGATGAGGATAGAATCACCAAGTTTTCCGAGAAACCCAAAGAGCCAGAGTCCAACCTGGCGTCCATGGGAATCTATATCTTTAGCACAGACCTGCTTCTTGAGACCTTGCGTGAGGACGCAAAGAATCCTGAATCTTCTCACGACTTTGGTGGCGATATCATTCCAACGTTGCTTGATGATGGCAAGCGACTGTTTGCTTATCGTTTTGAGGGCTTCTGGCGTGATGTAGGTACCGTTGCAAGTTATCACGAGACCAGCATGGATTTGCTGGGCTCTGAGCCTAAGTTTGACATCTTCTCGGACAAGTTTCCTATTATGTCCAATGCGTCTACCCGTCCACCAGCGTATATTGGCGCATTCGGTGAGGTAGATGATTGTCTGGTAAATAATGGCTGCCAAATCTTTGGTTATTCTCGCCATTCAATTTTGTCTACCGATGCCGTTATTGGTGAAGGAGCTCGTGTTATTGATTCCGTGCTTCTTCCTGGCGCAGAAGTTAAGCCTGGTGCGGTGGTTATTCGTGCAATTCTTGGCGAGAACGCAGTGGTTGAGAAAAACGTCCACGTTGGTAGTTCTGACCTTAATAAAGAGATAGCTGTTGTTGGAAATGATGTAGTGGTCGAAAGAGGTGAGCACTAATGAAAAGGGTAATTGGACTTATTACCTGCAATTATGCTTCTACTAGTATGGAAATCGCCAATGGTGTGCGCCCAATCGCATCTATGCCTTTTTTGGGAAGATATCGTCTAGTAGACTTTTCTCTTTCAAACATGGTTAATTCTGGTATTAGCACCGTTGGTGTAATTATGCCCTTTAACTATCGCTCGCTCATTGATCACCTTGGCTCTGGTAAAGATTGGAACTTGGATCGCAAGAGCGGTGGTTTATTTATTCTGCCTGGATCTGCTTTTGGTACCTCCCACGCAGGTGCTCGTTTCCTGCTCAGAGATCTGATTTCCAACAGGCCTTATCTTGAGAGAACTGACGCAGAGTATGTTCTGCTGTCCACTTCAAACTTTGTTTTTAACTCTGATATTAACGAGCTGCTTGATCAGCATCTTGAGTCCGATGCAGACATCACTATGATGACCTACACCACTCGTTATAACGATAGAGACGTTATTGGTGTTGAGCTTGACGGTGACCGTGTAGTTAAAACGCACAATGGTGTTCAGCGCGGAGACGAGGCTTCTCTCGACTGCTTTATTATCAAGCGCGATTTGCTTATTGACATGCTTGATTGGTATAGAGCTACTGATTATCTTGATCTCTTTGAGGCACTCCATGCTGACTATAATCGTGTCAAGGTTCGCACCTTCCACTTTGAAGGTCATGTAGCATCTATCTTCTCAAAGAATGCTTACTACCATGCAAACATGGAGCTTTTGAATCCTATGCCCGCAAATGAGCTCTTTACCCCAGAGCGCTCTATCAAGACAAAGGCTCACGATAACGCTCCTGCAAAGTTTGATATTGGCTCTAAGGTAAGTAACTCTACTATTTCTGCAGGTTGTCGTATTAGAGGTACGGTTACTGGTTCCATTCTTGGCCGTAACGTTATTATTGAGCGTGGCGCAGTAGTACGCGATTCTATTGTGATGGAAGGTTGTATTGTTAAGGAAGGTTCTGTAGTCGAGCACGCTATTGTAGACCGCTCTAACATCATTCCTGCAGGTACAGAGCTTCGTGGCACCAGTGAAGAGATTCTTATTCAGCGTAAAAACAATAAGAGGGTGGCGTAACAATGTCCCAAGTCTCCAAGCGTCGCAAACTTCGCGTTGTCTATGCAACTTCAGAGGTAGCGCCTTTTTCCAAGTCGGGTGGCCTTGGAGATGTTTCGGGCTCATTGCCACAAGCACTTAAAAAAGTAGGAGCTCGAGTGGCGGTTATCTCGCCACTCTACAGCTCTATTAAGCCCGAGTGGAAACAAAAGATGAAGAAGGTCTACGAGCTTCAGGTGCCTCTTTCGTGGCGCTTTGAGTATTGTGGGCTGTGGCATCTGGTTCATGAAGGCGTTGATTTTTACTTTGTAGATAACGAGTCTTACTTTGCTCGTGATGGCCTTTATGGCTACTTTGATGATGGAGAGCGCTATGCGTTCTTCTCCAAGGCTCTGTGTGAGCTGATTGCCCATGTCCCAGAGCTCTCCTGCGATGTTCTGCACTGCAATGACTGGCAAACGTCATTAGCACCTGTATTTTTACGTGAGCACTATCAGGGTGTCCCTGAGGTCCAAAACGTTAAGACGGTTTTCTCCATTCACAACGTTAAGTTCCAAGGTCAGTTTACTGACAAGATGCTCGCCGACGTGCTAGGTCTTGCAGATATCCCAGCAGCAGTTGACCAGTTAAGGTGTGATGCAAGCTCTATCAATTTTATGAAGGGTGCACTTTGCTACTCCGATTATCTGCTCACCGTGAGCCCAACGTATGCTCAAGAGCTTCAGACAGAACACTTCGGAGAGGGAATGGATGATATCTTCCGTCGCCGTCAAAGTGTACTGCGCGGCATCCTGAATGGTATTGATATTGGTGTGTGGTCACCTGCAAGCGATCCTTACATTCCACAGAACTTCTCGGCACGTCATATGGAAGGTAAGGCTGAGTGTAAGCGTCAATTGCAAGAAGAGCTGGGTCTTGAGGTAAATCCAGATGTACCTCTTGCGGTAATGGTTACGCGCTTGACCAACCAGAAGGGTTTGGGCCTGATTCGCTATGCGATGGACCGTCTTATTTGTGCAGGTATTGAGGTTGCTGTTCTAGGAACCGGCGATGCTGAGCATGAAGATGCTATGCGTTACTTTGATGAGCATTATGGCAACCGTATGGCTGCACGTATTGAGTTTGATATTGCGCTTTCTCACCGCATGTATGCAGGTGCGGATATGTTCTTGATGCCATCAGAGTTTGAGCCTTGCGGCCTTTCTCAGATGATTTCTATGCGTTATGGCACGCTTCCTGTTGTCCGCGAGACGGGCGGTTTGGCAGACTCGGTTAAACCGTACAACCAGTTTACGGGAGAAGGAACCGGCTTTAGTTTTGCCAATCAAAACGCAGATGAAATGGCAGATATTATTCTGTACGCCGCCGATGTTTATAGAAACGATAAACAATCGTGGGCAAATCTTGTAAAACAGGCGATGGCAGAGGACTTTAGTTGGCATAACGCTGCAAATGAATATCTTGACGTGTATCATTTACTACACCCTGAGATTATCAGGTATGTACGTCGTCGAGATTGGTAAGAATGCAGGCTTTTCACAACACCTCAAACATTGTTTGTAGAGATCCAAAAGGCGCGGTAGAACTAGGTACTTCAGCAACAATCAGAATATTTGCTTGGGACGATGATGTTCAATCAGTAACGCTTCGTCTCTGGCAAGAGTACGGCCCTGAATCGTCTCCAGAGGCCCAAGCTCTGTCTGGCGAGAAACGCGTTGTGATGCAAAAGAGTGATTTTGCTGGCGCGCTTCCGACTGGTGTACCTGACTATGCGCAGTGCTTTGAAGCAATTGTTAAACCAGCTGCTACGGGCCTTATTTGGTATCGTTTTGAGCTTCAGGCTTCTGACGGAGCAGTTTGGTCATATGGTGCTCAAGAAAATAGATGCACCGGTGTTGGTAGCTTTGCCTATGGCGAGCCACCATCATTTCAGATTACTTGCTATGAGCCTCGTAGTAGCTTTGCGGGTGTAGAAGATCCTAGCTGGTACAAAGGGGGAGTTGTCTACCAGATTTTCCCTGACAGGTTTGCACGAGATACAAACTGGCACGAACGCACCAAGCAAGCACTTGCTGTTTCAAGAAATGGGGTTTCTCGCCAACTGGTTGAAGACTGGGAGAAGACCCCAGAGTATCAGCACGACGCCAACGGTCGTGTGACTGAGTGGGATTTCTACGGCGGATCTCTGGCAGGTATTGAAGAGAAGCTTTCCTACTTGGAAGACCTGGGAATAACTGCGCTTTATTTGAATCCAATCTATGCTGCTTCTAGTAATCATCGCTACGATATTGCGGATTATTTGGAAGTCGATCCCGTGTTGGGCACCGTAGGGGATTTTGAACGCCTCTGCGCAAAAGCTGCTGAACATGGTATTTCTATTATTTTAGATGGCGTTTTCAACCACTGCGGCGCTGATTCAAAATACTTTAATAAATTTTCTAACTACTCTGAACCAGGAGCAGTTCAGCAGGCTGGCTCAGCTTATGACGACTGGTTTACCTTCCATGAGGATGGAACGTACGAGAGTTGGTGGGGTGTTGATGCACTGCCAACTATTGTGTCTGAAAGCCCTGATTACCAGGAGTTTATTTGCGGCGAGAATGGCGTTATTAGAACGTGGCTGCGCCGAGGCGCTCGCGGTTGGCGCTTAGACGTTGCAGATGAAATTTCCGATTCATTTATTCAGAAGATTCGTGCAGCAGCACTTGCAGAGCGTAGCGATGCGGTCATTATTGGAGAGGTCTGGGAGGATGCAAGCAATAAGCGAGCGTATGGAAAACTCAGACAGTATCTTGAGGGCTCTGAGCTTGACGGTCCTATGAATTATCCTCTGCGTAAATCTATTCTTTCATTTTTAATGAATGAGGTTGGTGCTGCGGCAACAGATTCTGCTCTTGAGGAACTGTGGGAAAACTATCCTCACGAGGCGTTTTATTCTTGCTTGAATGTGTTTGGAACACATGATAAAGAGCGACTGATTAACGTGGTTGCTGGAGCTCCTGCTCCAGATTCTCTTTCTGCTCATGAGCAGGTAACGTACAGACTTTCTGCTGATCAACGCGGCCTTTCTAAGGCTCGTATGTGGCAGACAGCTGTGCTTCAGATGACACTTCCCGGTGTTCCATCAGTCTATTACGGTGATGAGATGGGTGTTGAGGGATTTGTTGACCCAACAAATCGCGCAACCATGCCATGGCCAGAGAGCAGCCCTCGTGCGGACTTAGATTACTTTCACATCTATCGCAATGCTATTGCGTTAAGAAAGACCCTCCCACTACTGGTAGATGGCTCGTTTGAACCATTTGTTCCAGAGTGTGGATCTGATGATGTTCTGGCATTTTGGCGTAAGCCTCTTCAGGAAGATGGTCAGGCACAACTTCTGGATGAAGGTGCTTCTGGCATTTGTGTTCTCGTAAACAAGAGTCGCTCAGATGCTAAAACAGTATATGTTTCTGTACCTCAAAACATGCAGGTTATTGATGTTATTAGTGGCCAAGCAGTCCCCGTTAAGGACGGCAAAGCAGAGGTCTTTTTGTGGCAGCTTGGATGCACTGTCTTAAACGTGCAGCCAGCTCACAGGCTGCAAAAGCCCCTTGAGCCCGGCATGGGAGTGCTTGCTCATATAACTTCTCTACCTGCCGATGAGGACTCCGCAATTACACCAGGTCAGAAGCTTGGTGTTATTGGACGTGCAACCTCCGAGTTCATCGATTTTCTCGCCAAATCTGGTCAAAAGTATTGGCAGATTTTGCCTGTTAGCCCAACCGATGAATACGGTTCTCCTTACGCGGGAATTTCTGCCTTTGCGGGAAACATCAATCTGCTTGATCCTACAGCAATGGAGAAAGTCATTTCTGAGTGCGATGATACTCAAGGTAAGCGATCTACTGAGTACCAGGAATTCTGCGCGAGAAACTCATATTGGCTTGATTCGTATGCAGCATTTCGAGCTATTAAAGACCTGCAGGGAGAGGAAGTATGGCAGGATTGGCCTAAGCAGTATCGCAGCTGGTCACAAGGGCTTCTTGAGCGTCCTGAGCTTGCTCAGGTAATCGAACTTCACCGAAAGCAGCAATTTGCTTTTGACGTAATTTGGAGTCAGACATTAGCGGAGGCTCGTGCTAAGGGCATTCAGATTATTGGCGATATGCCTATGTTTGTTTCAGAGGATTCCGCTGATGTTTGGGCACATCCAGAACTTTTTGCTTTAGATGATACAGGTCATACAGAGCTTCAGGCTGGAGCTCCTGCTGACGCGTTTTCTCAAGATGGCCAGCTGTGGGGTAATCCAACGTATACATGGCAGGCTCATAAAGATGAAGGATATCGCTGGTGGATTGAACGTTTCCGCAGGTCTTTCTATCTGTATGACTATACCAGGCTGGACCATTTTATTGGCTTTACGTCTTACTATGCTATTGAGCAAGGAAAGACTGCTGCTGAGGGTTCATTCAAGTTTGGTCCTGGCAATGAGCTGTTTGACGTTGCTTTCAAGCAGCTTGGTCCGCTTCCTTTTATTGCAGAGGATTTAGGAGCGATAACTCCTGCGGTCCGAGCGCTGCTTTCTCAGACGGGATTTCCGGGCATGAGCGTCATTCAGTTTGCTGATGGAGACTGTAGATATTCCTTTACACCAGCTCAGGAGTCTATTGTGTACAGCGGCACCCATGATACGCAAACGCTTATGGGTTTTGTAGAAAAGCGCTTTACAGGAGGTCAAGCAACTGATGAATCGCACCAGATTTTTGACCACCTTATGGAGCAAGTAGTTAGCACTTCTAATGCAGTGGTTATTTTGCCGCTACAGGACGTCTTAGGTCTTTCTGACGATGCTCGTATGAACATTCCTGGTAAGGCTGAAGGCAATTGGTCTTGGCAGGTTAAAAAGGACATGCTCACGCCACAGGCTATTCAAAAGCTGCAGAGGTTTGTTGAACTGCACCAGAGTAAGTTCGACGCTTAGAAGTTAGCTTCTTTCATACTTCAGTTACAACAAAAGATCCTTCTCGACTGAGCTGCCTCCCATTTCTTGGACACGAGAAATGGGAGGCAGTTCAAAACACACCTAAGTCAGATAATCTGTTAAAAAGACGTATACAT
>CALIZS010000022.1 GCA_938028565.1 uncultured Atopobium sp. | reverse complement strand
CTATTTTGTGCGCCAGGCCTAAAAGCCGACGCTAACACGCTGCAGAATCATAATCACACGCATATGAACTACCTCCCATTTCTTATGTCCAAGAAATGGGAGGCAGTTCGATGACAAGGCGTTTTGCGTTTTACGTGTCAGATGTTACTCAAGCTCAAAAGCTCCTGTGTAGAGCTGGTAGTACGTTCCTCGCTTGGCGAGAAGTTCGTCGTGTGTACCGCGCTCAATAATGCGACCGTGGTCAAGTACGACAATAACATCTGCGTTTCTAACCGTAGAAAGACGGTGAGCAATAACAAAGGTGGTGCGGTCGTACATCAGAGCGTCCATACCACGCTGGACAATTGCTTCAGTACGTGTGTCAATGCTGGAGGTAGCCTCGTCCAGAATCATGACTGGTGGATCTGCGACTGCTGCGCGAGCAATGGAGATGAGCTGGCGCTGTCCTTGGGAGAGAGCACTGCCGTTGTCCTTGAGCATAGTGTGGTAGCCGTCAGGAAGACGTCTGATGAAGTCATCGGCACCAGCAAGCTTTGCGGCCTTCACGCAGTCCTCATCAGTAGCATCAAGACGCCCGTAGCGGATGTTATCCAAGACGGTACCCGTAAAGAGATTGACGTCTTGCAGAACAATACCGAGAGCACGACGAAGAGCGCTCTTTCTAATCTTGTTAATGTTGATGCCGTCATAGCGAATCTTGCCGTCTTCAATGTCATAGAAGCGGTTGAGCAGATTGGTAATGGTTGTTTTACCAGCACCTGTTGCGCCAACAAAGGCAACCTTCTGACCAGGTTTTGCATAAAGAGAAATATCATGCAGTACGGTGTGACCCGGCTCGTAGCCAAAGTCAACGTCAAAGAGGCGAACATCTCCCTTAACAGGGGTGTAAGTAACCGAGCCGTCACTGTGTGGATACTTCCAAGCCCAGTAACCGGTGCGGTACTCAGCTTCCTGAACTTTACCGTCAATGGTTTCTGCGTTGACTAACGTAACGTAACCTTCATCAGTCTCTGCTGGTTCATCAAGTAGCTCAAAAACTCGATTAGCACCAGCGATACCCATAACAACAGAGTTAATCTGACTAGAAATCTGGTTGATCTGAGCGGAGAACTGACGTGTCATGTTGAGGAAGGGGACAGCTACAGCAATGGTGAAAGGCAGTCCAGACAAAGAAACGTTTTGAATGTTCAGAGCAATAAACAAACCAGAAACTACAGCAACTACAACGTACATAATGTTGCCCAGATTGTTGAGGATAGGCATAAGCGTGTTGGCATAAAGGTTTGCATTTCTTGCAACAATCATCAGCTCATCGTTGATTTTGTCAAATGATTCAATAGTTTCTGCTTCATGACTAAAGACCTTAACGACCTTCTCGCCATTCATCATTTCCTGAATGTGTCCCTCAACATCTGCAGTAGTCTTCTGAGTCTTAACAAAGTTCTTTGCAGACTTACCACCAAGGTTTTTAGTAGCAAGGCCCATCAAGGAGAATCCAAACAGAACAACCATGGCCATAAGTGCGCTGTAGTAAAACATGATGAATACTACTGCGATGATAACCACAGAGGTAAAGAGGAGGTTTGGAAGACTGGTGCCAATCATCTGGCGCATTGCGTCAATATCATTGGTGTAATAGCTCATGATGTCGCCATTGAGGTGCGTATCAAAATACCTAATAGGCAAGTCCTGCATGTGCGAGAACATCTTTGAACGCCATTTTTGCAGAGCTCCCTGGGTGACAATAGCCATACCCTGGGTAGAGATGATGTTTGCAAGAAGTCCAATGACGTAGAAGGTAGCGAGAAGAGCCACGTTCTGGAAGACTAAGCCTTCAGCAGAACTCCAGTCACCAGTATCAATAAAGTTAGAGATGATAGAGAGGATTCGCTCTAAGAAGACACTCGGGAGTGACTGCATAATTGCCTGGATAACAGCACCAAGGAGTGCTACAGGGAGAAGGACAGGATAGAACTCCCAGAGCATTTTAATGGTTCGAGTAAGAATTTTTCCCACGGGAAGCTTTGGTCTTGTATTGTTTGTTTCTGTTGCCCTACTCATGAGAAGTCACCTCACCTTCCTGAGACTGATTTTCATCAACACTTTGCTTGTTCTGTGAGAAGTACACTTCGCGGTAGATTGGGTTATCTTTCAGGAGTTCTTTGTGCGTACCAATTGCGTTAATGCGACCGTTATCCAGAACAATAATCTTGTCAGATTCTTCGATACTGGAAGTACGCTGAGCAATGATGATCTTAGTGGTATCAGGCAAGAAATCTTTAAGACCAGAGCGAATTAAAGAATCTGTCTTTGTATCAACAGCACTGGTAGAGTCATCAAGAATAAGTACTTTTGGGCGCCTAAGCAGAGCGCGAGCAATACAGAGTCGCTGCTTCTGACCACCAGAAACGTTACTGCCACCCTGCTCAATATGAGTCTCATATTTATCGGGGAAGGTTTGAACAAAGCTATCTGCTTGAGCAAGTTTGGCTGCCTCAAGAATCTCTTCATCGGTGGCGTCAGGGTTGCCCCATAGGAGATTCTCTTTGATGGTACCGCTAAAGAGAACATTTTTCTGAAGAACCATGGCAACAGCACCACGAAGAGTATCAATGTCATAGTCTCTGACGTCGTGTCCGCCAACAGAAACGCTACCAGCGGTTACATCGTATAGGCGAGGAATGAGCTGCACCAGTGTGGACTTTGCAGAACCGGTACCACCGATGATACCGATGACCTCACCAGAGTTGATGTGAAGGTCTACACCAGACAGGGCTTCTCGACCCTCTGGACCGGAATAGGAGAATCCAACGTTCTCAAAATCAATGGATCCGTCTGTAACCTCAGTCAGAGGATTTTCTGGGTTGTTAATAGTGGAAGTTGCAAGGAGTACCTCACAGATGCGGCGAGCACCTTCTTCTGCAATGATGATCATGGCAAAGACAAAGGAAAGCATCATGAGTGCCATAAGCATCATAAAGCCATAAGTAATAAGTGAAGAAAGCTGTCCAACGCCAAATGCAGTTCCCTGAGAAGAGACAATCAGATACGAGCCAAAGTACAGAATAAAGACAAACAGCACGTAAATAGTGAAGTTCATAAATGGAGAGTTCAGAGCCATGAGCCTCTCGGCTGCTGTAAAATCTTCGCGCAACTCTTCTGAAGCCTTATTAAATTTCTGACGCTCAAAGTTTTCATTTACAAATGACTTAACAACGCGGATACCAGCTAAGTTTTCTTCAGCGGATTCGTTGAGCGCGTCGTATCTCTTAAATACCTTTTTAAAAATAGGAATGACTCTAGAAATAATAAAGTAGAGGCCAATTCCTAGAAGAGGCATAACGGCAACAAAAATAATGGCAAGCCAGCCACCCATGATAAAGCCAGCAATAAACGCTGCAATAAACATAAACGGAGCACGAACGGCCATGCGGATGAGCATCATGAATGCCATTTGTACGTTAGAAATATCTGTAGTAAGGCGTGTTACCAGCGATGATGAAGAGAATGCATCAATAGTGGTAAACGAGAAATTTTGGATGTTACGGAACATATCACGGCGAAGATTGCGTGCAAAGCCAGTAGATGCTTTTGCAACAGAAATACCGGATAGTGTTCCAAACAGCAGCGACAGCATTGCCATAGCAGCAAGGACAGCTCCAGACTGAATGACAGCGTTTAGTTCTGCCCCCGTACGAAGCGTATCAACAAGATCGGCTGTTCTAAAAGGAATAAGAATTTCTAAGATGGTCTCAATTAACACAAAGAAAGGAGTGAGGATAGTGTCTCTTTTGAACTCGCCGATACTCCTTGAAAGCACTAAAGCGATTTCTTTAATGGAAAGATTACTGACATCTACAATACCTGTCAGGGCAGAGGGAACCATAGCAGTTTCTGCTTCAGTTGATTCAATTATGTTTTCAAGTTCTTCAGTTGAAGTTACTTCTTCTGACATGCTGTTTCTCCCTTCTCATCTCTGTTAATTGTGTCCCAATGTTCAACTAAACGATCTAGATATGCGCAGAATGTAACTTTTTCTTCATCTGAAAGAACCGACAAAGCCTGCGCTTCAAATGACTCGATGGCCTCTTGAGCTTCTTTTGCTTGTTTGCGACCTTCTTTTGTTAAAGAAAGAAGTGTCTGCCTGCGATCTTTGTCTACACGAGTACGTTCAACAAGACCTTTTGCTTCAAGTTTGCTCACCATTTCTGAAAGTGATGCAGATGTATTCTTTGTCTTGGCGAGAAGATCTTTTTGTGTCATATCTCCATCACGATAGAGTGCAGTCAAAATAAATTGTTGACCGCCGCGGCATCCGCGCGTGATGTAGAGATAATGACCTAGATGGCCAAGATTGCGAATAATACGCATTTCTTGAGTAGGTGAGGTTGATGCCTGATGCATGAGTACCTCCCGTAACAGAAATAATTCTTGTTAGGTATTGTACTCAAAATTTCTGAGATAGCAAGGTACTTAACAATTAAGTACCGAAGTTTTATTTTCTTAAAATAAAAGCAGGTAAATCAGGTTAGAGTTCGAGCTCTGTTTTTAAAAGTAGGAAAGATTTGCAAAGATTCTTCTCACTACCGCACCCGGAGACACCTTGGGAACATTGTGAGGACATCCTGGAATGAAGAGAAGTCGAGCGGTAGGGATTGCCTCAGCAATACGGCGAGTTTCCTCTGGATAAATCTCATCGTATTCACCTGCCATAACAACTACAGGAACAGAAATATGTCCAAGAGTTGCGGGATTAATATGTGGATTATCTACCATGAGCTCCAGATGCTCTGCAATACGCGCAGCTTCAGCAGGAGAGGGAACGGGATAGCCATCTTCTAGAACAGCGCCTTCCCAACCTTGAGCTGCCCAACGTTTATTGCCCTCGATACTTTCATATAGCCAGGTCATATCACCTAACGTATCAGGTTCAAGATTTGCTCCGATAGATACGAGGGAGGTAACTACGTCTGGATAGTCACGTGCCAGAAGAAGACCAAGAATAGCTCCGTCAGAAAAGCCCACAATATGAGCAGATGAAATGCCAAGCTGCTTCAGGACAACATACGCATCTTCTGTCATTTGCTCGTAGGTAAAGGCGGCCGTTCCTCGGGTGCTTAAACCCTGATCTCTTGAATCAATACCAATTGCGATGTAGCCGTGGCTGCATACTTCGTCAATGATGGTGCCAAAAATTCCGTGTTCTTCACCGTTTCCGTGGAGAAACACAATGGGCGCAGCATTGGTACCGTTAGTAACAGACGTCAAATAAGCCGCAGTTGAAGCGAGGTCTTCACAGGGTTTCTCGTCAGCAGAGGTGTGGGGAGTGTAGACAAACGTTGCAATTTCTGCGCCGTCATCAAGCAACACCTGAAGATGGCTCTTCAGGTGTGCTGTTGGTTTGTTATATGGTTTTGGACGGTAGACGGGTGGAAACTCAACCACGTATGCTCCTAGCTGCGTGTTTTAATTCTTCTGGCTGGGATGTGCTTTGAAGAAGTCAAAGCGAGGAGGAAGCTCTTCGAGCTGGTGCTCCTCTGCACTCTGGTCAAGCTTTGCCGCAAGCTCTTTTGGACCCATAAAGGCGTTCTCCCAAGAGAAGAACTCCTCATGTGAGAAGTTGAGAGCATCTGCAATGCGCTCGCAGCCTTCCGGAACAGCCGGGTGCATAAGCAGCGTGATGGTCTTGAGCGCATAGAATGCATCAGCAAGTGCCTGGTCGTAGGCCTCATCATTACCCTGAGCAGCCTTGGAAGCCTCGCCCCAACGCTTGTTTTCTGCGCGAGCGTACTCATCAACAGCGGCAAGTGCAGAGTGTGCGTCAAAGCCGTATGCAAGCTGCTCGTACTTCAGCAGAACCTCTTGAGCAGCATCGATAACTTCCTGGTGAGGCTCGCTGATAGGCAGGTGACCGCCACACGCATTGGCCGCACCATACAGGCAGCTACGAGCCATGCGGTTAAAGATGTTAGTGAGAAACGCTGACTCCTTGAGCGCTGGATCAACAACGCGAGGATCATCCTTTACCAGAAGATCTGGCTCGCCGTCTTTGCCCTTCCTGGAAACGGAGGTGTCAAAAGCCTTTGGCGAGAAGGACACGGCGCGCTGATCAAGGCCAAGCGAGAGCCAGTGAGCGCGGAGTTGCTCTGGGGTGTAGAACTCAAGAAGCTCTTCAGCCATAGGAGGCTTGATAGCACCAGAGCTGGAAGCCTTCTTGTTCATAAAGAGAATGTGGTAGTTAGCAACTGGAGTATCGGTGATAAGACCCCAATCAAGTGCATCCCACAGTGGGTTCTGGACAATGCAGTAGAAGAAGATGTTATCTTGACCAATGAACTGGTAGACAGCAGCGTCATCACTGCACCACCAATCGCGCCACTCGTCAGAAGAGTAGCGCGTGCCGCCCTTGCTTGCATCTTCAGAAAGAGCAGCACGGGTGAAGGTAATAGGAGCCCAGAGAGACTCAGTCCAGACCCAGATGGTAAGGTCTTTGAGGTCCTCGATATCAGGGGATTTGAGACCCCAGGAGATATTGCCGGTCATACGGTAGGGTAGAAGCGTCTTACTTGTTCTAAAACGAATTCCAGCCTCTTTGAGTTTCTCGCGAGCTTCATCTCTGTCTTGCCAATTGTCAAAGACAACTGAGAAGGAAGATGCATTACCTTCTGGCTCAATAACACTATGAGCTGGGAGGGAAGAGGCAACACCGTCAAAGTCTTGGCGGTAGGAATTTTGAATGTAGATAATAGGCTCGGTTAGAGTCTCTTGAACGGTTGAGGTAACAACTGAGCGAATCTGTGGGTTGTTCTTCCACTTTTCTACCAGGTTATTTAGAAACTCTTTGTATTGTGGAAGGTCAAAGTACCAACTTGGTGCAGGGCGAAGCTCTGGCGTGGTACCGGTGAGCTGAGACACAGGAGCAATGAGCTCTTCTGGATTGAACTGATGACCCAGGTCGCATTCTTCTGCATAGGCCTTCTCTGACTTGCAGCCCTTAATGGGGCAACGTCCATTGACCTGGCGACCATTAAGGAATGTGTGAGCCTCGGTATCGTAAAACTGTTTGGTTGAGAGCTTGGAGAGTTTACCGCGCTCGTAGAGGCGGTGCATGATGCTGTCAGCCATCTCTTCGTGGATCTTTGCAGCGGGTTCTAGCGCGGAACCGCCGTAGAAATTAAGCGAGATATTGTAGGCGTTAAGAGCGCTTTTCTGCAGGTTGTGATTATGATTAACGTAATCAAGGATGGTGCCCTCGTAACCCTCTTCTTCAACTTTTTTACGATAACCCTCAGCAATAGGAGAGCCATAGCAGTCAGTTCCCGAGATAAACAGTACGTTTTTCTGGCCAATGCGATCTCTTAAGAAACGCGCAAAGAAATCTGCTGGGACAAAGACGCCCGCAATATGTCCGAAGTGGAGATTTTTATTACCATAGGGCATACCACCAGTGATGACAGCACGCTTAGGAAAATGAGGGCGGTTGTTCATGTCGTAGCTTTCGGCCATGGATACCTCGCAGTTGGAATTAGTAGATTACGCAAATTATCTTCTCATTCTAATCTTTTTTGATTCACTACACGAATAGATTCAGAAGTCGATACTATAGTGAGTAGAAATTATGTAAGGAGAGTTTGTGGGAAGAAAAAAGCCAAAGACAAGCCTTGAATTTGTTCTAAAGGATCCACCAAAGTCTGTGGTGACGCCCTTCCTTGTGGCTGACCTTGCACTTTTACTTATGTTTGTGTGTCATATTCCGCTGATGGTTATGGGAGAGCTCCCACCCAATGACATCCTTCCAGCTGTGTTGGGTCTTCTAGGAAGCATGTTGGCAGGTGGCTTGATTCTTGTGTGGATTACCCGCGTCAATAAGCGAGATTTTAGGTCTTTGGGTCTTCGAGTAAGCTCCTGGCCAGGATTTATGCGTGGAGTTACCTTTGGTTTTTTGATGGTGCTGTTTACCTTTGGCTCTATCATGCTCATTGAAGGCTTTGATTTTAACTTCAACGCTTCCTATAACATTTTTGCCGCTCTCTTTTTACTTGTGGCAACTCTTATTGAGTCTGCTGCAGAAGAAATCTTGTTTAGAGGTTACCTACAAACTGGTGTTGCAGCTAAGAGTTCTTTCCCTGTAGCGCTTGTGCTTCAAGCAGTGCTCTTTACCGCAACGTATGGACTAACGCCTAACATCTCTATTGCCGCAGCAATCTCAGTCTTTTTGATGGGCATTCTTTATGGCTTGGTGTTTTGGCTTACCGATAATCTGCTCATGACCATTGCTATGCACTTTATCTGGAACTTTGTAACCGGGCCTATTCTGGGCATCTCGGTTACCACTACGCTTCTTCCTACCACGCTCTTAACAGCGTATCCTGCAGCATCTGAGTTTATCTCGGGTGGCGCCTACGGTATCGAAGCAAGCGTTGTTACCATTTTTGTATGCCTTGCTGCCTGCGCTATAGTAGGTTGGAAATGTTATAAGGCACAAGGCGAGAAGAACTAATGGCTTCAAACATGCTTCAGTCAATTGAAACTCTTTCAGTAGAGCCGGGAACACCGCTGCTGCTCCATGCATGCTGTGGTCCATGCTCACTTGAACCTTTAAAATATCTGAGGGAAGAGGGCTTTGAGCCAACCATCTGCTGGACTAATCCTAATATTCAGCCTGTTGAGGAGCATGATAAGCGTCTTCAAACCTTACTTACGTGGGCTCAAGAAGAGGCTCATGTTGAGGTGATTGTGGCAGGAGATCCGCGAGAGCAGTGGGAGCGAGCTGTGGCCCCTCAGGGATTTGAGCGAGATCGCCGCTGTCGTGCTTGTTACGCAATCCGCTTGGCAGAGAGTTGTCGTGTGGCGGCTGAGCGCGGGTTTGAATACGTTTCTACAACACTGGCTGTCTCGCCCTATCAGCTCTTTGATGCGTGCGAGGATGAGCTGGTGTCTATTGCGCATGCTCATGGACTAACGCCTATATGGAGAGATTTCCGTCCGTATTACCCAGAGGCTACAAAAGAGTCTCGTGAGCTTGGTATGTATCGACAAAATTATTGCGGTTGCAGATATTCTGCGGCCGAGGCTCAGATAGAGCGTCATGAAGCTCGTGACGCAAGAAAGGCAGCACGTCATGCGAACTGACGATTTTGATTACAACCTTCCAGAAGAACGTATTGCACAAGCTCCTGCTGAGCCAAGAGACTCTTGTAGGCTTTTGGTGCTGCATAGAGAAGATGGCCGCATAGAGCACAAGCACTTCACCGATATTGTGGAGTATCTTGAGCCGGGCGATTTGGTTGTAGTTAATCAGACGCGCGTTATGCCAGCTCGCCTTGTAGGTAAAAAGCAAAATACGGGCGGCGTGTCAGAAACGCTGCTTTTAAAACGTCGAGAAGACATTGATGCTTTGGGCGCTGTATGGGAGTGCTTGGTAAATCCTGGTAAGCGTCTAAAGCCTGGCGCAGTAATTGAATACCGTGCAGGTGGCTTGCATGCTCCTGACTCAGCTCCTGTTGTGTTGACGGGCACCATTGTGGACTTTGTTGACGACAACAGAGGAGGTCGCCTGGTGCGTTTTGAAGCACAGGGAGATCGCACTCTTGACGAGGCTATTCATGAGGCAGGCCACGTTCCACTGCCTCCGTATATTACACAGTACGAGGGAGACCCAGAGAAGTACCAGACGGTCTATGCTATGCAGGATGAACACTCTGCAGCAGCTCCTACTGCGGGCCTTCACTTTACCCCTGAGCTCATTGAAACCATCAAAGCAAAGGGTGTCCAGTGGGCATCTGTTGAGCTAGAGGTGGGTATTGATACCTTCAGGTTGGTAACAGAGGATGACCCTACTAAGCACGTCATTCATACCGAGCGCTATCACGTAGCTCCAGAAGTTGTAGAAGCAGTAAAGGCTACCAAAGCCGCTGGTCATAAGGTTATTGCCATTGGTACTACCAGTGTTCGCTCGCTAGAGAGTGCTTGGGATAATCAGATTCCTGCAGATGAGCCTCCTGTTGTTGCCCGTCGCTTTGAGGGGGCAGAAGACTCTGCTGCACTGACTCATAAAGGCGATATGGTTGCCCGAGAAAACGCAACCACCAACCTCTATTTGATGCCAGGCTCTACGTTCCACGTGGTAGACACCATGGTGACCAACTTCCACGTTCCACGTTCTACCTTGATGATGCTTGTTTCTGCCTTTGCAACGCGCGATCAAATTATGGACGCCTATCAAAGTGCCATTGACGAGAAATACCGTTTCTTGTCATTTGGTGATGCCATGATCATCATTTAGTGAGTTGGTTACGTGACCATGACCCTTACGTTTAACTTGAGAGTTTAGATGTAGAAAAAGTGCCCACAGTATTGTGAGCACTTTTTTCATACGATGGTTTGTCTGAGCAAAGGCTAAATTACCAGTTAAAAATCAACCATACAAAGGATGCAAGAATCGCTATCATGCCAAGAACAACAATAATGAAGCCAATGCGCTGACCACGAGTTGTCTCTCGAAGGATTTTCTCGCCAGTAATAAGCTCTTTAAGGGTAAGCTGCTTGGTATTGATGTTAATTACCTGTTCGCCAACAGATTTTCTAAGTTGCTCAGTTATTTCTGGTGTTGCATGAATTTCTTTAGCGTCATCAATGACTGACTGTGCTTCATCATGTTTATCTGCTGCTTCGTTAAAGAGCTCCTTGGCTGTCTTAATTTTCTCTTCAAGATCTTCTATATCTTTGCTCAGAATCCTCTGACGAGCATTAGCCTCAGCTACTAGGGCGTCATATTCTTGCTGTTTCTGCTCATAATCTTTGCGAGCTGCATCAATAGAAGACTCTGAGGACTCCAACGATTTGCCCTGGGTCCAGTAATGCGTTTGTGCCATCTCAAGTGAAGACTGGAAAGAGTTCTGTAGTTCCTCAACTTGCTTTTGAGCCTGCTCCGCACGAGCAAGCTCTGCCTTAAGGTCTTCCTCAATACGAACAATTGCATCGTGATTAGCGGCAGGGTCTGTCTTAAGACCAGCAAGCTCTTCTCTTAGAGAAAGCTGTCTTGCCTGGGAGTTTTCCAGTGCTTTATTTGCGGACGCTACAGCAGCATCGCGTTTCTCGGTAACTTCTTTAAGCTGAGCCTCGGCGTTTTTAACACCACGCTGTGCCTCAGAGATTGTCTTTGAGATATCATCCAGCCTGCCTTTTGCTGTGGCAGCAACTTCTTTGTAAGGCTTAATCTTTGCTTCGTCGTCAACTTTTTGCTGTTCAAGCTTCTGAATAAGCTGGTTTTTCTTAACCGTGAGAAGATCTACTTGCGTAGATTGATCACTCATGACCTGAGCGGTCTCTGCAAAAATTTTCTCTTGCTCAGCAATTATTTGATCAAACGAGCTTTGCACGTAGTCTCTGTGCTCTAAGTCTTGTTTGTCTTTAGCAAGGTGTTCTTGCATTCGCTTAAGCTCTTGCTTTGCAGAATTTGTCTCTTTAGCGGCGTTGTGAACTTCTTTGGTAGCCTGAAAACCTTCTGCAACAGCGGTTGTGGCGCTTTCAAACGCGCTGCTAACGCCTTTTGCTACAACCTGAGTAGTGTCTTTGGCAATCTTTTGAATGTCCTGGGACTTGCTGACTTCAGGTGTGTTCTCAGACTCATTCTGTTCATCAGAAATGGTTGCTTGAGTATCTATTGTGTCCAATTCCTCAGTTTTTGAGTTTTGGATATCGTTTTCAGCCATGGTAAACCTCCTATAAGAGTTCTGCTTTTTATTTTTACCCTGTTTTTGAGCAAATCATAGTCTAATTTGGTTCTTTCTGGAAATAAGATTGGATATAATACGTTATGTTTTGTTACGATAGTAACGATTAATCGAGAATAACTCTCGAGTAGATTTTTGGTTTCCGGAAGGGGAGTCCACTTATGGTTTCAAAGCAGACTACTATCATCAATGCAACTGGTCTTCACGCTCGTCCAGCATCCGTCTTTGTTTCTGAGGCAAAGAAGTTTGAGAGCAACGTCACCATCAAGAATGTTGACAAGGACTCCGCTCCAGTTAACGCTAAGTCCATCATGATGATTCTTGCTGCTGGCCTTGGTACTGGCACCAAGATTGAGATTGCATGTGACGGCGCTGACGAGCAGGCAGCTCTTGACGCTCTCATTGCTCTTGTTGACAACGGCTTCGGCGAGTAAGCTAACGGCTTACATACTGTGCATGTTAAGCCCGGCTTTTGCCGGGCTTTTTTCAAAGAGAGGTTAGTATGACATTTGTTGCAACATGGCTTGTAACTACTGTTGCTACGTTGGTGGCCTGCACCTTAATTCCAGGTCTAACTATTGTGGGAGGCTCGTGGGCAGGTCCTATTCTGTTCTCGTTAGTACTCGCAGCAGTCAATACGGGCATTAAGCCTGTTGTTAAGCTACTCTCATTGCCTATTAATGTGCTGACCCTAGGTATTTTCTCGCTCTTTATTAATGCTTTTATGCTTGAGCTTTCAAGTTTTATTTCTAGGAATTTGCTGCATGCGGGCGTTGCTATTGATTCTTTAGGCACCGCTATCCTGGGATCAATAGTTATCTCAATTGTCTCTTCAATTGTGATTAGCCTTACTGGTCTGAAGAAGGAGAACCTTTCCTAAGTTCCTTTTGGGCTTTATCAAGCTTGGCAAAACTTTCCGAGATAGCAGAGGTAATCTGAGAGATCTGCGATGACTCGGTAATGTTTTCAATTAAAGATGTTGCGGATGCATTGACAAGTGAACTAAGGAGGTCAAAGAAGACCTCTTTGGTTTGCTTTTCTGTTTTAGTGAGTGCCGCAACAACAGGTTGTAAGTTTGCAGGTGAGCTAATAATGTCGCTGAAATAGACGGCTCCGCCTGCCGAGAGAGCGTCAAAGAGCTCATTGGTAAAGTGCTCACGATCAGAGAGGGGGAGTTCTTTATACCAGTTGCTAAATGCCTCATTAATCTTTTTACATTCAGGCTGGAAGTCGTCAGCAAACTCAAATGTGTTGCGCATAACCTGCCATGAAACGCCGTCATGTGCCAACATGCCCGTCTCAGAGCTTTTTACAATGAGCTTTGGAACAGCAGGATCATCAAAAATCATGCCTACTACACTAAACTCAGGCAAAATTCTGATGTATTTATCTCCAAGCACCTTGTGGGCTGTGGCGGGAAGAATTTCTGGACACATGTTAGGACCGTCGTTACTCCAGATGCGATCAATTGTGCCGAGTAGTTCTTCAGGACAGACTGTTGCTGCGTATGCCGCAAGGTTACCGCCCTTAGAGTGACCGCCAACCATAACGTTTGCGCAGGTAGTACTATTACCATCTGCAAGGTGTTCGCGAATACGCTTCTCAAGGTATAGTGCCGCCGACTTATCAGCGGACGTAACCTGGAAGCTGAGGTTGAGGTTTTCTCGCCAGCCAACGAGCGTGCCGTCTGTTCCTCTAAAAGAAACAAACATCTGTCCTGTAGGAAGATAGGCGGTAAACGCTGCAAACTGCAGGTTTTTCTCGACATTAATGCGGTCTACATAGCGGCCAAGCTCAATGTTGGCAAAACGGGGAGCGTTGACCAGCGCCTCAAGGAAGGTTCCATCAACGCGAGAAAATCCTGTGATAAGAGACGGATCGTCATTGAGTTTCTTCAGCATTTTGGCGCAAGCGTCACCAAGTTGAACGCGTTTCTCGCTACGCTCAGAAGGAACGACCCCACCAAATCCCAGATAGGAAAGAATTGAAAGAATCAGGTTATCGACGTCGTTAAAAGGGTCATTCTCAAACGTCAGATCGCCGCGCCAGTGTAGATAGTCAACGACATTTGCCATGATGCCTCTTTCCTGCTGGTACTTTTCGTATACTAAGCATAGATGAAGTTTGATTGATTTGGGGAGAAGCCCGTGGAAAAAGCTACAGTTTCTTCAAAAGCAATTGCTACCAAGAAGCGCTTTGTTTTTGCAGATGTTCTTACCATTTTGGCAGGTATTGCTGTTGTTATGCTGCATACTTCGCTTAACGTTTTTTCGCTTGCGCACACTAAAACATGGGCCTTCTCTTTAGCCCTGCAAGCTGCGTTTATTTACGCGGTACCCATCTTTTTTATGCTGAGTGGCATGAATCTGCTTGGGTATAGAAACAAATATTCCACAAAGACATTCTTTATGAAGCGTGCAAGAAAGACGCTGATGGCGCTTATTTTTGGCAGCGCAGTGGTGTATCTGATGTACGTGCTTTTTCCTACAAAGTTTTGGGGTGCCGAAGAGGTTGCGGCAAGCGCTGGTGTTGCTGATTTTGTAAAGCGCTTTCTAACCAATAACGTTAACAGCACTCTTTGGTTCATCTATACCATTTTGTATCTATATCTTTTGACACCTGTGCTTTCTTTGGTAGTTCAAAAGAAAGAAACCCTGCTCTATGTTATGGCACTTACGCTCTTTGTGAGCTTTGGATTGCCGCTACTTGAGTTCGTTGGCGTTCGTGGTGTTTACTTTGATCAGTTGTTCAGATGGGCCGCCTTTAACAGCGATGGCCTTTTCTACTATCTGCTGGGATATTACGTTAAGACGTATTACGACGAGCTTCCAAAATTTACTAAAAACAATTTAGTGCTTGCTGTATTTTTCTTGCTTTCATCTGCGGCCATGTTTGGTTGGGGACTTATTGCTAACAACTTTGGAACCCCACTGACGCCAGAAATGACGTATCAGAGCTATCCCATTACTATTAGAAACTTCCTCTGCTTAGCACAGGCCGCATCTTTGTTCCTGTTTATGCTGAACCTTGAGCCAAGGCTGCAGGAGCTTTCCGATGGTGCCAAGAAATGCATCAGCACGGTATCTGCTGGTGTTTTAGGAGTCTATCTGTTCCAGATTCCTGTTATTAACTTCTTAGGACTAAGACTTGGCCGATTCCCGTACAGCTTGCTTGGTAACGCTTTTGTACGAGGCATCTTTGTTTTTGTAGTCACAATTTTTGTAGTTATGGTATTCCAGTGGCTGATGAGGCAGGTCAAACAGAAATTTTCTGCTAAATAGGCGTTCTATTTCATCAGATAAATTGAGTTAATATTAGAAACAATTTTAGTATCAGATAAAATATGCTTTATATAAACTGAAGGAGTACAGAGATGAGTTCTTTTACGTTTTTTAAACATAAAGATTTTTCTAATAACGCATCTGAGAATGTAACAAAAACGCCACACCTGCGTGCATTCAATCCCGCTAGAATACTAGGCTTTTGTCTGCTTAGTTTAATCTTTGGATTTCCTTTTCCTGTGATTTTAATTCCTAGTGATGATGTTTATTGTAATGTGCCATTGGTTTCTTTTGTAATGTGCATTTTTGTTGCTTGTGTCTTTGATAAGGCCTATCGCATTCTTAATGGGGGATCAGTTCAAAAAACAATTAAAAGCCTATGTTTGTGTCTGGTCATTTGGTTGTTCTCAGCTCTATTTATTTACTGTTTAGCGTACATAGATTTGGGTTTTGGTGGAAAAATTGTCAATACAGGTATAGGTCTTTTTGTATTTATCTGTCTTAGTCGGATTGTGATTCGTTAATAAATAGACCTGCATAAAAATTTGAACTACCTCCCATTTCTTATGTCCAAGAAATGGGAGGTAGTTCATATGCGGGTGATTATG
>CALIZS010000021.1 GCA_938028565.1 uncultured Atopobium sp. | reverse complement strand
TATCTTTTCCAAAGACTTTTATGATCGTTTCTTTAAAAATTTCTTCTACATCGCTCGCCATATCATTCCTCCACTTTCTATTTATATCAGTCACATTACAAAAAACGATGTAACTTTACTTCATATGATAAATACTCGACGCGAAATCAAAAATCAAAAATTCACCGATAGCAACCTTAAAGTACATATTACTTTAAATTAATAGCTCTAAACAAAACAAATACAAAACATCACCTCAAACTACTCGTGAATATCGCCTTTCTTCAGACAAAGCCTGTTTACGCACATATGCAAGTAAACGTACAAGCACAACAATACAAAGCCCTGCTTCTCTTGAACCACAATCCCAAAGTCGAGTACATGGACTATGTTCGCCATCTAAGCAAAAATAACATTGCACGACACGTGAAAATTTGCGATCTACTACACAACTCAAACCTGTCCCGCCTGGAAAAAGTTACTGAGAAGGACTTAAAACGCGTCGAGAAATACGAGGAAGCTCTCAGGATTCTTTTTGAGGTAGAAGAAAGTTCAGAAGCGTAAATAATTCCTTATAACCAAGCACAATAGCGGCCATTTACAAAAGCTATTAAGAGATTTAATAGCTCTCTTTGCCTTCATGCTTATCAAGCTTCCCATTCTTTTCAAGCTTATTATCAAGCCACCAAATTGGAATTGGAAGAATTTCGTCAATGGGTTGAGTATTGTCCCAGATATCGATAAATTCCTTTGTTTTCCTATCGTATAAGAACTTGCAATATACGCGATAATCAGGAGCTGAAAATTCTCCGCCATAGAATCCGTCATCATACTCAATGTTATGAAAATAATAGTTGATATAATATGCACCCATTTTTACCTCACTTAGTGGCAAATGCTCTCCGAAAATACATTCCCTAATCCATTTCCAAGTATGTGAAAAGAAGGATAAGACCTACAGACAATCTAAGTGGGTACTGTAATGGACAGTAAAAGGCCTATATCGTTGCTAACGAACATAACGATGAAAGGACTGGCATTATTCAATTACCCAATTAAATTCGAAGTCGTATAATTCAATTAACAAGCAGTTCGTTCCTGATTGGAGTGAATATGATGTTATATTCAGTTATATCGTGGTCTCTAACCGCAATTCTTGGCATTTGGTCTCTTGTACTTCTATCTGGTCATGGTGCTATTTCAATTGCTGGATATAACACAATGACTGAAGATGAAAAGAAAACAATTGACGAGAAAAAGCTTTGTTTTGTAGCGGGTATTGGCATGCTTATAAGTGCGTTAGCACTCTTTTTCATGGCACTACTTGGTCCAAATATACCAAACACAACAGCAATCATTGCGGGCAGTATTATTGCGATTGATGCGGTAGTAATGGTTTATATTGCAAACACAAAATGCAAAAAATAATAAAAACCTGACGACAAAATACTTGAAGTTCTCATTACCTTTAGACAATAGCTCTTGTCAAAACAAATGCAAAACATCACCTCAAACTACTCGTCTCTTTCGTCCCTCTTAAGACAAAGTCTGATCACGCACGTACGCAAGTAATCGTACAAGCACAACAATGCAAAGCCCTGCTACAAGCAACGTTTCAACAGTGGCTATTCCGTCAAGCCATTGGAGGGGCTGGCCGAGTTCAGCCAGGTATGCTGACGTCTGCGTACGCGCGATAACACAAATTACAAAGGGAAACGTAAACGCAGCGTGACTAGGAAAGAACGGTTTTGTAAGACACCTAGCACACCATACAAACGAAGCTACATAAATAATTGAAGCGATTGCCAGCATAACCAAAAGAAACGGTACAGACTTTGGAGTAATAGATTGAATATATCCTGAAATACAAAGGCTTGTTGGGGCTGCGTAAATACAAGCGAGTGACTCAGCGGAATCAGGCACCGGCCCATATTTAACATACTTTATGCTTACAACTATCAAAAGCACCACAAGGCAGATAAATCCAAACCAAAATGCAAGCGTACCAACACTGGTTTCAAAGTGAAACGCCGGCGCTGTAACACTGGCAACAACAATACCCACATACACAATGAACCAGCTGGCGTGCACATTCTCCCAATCAAATTTTGCAATATATCGAGAAGTAAATAGAGCTATGCACAGTATGTGCAACGCAATTCCTGCGAACCAAAACAATTGTGCCGCATCACCAATATCGGCCTTAATATACACCGAAATCAGCATAACCGCCATCGGATATGTTGCAGCAACTGAAAGTCCAATCGGATCAGAAAGCTCTCGTAACACAACTTTTGTAGACACCATAAATTTGAGGGTATAGAGAGCTAAAAGAGCAATAGAGATAATGCCGCAGGCAAGATAAAACCCCTCAAAAGAAGTCTTAAAAAGATTTCCAAGTGCTGCAAAACCTAATGCAACACCACAAATAGCAACGGGAACTTTTTGGACATAGTTCATAAGGACTCTTCTATCTGTTTAGGAATTTCTTTTGCCGCTTTCAATAATAGATATTTATCTTCATGATAATGACCTATTAGCAGATATATATCTATACGTTGGAGAAATTAGCTAACAAAAAACCCGCCGAGGGCGGGTTTTAAATTCTTATGGTCGCGGGGGCAGGATTTGAACCTACGACCTTCGGGTTATGAGCCCGACGAGCTACCAGACTGCTCCACCCCGCAATGCATGCGCTTATGCGCGAACAAGTACTATACCTCGCAGCACTCTCTACGTCAAGCAAGATTGACGATTTTCTCGCCATGAGGGTGTGACGCTGGCGTGCAAGGACCAAGAAAGTTGCGCTGACGTCAGCACGATTGGAGCCAGACGGCTAAACTATTGATACTGTCTTTGGGGCGCTGTGCTTGCGCCAAACAGCTATCGAAGGACTTTTGAGGATGACATTACACGAGCTCCTGGCGCTCTTTACCAGCAAGAACATCGAGTACACTACCGCCCATCTTGACGCGGTGGATCAAAACGCACAGCTTACCGATGTTGCAAGCGATTCTCGTGAGGTCACCCCTGGCTCGCTGTTTGTCTGCAAGGGCGCGCACTTCTCGCCTGCGTATCTGGCAAGCGCGGTGGAGGCTGGGGCTGTTGCGTACCTCTGCCAGCAGTCGCTCGCGGAGGAGCTGCAGGCAGTGGCGCCAAACGTAGCCGCTATTTGCGTGGATGACGTGCGCCTTGCCATGGCCTACGCAGCTGCAGGCGTTGCGGGACATCCCGACAAGAAGCTCGCCACCATTGGAATTACGGGCACCAAAGGCAAGTCTACCTGCTCGTATATGCTGCGCGCCATCCTCGACGGCGACGAGCCGTACTCCAAGTGCGGCGTGATTGGCGGCATCGAGGTCTTTGACGGCAAGGACACGCAGCCCGCGCACAACACCACGCCCGAGGCTCCTGAGCTGTGGCGCCATCTCAAGCACGCCGCAGACGCTGGCCTCCCCTACGTTGACATGGAGATTTCCAGCCAGGGCCTCAAGTACGACCGTACGGTTGGCCTCAATCTGAGCGTCGCGGTGTTCCTAAACATTGGAACCGATCACATTTCCCCTGTTGAACACCCTACTTTTGAAGATTACTTTGAGAGCAAACTGAAGATTTTTGATCTTGCTCGCGTGGCCGTTATCAATAAGAACACCATGATGTTTGACCAGGTCATGGAGCGTGCACAGAGGTGCGAGAAGGTCCTGACTTTCTCCACAACTGATTCCGACGCCACCGTTTGGGCGGACGAAATCACTCCTCACCAGGGCATGGTCACCTTTACCGTGCACACGCCAACCTGGACCGCCGCCGCCGCGCTGCCCATGTCCGGCCTCTTCAACGTGGAGAACGCTCTTGCAGCAATCACCGTTGCCGACTACCTGGGCATTCGCGAGAAGGACGCTGTGCTTCCGCTGATGAACGTTAAGGTGCCAGGCCGAATGGAGCTCTTGAGCTCGCCCGACAACAAAGTCACGGGCTTAGTCGACTACGCCCACAACAAGCTTTCCTACCAGAAGCTTTTCTCGTCAACATCCAAGGAATTCCCTGGTTATGGCCGCTATGTGGTCATGGGAGCCGTTGGCGGTAAGGCATACAACCGTCGCCAGGAGCTGCCAGAAGAGGCGGCCAAGTGGGCGGACCTGATGATTTACACCACTGAGGACTGCAACATGGAAGATCCTGCGGTGATTTGCGCACAAATGGCCGAGGCCACGCCCGAGGGCGCCGCGCACAAGATCATCCTTGACCGCTACGACGCCATTTACGAGGCAGTTTCCGCAGCTTACGACGACCCTCGCCCGGCGCTGGTGTACTTGCTGGCTAAGGGAGACGAGCCGTTCAACATTATCGGCGGCAAGCACGTTCCGTGGATGACGGATGCTGCCGCGTTCAAGGCTGCTGTTCGCGCCAAGCTGGACGAGCGCGCCGGTCGCAGGTAGCCGCACGCGGGTAACGCGGGTAGCGGCGCTGCTGCGAGTGCGAAAACAGCGTCGTGTGCAGACAAACTTGCAGGTCAAGCGCGCGAAGCGCCGCTGCGAGTACACGGGTTTCTCGCCAGGTGCGGATGCAAGCCTGAAAAATGCATGAAGTCTGAGTGAATTTACTCAGACTTGACGAGAAAAACCGGCAAATAGCTCAGACTTCATGCAATATTCCGGCAAATTGTTCAGACTCGGCGAGAAAATCAGGCTCCATGAAGGTGTCCGTGATAACCATCCACCACCACCCCGGATTCAAGGTCACGTCCCGAAAACTCTGCCTGAAATGTGCAAAGAATCTGTATTTGAGCCACCGATTCTTTTGCAAAATCAG
>CALIZS010000020.1 GCA_938028565.1 uncultured Atopobium sp. | reverse complement strand
CTAAAAGCCGACGCTAACACGCTACAGAATCATAATCACCCGCATATGAACTGCCCCCATTTCTTATGTCCAAGAAATGGGGGCAGTTCGTTAACAGGTCCTTTAAGTTTTAGCTGAGAGATAGTCAACAAAATGCTGATTATTTTGAATTACTCAGATTTTTCGTTTTTCATGGATGCATAGAACGTTGCATGTGCAAAAACGTCTTTAATGGTTTTTCCATTAATAAAAGGAAGCGCGAGAAATTCGTCTACCGTTGGAACTAGTTCAGAACAATCTACAAAGTGGTTTTTTGAGTTTCTGATACTGGTGTCTTGAGCTCTCCATGCCTCAAAATTGACATCAGTGAGGTAATAAACCTGGTGTCCGACTTGCATGTACACAGAGTGATTACTGTGCAGGTACTCTACCATGTCTTCGTAAGAAATCTGGAGAACCTCAGAACTTTTCTTGCCCATGATGCAATCCTTTCCACGTCGCTTGCGCGCAAATTATGGACGCACTTTTATAGACTATACCGCCCTCCGAATACGCTTATTCAGATGAATTGAGAGGCATAGGCAAGCGGACGTTTTTTCTCGCTCAACGGCAATTATGAATGGTTGTAATTTTTAGTGCTACTATTTGAGAATTTCTTGCACCATTTCTTCTGCGGTATCGCAAAGCGTGGTAGCACCTGCAGCTAGAAGCGTTTCTTTGTCTCTGAATCCCCAGGTAACACTAATGCAAGGCACGCCGCTATTGTGCGCTGTTGCAACATCAACTTCGGAGTCTCCAATATAGACAGCATCTTGAGGATCAACACCAATTTGGGCAAGAGCGTAATGGACAGGCTCAGCATCAGGCTTTCTTTTAAGGTCATCTCGCTGACCCAGAGCAAAGTCAAATCTACCTGGGAAGAAATTGCTCATTAAATCTGCAATAGCAAAGTCTGGCTTGTTGGAAACAACAGCGCATTTAACGCCAGCTGCTCTGAGCGTATCAACCGCATCAAGGATGCCAGGGTAGGGCGCAGTGTTATCCAAGCTGTGATCAGCGTAGTGCTCCTTAAAGCATGCGAGTACGCGCTGATATGTTGCATCATCGGTACCTTCTGGTACGGCGTCACGGATAAGCTTTGCAACGCCATTTCCAACCATCTGACGGACCTCATCAACGGTATAGGTAGGCATGTTGAACTGCTCAAGGGCGTAATTTGTTGCCCAAGCAAGATCAACAATGGTGTTCAGAAGTGTTCCGTCTAGATCAAAAACAGCGGCTTTATAGGCCATGAAAGCTCCAAGTTCTTCTCGCCCTGCAAGAGGACTCATATATATCATTTTCAGTCTAGCGTAAAAGTGTGACGGTAAGTTATTTATTCAGCTTGAATCTCCACTAAGTTCAGATTGAGAGGATTCAGTAGAAGGTTGGAGAGTACAATGTTTTGTCTATGAGCAAGAACGCGCCGTCTACACGTTTTTGCCGTCTTGAAGGAGCTTTCCGATTTGGCACAGGGAAGCAAAGACGAAAGGATAAAAATGGATTGTTCCTCAGAAACCTCCCAGAATTATTCCGCTCACGCAGCTGCTGATTTGCACAGCATGCATACGCATACCTGCGGAGAGCTTCGTGCAGAGCATATCGGTCAGACCGTTACGCTCACTGGTTGGGTTTGGCGTCGTCGTGACTTTGGTGGTCTGATTTTTGTTGACCTTCGTGACCGCGAGGGTTTGACCCAGATTCTGTTTGACCCAGATGTTGATGCAGAAACATTTGCAACTGCAGAGACTATTCGTCCTGAATGGCCTGTTCTGATTTCCGGTACGGTTCAGCATCGTTCTGAAGGTCAGACCAATGAGGCTCTTGCTACCGGTGAGGTGGAGGTACTTGCTTCAAAGATTGAGGTTCTTAACACGAGCGCTGTTCCACCATTCCAAATTGAGAACCACATTGACGTTAACGAGGATCTTCGCTTGAGGTACCGCTACGTTGACCTGCGTCGTCCTCAGATGGCACAGAATCTTCGTATGCGTTCTGATTTTGCCTTTGCGCTTCGTGAGGCATTCCATAAACGTGACTTTACCGAGGTAGAAACTCCGGCGCTGTTCAAATCTACTCCTGAGGGCGCTCGTGACTTCCTGGTTCCATCCAGAATGCAGGGCGGAAACTTCTACGCACTGCCACAATCTCCACAGCTGCTGAAGCAGTTGCTGATGATTGGCGGTATTGAGCGCTACTACCAGATTACTAAGTGCTTCCGCGATGAGGATCTTCGTGCAGATCGTCAGCCTGAGTTTACGCAGGTTGATATGGAGATGGCATTTGTCCGCGAGGAAGATGTCATGGCCGAGCTTGAGGATATTCTGGGCGATGCATTTGCAAAGATGGGCATTAAGTTCCCAGCTCCACTGCGCAAGATTCAGTACTGGGACGCAATGGATACCTACGGCTCCGATAAGCCTGATACCCGCATTGGTATGGAGCTCCACGATGTCTCTGAGGTCTTCAAGCAGTCCAGCTTTAAGCTCTTTAGCTCTGCTGCTACAACAGAAGGCCAGTACGTCAAGGCAATCAACGTTAAGGGTGCAGGTACCTGGCCACGCTCTCAGGTAGATAAGCTTGCCGAGGTAGCCGCCGGCTTTGGTGCCAAGGGACTTGCATGGGTCGCCTTCAAAGAGGACGGTTCCGTGGGAGGTCCTATCACCAAGTTCTTCTCGCCAGAAGAGCTTGAGGCACTGCGTGCAGAGATGTCTGCTGAGGCAGGGGACTTGATTCTCTTTGCTGTGGGCGGCCGCCTGGAGACAGATGAGATTCTTGGTGGTATGCGCCTGCATATGGCAAAGGTCTTGGATGTACCGCGAGAAGGTCATGATTTCCTTTGGGTTGTTAATTTCCCACTGTTCCACTGGGATGAGGAATCTCAGTCTTATGCCTCTGAGCACCAGCCCTTTACGCTTCCTCGTGAGGATGAGCTTGACCTTCTGGACACTGACCCTCTGGCTATGGGTTCGTATACGTACGACTTTGTCATGGACGGTTTTGAGGCTGGCGGCGGCGGAATGCGTATTCACAACGCTGAGCTGCAGCTTAAGATTCTGGAGAAACTCGGCTTTACTGAAGAGCGCGCAAAGGCTCAATTTGGCTTCTTGATGGAGGCTTTGACGTTTGGTGCACCTCCAATGGGCGGCTTTGCACTTGGTCTTGACCGCGTATGCATGTTGCTTGCAGGTGCCGATTCCATCCGTGATGTCATGGCATTCCCAAAGACTACTTCTGGTTCTGATTTGATGTCGAGTGCACCTTCACCTGTTTCTAATGAGCAGCTCAAGGAAGTTTCGCTTCAGACGCTTCCAAAAGAGGCATAAGCAAACCAAGCAATGTAAGGCAGTAAGATACGTGGTGTTTTAACAATGAATGATGCTTCTGTAGAAGAAAAGGCTCCATCTGCTCGTGCTGAGTTAAAGGTTATCTTGGACCACTTTGGCGCGTATAAAAAGGACTTTGTTTTGTCGGGACTCTGCGTGTTTGCAGAGTCCCTACTCGAATTAGTGATTCCTGTACTCATGGCTCAAATTGTTGACCAGGGTATTTTGCAAGGTAACCTTCAGACTGTTTTTGTAAACGGTACCGTTATGGTTGTCTTTGCTCTTCTCGCCATGTTTGCTGGTATTGGTTATGCTCGCTACTCTGCAAAAGCAGCCATGGGACTAGGCGCCCAACTCAGACAAGATGAATATCGCCGTATGGAAGAGTTTGCTTTTGCAAATCTTGATAAGTACGATTCATCTTCTTTGGTAACGCGTTTGACTTCTGATGTAACCATTATTCAGAACGCCTTTGCAATGGGCACGCGCCCGTTTATGCGTGGACCAATTATGCTGGTCATGGGCTTGGTTATGGCGTTTATTATGAGCCCAGAGCTGGCAGTAGTGTATTTTGCCGTGCTGCCTTTCTTGGCCATTGCACTCTTCTTTATTGTGAAGCGCGTTGGTCCTTTGTACCGCGTTATGCAAAGCGCAATGGATAAGCTTAACGAGGCACTGCAGGAAGACTTTGCCGCGGTGCGAGCGATTAAGGCGTATGTCCGAGAAGGATATGTCTCCGAGCGCTTTGAAAAAGTTAATACCCAGTATGCGCAGACTGCTACAAAGACCTTTGGAACGTCCGTCTTAAACCTGCCTATTTTCCAGGCTTCAATGTATGTCACTAATGTGGCTATTCTTTGGTTTGGTGGCCAGATGATTATGGCTGGCAGACTGGGTGTCGGTGAGCTTACGGGCTTCATGAGTTACGTGCTGCTTATCATGAACTCTCTTATGATGATTTCTGGCGTGTTCTTGCTTACTGCTCGCGCTATTACTAGTGTGCGTCGCATCGGAGAGATTCTTTCCGAGGAGCCTGCTATTGAGTCTCTAGAGCACGGTTTAACCGACGTTAAGAATGGCGCAGTACGCTTTGAAAACGTATCGTTCAAATACAGCAAGAGCGCTGAAGAGGACGTCCTTGAAGACATTAATCTCTCGTTTGCGCCAGGCTCTACCGTTGGCATTCTCGGCGGCACCGGCTCCGGAAAAACCACTCTTATCCAGCTGATTGCTCGCTTGTACGATGCTACTGAAGGCACTGTGTTTGTTGGCGAGAATGACGTCCGCTCCTACAATCTTGTTTCACTTCGTGATGCAGTATCTGTTGTCCTTCAGAAAAATGTGCTGTTCAGCGGTACCGTCCGCGACAACCTGCTCTGGGGAGATCCCAACGCTACTGATGAGGAGCTGCTTCACGCCTGCTCTATTGCATGTGTTGATGAGTTTCTAGATAGGATTGGCGGCTTGGACGGAGACCTTGGTCAGGGTGGCGTCAATGTTTCTGGTGGCCAGAAGCAGCGCCTTTGTATTGCGCGTGCGCTTTTGAAGAAGCCAAAAATTATCATTTTTGATGACTCTACCAGCGCGGTTGATACGGCAACCGATGCAAAGATCCGCGCAGGCTTAGCTGAGCTTGCTGACATGACAAAGATCATCATTGCCCAGCGTGTGAACTCGGTTATGGACTCAGATCAGATTGTCGTTCTTGATAACGGTAGGGTCCATATGACTGGCACTCACACAGAACTTCTCGCCAAGAGCCCTATCTATAGAGAGCTGTATGAGTCGCAGATGGGCGGTAGTCAGTCGGACATTGACGCTGCTGGTAGGGAGGTGTCACATGGCTAATCGCGCAGGAGGAGCACGTCCTCAGAACATCGGACATACCATTAGAGTGTTTGTCTCGTACTTAGGTCATGCTAAGAAGCGTCTTATGTTGGTGGCACTTCTTGTTTCTATCAGTGGTTTTGCTGCGCTTCTTGGCACCTACATGATTAAGCCTGTTGTTGCTGCAGTGGGCAGGGGAGACGTAAACGCATTTACCAACCTCATTGTATTTACAGCGGTTGTGTATGCAATTGGCGCTCTTACTAGTGTTGGTTACACGCAAATTATGGTTCGTGCTGCTCAGAGGATTGTTTTTGACATCAGACGAGATCTCTTTGAGCATATTGAATCGCTGCCCCTAAGATTCTTTGACCAGCGCACCCGCGGCGATATCATGAGCTTCTTTACAAATGACGTGGATACCATCTCGGAAGCGCTCAACAACAGCTTTGCCAACCTTGTTCTGGCGTTTATTCAGATGGTTGGTACGCTTGTGCTGCTCATTGTTCTTAACTGGCAGCTGACACTGATTACTATTCTCTTTGACGTTTTGATTGTGGTTTATGCACGTTACGCAAGTAAGCGCTCTGCCAAGCATTACTCGGTGCAACAAAAAAGCCTTGGTGTTCTCAACGGTTTTGCAGAAGAAACTATCTCTGGCCTTAAAGTGGTTAAAGTTTTTAACCATGAGGATGCCAACTTTACTGATTTTCAAAAGGTAAATGACGAGTTACGGCACTCTGGAACAAGTGCTCAGGGCTACGCAGCAACTATGGTCCCTATCACGGTTTCATTGACGTATATCAATTACGCTGTGGTTACCGTGGTTGGCGCTCTGCTTGCGGTAAACGGACACGCGGATGTTGCAAGTCTTGCATCCTACCTGGTCTTTGTTCGCCAGGCAGCCATGCCGTTTAACCAGTTCACACAGCTCTCCAACTTCCTGCTTACCGCTCTTGCCGGTGCCGAGCGCATCTTTGCGGTTATGGAGATGACTCCCGAGGTTGATGAGGGCAAGGTTGATCTGGTCCGCGTTAGTGGCTACGAGTCAGGAGAAGAGTCCTGGGCTTGGGTCACATCGTCTGGCGAGAAAACCCCTCTTGCTGGAGACGTTCGCTTTGATGACGTGACCTTTGGATACGACGATGATCAGACGGTTCTTGCAAACCTCACGCTGTTTGCAAAGCCTGGTCAGAAGATTGCGTTTGTTGGCTCAACTGGTGCTGGTAAAACAACCATTACCAACCTCATCAACCGTTTCTATGACGTTCGCAGCGGCACTATTACTTACGATGGCATTCCTATTAACAATATCAAGAAATCTGCTCTACGATCCTCGCTTGGTATTGTTTTGCAGGACACGCATCTGTTCACAGGGACCATCGCGGACAATATCCGCTTTGGTAAGTTGAACGCCACTGATGACGAGGTTATTGCTGCAGCAAAAATCGCAAACGCAGATAAGTTTATCCGTCGAATGCCTCGTGGTTACAACACCGTGCTTACCTCGGACGGCGCCAACCTTTCCCAAGGTCAGAGGCAGCTTCTGGCTATCGCTCGTGCTGCTATTGCCGATCCTCCCGTGCTTATCTTGGACGAGGCAACCTCCAGTATTGATACGCGTACTGAGGCACTTATCGAGAAGGGCATGGATGCCCTAATGGCAGGCCGTACTGTTTTTGTAATTGCTCACAGACTGTCTACAGTTCGCAACTCTGATGCCATCATGGTTCTGGAGCACGGTCGCATTATTGAGCGCGGTACTCACGACGAGCTTATTGCTAAACGAGGAGAGTATTATCAACTGTATACGGGATCGCGTGAGCTGGAGTAGGGGTATTTTATGTTTGAAGCGTTAGCTGTGGCTCTTGGTGGAGCTCTGGGTAGTTTAGGTCGCTGGCAGTTGGGAGTCCTCTTTAAACAGTGGATTCCTAATCTGCCAGTTGGTACGTTTGCTGCAAATGTTGTTGCAGGTTTGATTATTGGCTTTGTAACAGGGCTTGATCTTGCAAGTCCACTTCAGCCACAGGTAAAGCTATTCTTAGCCGTGGGCCTTTGCGGAGGACTTTCGACTTTCTCGACCTTCTCAAATGAAACCCTTACCTTTATTCAAGCAGGTAATTGGGCTGCTGCAGGTGTGAATATTGCGGTTAATGTTATAACGTGCCTGGTTGCTGTGTTTATTGGATTGAAGTTATCGGCTGTTGTGTCGTAGTTTGATTATTCAATCGTCTAAATTAAAAGCTAGATATCCTTCTTTTGGATACCTAGCTTTTTAATTTGCTTTTTAAATACCGCCGTTGCGCTTTATTTTGTCATCTTTGGCAGTATAAAGAGCACGATTCCCATGGTAACAAGAGGAATACAAGCTACGCACACAAGTACAAAGAGTGCATTCTGAGCTCCTGCAAGGGTGCTCGTAGCTAAGTCTGTAGCTCCAAGTTGAGAGGCTGCTACTACACCAGAAATAACGCTGGTGCCCATAGCACCAAAGAGCTGCTGCATTGTATTAATAACAGCATTTCCATCTGCTTTGTGGTCTTCTGGTAAGTGTCCCAAAGCTACTGTAAAATTGTTTCCCATCTGAAGTGCCTGACCAATGGCAAAAATAGCAAAAATATACGTAATCATTTCTACGGTAAGCACGTGAACAAAGAGCAGTAAAAGGAGCATGCTGGTAAGGCAGCAAAGAATGCCTGTAACAATAGGCTTTTTAGCTCCTAGCTTGTCTAAAATCTGGCCAGAAATTGGAGCCATAGCTGCGCCAATAGCACATCCTGGAAGCATCTGAGCTCCTGCTGCAGTGGCACCTGCACCCAGTACCAGCTGGGAGAAGTTAGGCAGAAGATATGACTGACCAAGAATAATAAATTGAAGAGCAACAATAGCAAAGAGCGAGAGCACAAAGCCCTTCTCGCTAAATACGTCAAGGTTAATGATAGGAATTTTTGGAGATTTATCCGATTGCTCCTTGTATTTAAAGGAGTTCTCGTGACGTACAAAAAGCGCGAGTGAACCGGCAAAAATTACCATTGCAAGCAAAACAGGAATGCTAAACAGGCCAAACGCGCTGGACTCGTCAATAACAAAGATGAGTGCAATAAAACTTACGGTAAGCAGCAGCCAGCCAAAGACATCAAAAGAAATCACTTCAGTCTCATGGCTCTGTTGGATTGAACTAATTCCCAGTACAAACGCCACAATCAAGAAGGGGAGAAGACCGGCAAAAATCATTCGCCAGCCAAGATGCTCTGCAATCCAACCACCAGCTGAAGGTCCTACTGCAGGTGCAACGGCAGTAACAAGCATGCCAATGCCCATCATGACACCCATGTTTTTAAGGGGAGCTTGCTCGGTGATGATGTTGAACATCAAAGGCAGTGCCAGACCGGTGCCAATGCCTTCTAAAATGCGGCCAAGCAGCAATAACATAAACGTTGGAGCAGCAAATCCGCAGAGAATGCCACTGATATAGAAGATCATGGCCACGGTAAAGATACTTTTAGTTTTGAATCGTCTGTTTAAATACGATGACATAGGCATGATGATGGCAAGAATCAAAAGGTACGAGGTGGTCATCCATTGTACCGTTGAGGTGCCAATAGAGAATTCCTCCATCAACGTTGGAAACGTCACGTTCATGGCAGTTTCTACGACAACTCCCGAGAAGGACATAATTCCTGTTGCAATTACAGAAAGAACAAGTTTTGCGTTGAGCTCTCTTTTAAACATTTAATCCCTTCTTTTCTCGGCGGTACATCGTAACACTATTCAAAGCAGGTTTTACAGCTGTAGGCGTATTCTTTAAGTTTTTAATATGTTTTTGTTTATATAGAATGTCATTTTATAGGTTATTTTTTTCTTTTTATTGGAGTAAATAAGTGGTATAAATAACTTAAAGAGGTGATGAAGATGTCTAGTTCTTTTATTGCCAGAAGAACATATCTACCATCTAAAAATGAAATTTCTAGGTTCTAATAGTTTCTTTGTTTATACATTAAATGCCCTGTGGAGTGATATTTCTGGACATGAATTAATTACCTCAATAGGGGGTTTTAATTATTTAGGAGTATGGGTTTATGGGAGCACCAGAGATAATAATTCTTATTGTTCTTTTTCTAATCTTATCCGTTATGTTTTACTGTGGACGAAAGGCTTTTATTTGGCTTTCTCGGTATCTCAAGAAACTTGATGGCTTACAGGATTCTATTGATAATTTGAATAGAAAATTATAAGCAACGATTTGTTCAATTTAAATTAGAAAAACGGGGTGGTTTTAAACCACCCCGTTCTGCTTAGCAATATTGCGTGTTAGCAAGCTGTTTATTTAGCTTTGCCCTGGTTAGCAACAGCGTTAATCTTTGCCTCGATGACGGCTGGATCGCCAATATAGTGCTTGTCTACAATGTTCCAATCCTTGTCAAAGGTGTATGCGCAAGGAATGCCAGTTGGGATGTTGACCTCAAGAATCTCTTCTGGAGTGAGGTGCTCAAACTGCATAACAAGAGCGCGAAGGCTGTTGCCGTGTGCAGCAATAAGAACACGCTTACCTGCCTCAAGCTGTGGCTTGATCTCCTGCTCAAAGTAAGGCCATGCGCGTGCAATGGTGTCCTTCAGGCACTCGGTGTAAGGAAGATCCTCTGCTGGAACATCGCGGAACATTTCCTGAACGTGAGGATCGCGCTCGTCGCCTGGCTCAAGAGCTGGTGGCTGAACATCAAAGGAACGACGCCAAATCTTTACCTGCTCCTCGCCGTGCTCGGCAGCTGCATCAGCCTTGTTGAGGCCCTGAAGTGCACCATAGTGACGCTCGTTCAGACGCCAGGTCTTATGAACAGGAAGCCAGTTACGGTCAAGCTCATCAAGAACATGATTCAGAGTGTGAATAGCACGCTTGAGCAGAGAGGTGTAGCAAACATCAAAGTCATAGCCAGCCTCTTTGAGAGCACGGCCGCCAGCTGCTGCCTCCTCGTGACCAGTCTCGGTAAGGTCAACGTCAGTCCAACCAGTGAACAGGTTGAGCTTGTTCCACTCAGACTCACCGTGGCGAACAATAACAAGGTGCATGTACTGATCTTCAGCCATTAGGCTTCCTTTCTACGCGTCAAACTTTGTGCACCATACGTGGTAAACACCAAGTTTTTGGCAATACTTTACATACAGGTGCAAGACAAAACGCTTGCGAATAATATTCTACCGCACACCGAAAAATACATGCGAATCAATGTCTAAAAGATTTTGCATATCGCGTGTGCCAACTTTGACTTAGAGCGCAGTTCTCAATTGTTTTGGTAAGAATTTAGATTCTGCAAATAATTTATGATTCAGTGTATGCAAGCATGCAATGAGGGTATAGTATGCCATGGTTAACAAATTGAGGAGTATCTGTATGAGTCCTATTGATATTTTGGTTGTCCTTATCGTCATTGCTCTTGTTGCTCTTTGTGTCCGCTCTCAACTTAAGAGCGCAAAAGAGGGCTCTTGTTCTGGCTGTTCTTCATCCAGCAGCTGTGGCACTCATCACGGTGGAGATGGTCACTGCGGTGTTGCTCAGAAAATGATTTCTGACGTCGACAAGGCTTTTGACGCTCAATAGGTCAATTGTCACAATTTCATTAACAATTTTTACCATTTGCCCGGTTTCAGGGAAGTGGAAACATAGCCGTAACAAGAATGTGTCATGGTAGTTACGATTCCAGTTTTCTGACCCGGGAGGGCCATATGAGTACAGATAAGAAAATTGACTATATTCTTCGCACGGTAGAGGAACGAGACGTCCGCTACCTGCGTCTTTGTTTTACCGATGTACTCGGCGGATTAAAGGCTCTCTCCATTTCCCCCGAGGAGTTAGAAGAGGCTTTTGTTGAGGGCATTGGGTTTGACGGCTCCAACGTTGACGGCTTTGCTTCCCAGGAGCAGTCCAATCTTCTCGCATTCCCTGACGCAGATACGTTCCAGATTCTTCCATGGAAGACAGATGACGGTGTAGTTGCAAACGTATTCTGCGATATTCAGACTCCTCGACGTGAAGCTTTTACAGGCGATCCACGCCTTGTACTGAGAAATGCTTTTATCAAGGCAGAAGACCTTGGCTATGTTGCAAATGTCGGTCCTAAGCTTGAGTATTTTTATTTTGTGAGCGGGACTGAGCCAAAGCCTATTGATCAGGCTGGATACCTTGATTTGAATTCTGCTGATCTCAGCCATAGTCTTCGCTATTCCACATCTCGTGCTCTTGAGAATCTTTCTATTCCTGTTCAGTATTCTTTCCATGCAGCTGGCCCTGCTCAAAACGGTGTTGAGCTCCGTTATGCAGAAGCACTAACTTGCGCAGATAACATTGTTACTGCTCGTCTGGTTATCAGACATATTGCAACACTTCACGGTGTGTTTGCTTCGTTTATGCCAAAGCCTCTTCAGGGTGTTCCTGGCTCAGCCATGCTTTTGAATCAGTCGCTTCTTGACCACGATGGCGAGTCTCTGTTCTGGGCTCCAAAGACTGAGAACGAGGCTCACCTTTCTGAGCTTGCTCAGCATTACATTGCAGGTCTTATTAAGTACGCTCCTGAGTACATGCTTATTACAAACCCAACGGTTAATTCCTATAAGCGTTTTGATCGTGATGCTATTCCTGCCTATGCAACCTGGGGTCGTAAAAACCGTTCTGCTATGGTTCGTATTCCTACGCATAAGCCAGGAAAGCATGTTGCCACCCGTGCTGAACTGCGTATTCCTGATCCAACTGCAAACCCTTATTTGGCTAATGCTGTCACGCTTATGGCTGGACTTAAGGGTATTGAAGAAGGCCTCTTGCTTCCTGAAGAGTTTGTAGGCGGAAATCCTGCCGATTATGGCGAGAAGCTCCCAATTAATCTTGGAGAGGCACTTGAGCGCTTCAAGCAGTCAGAGCTTCTTAAAGATGTTCTTGGTGAGCATATCTTCTCGTATCTGTGCGAGCGCAAGGCAGAGGAGTGGCGTGAGTATTGCCTGGCAGTTACTGACTGGGATACGCAAAAGTATTACGCTGGCTGCTAAGCAATTATTCTGCTTGCGTTTATAGGTACCTTTGAACCCTGTTCTGATTTTTTCAGAGCAGGGTTTTTTGACGAGAAACCCTTGTTTCATGCAAAGAATGTAGCCTTCTTATTCGAATTGTTACCGTTTTATGAACTGAAAAAATTACTTTTACCTGAGCTTTATTGGATAGAATGACTAAATAGTAGTCATTTATACAAAGAAGTTGTTCTTCTCGCCATTTTTATGCAATAAAAACGAGAAATATGATGAAAATTATAAGTAGATTCTTCATATTTGCTTCCTATAATTCATCCCAATGAATTTCAGCTCAGATTTATTCAGGAAGAGGCAAATATGAAATCGTCACTGGTTACTACCGTTAAAAAGAATGCTCTAAAGGGCGTAGCTGCTGTTTTTATGACATGTGCACTTGTTGGTCTTATGGCTTGCTCGTCATCCAAGCAAGAAAATGCGCAACAGGGTACTACTTCATCCTCTGATTCAAGCTATACGCTGGTAACTAAGGGTCATCTGACTGTTGTTGCAGAGCTTGGTTTCCAGCCTTTTGAGTATTTTGAAGGCAACTCAACTACTCCTGTTGGTTTTGACGTCGATCTTATTACCGAGATTGCAAAGAGACTCAATCTTGAGGTTACGTACCTGCCAAACCAGAAGTTTGACACTCTTGTTCCAACTATTAAGCAGGGTGGCAAAGCAGACGTTGCTATCGCAGGCATTACCATCACTGACGAGCGCTCTCAGGAGGTAGACTTCACTACTTCTTACCTCGACTCCAATCAGTCCCTGGTTGTTAAGTCTGGCAGCACCGAGACCGAGCAGACGCTCAACGACGCCTCTAAGAAGGTTGTTGTTCAGACAGGTACTTCCGGTGAGGATTGGGCCAAGGAGAACCTTCCAAAGGCAACTATTGTTTCTGTAGACGATGTTGCTGCAGCAATGGCAGGAGTTCAGACCGGCCTGTACGACGCAATGGTCATTGACCTGCCTGTTGCTTCCAATTTGATTAGCACTTCATACTCTGATCTGACTATTGCAAAAGAAATTCCAACAGGTGAGCAGTACGGCATTGTAGTTTCCAAGGACAATCCTGCGCTGGCCGAGGCAATCAACAAGGTTCTTGCAGATATGGAAAAAGATGGCACTATGGCCACTCTCAAATCCAAGTGGTTTGGCTCTAACATCTAGTTTTTACCAGCTCAGCAAAAGTGCTTGAAGTCAGATTTGGCTTCAAGCACTCACTGTTTTCATCAGGATTTATCGCACCTTAAGCTCTAAAGGAGTATCACGTGATTGCACTTTTGCACAAAACTATGTCAGGACAGCAACTGTCCTTGTGCATGTCATCTGCGAGTTTCAAAACTGAATCTGCGCCTCAGAGTACGGCTTATAATTCGGCTAAGTCAAAGCTCTCGCATAATCGTGCGTACTCCTCGCTGCTTGTAGTTCTTCTCGCCACGCTTCTTTTGAGCGGGCTGTTTTTTATGTCCTTGAGCGTATTTTCTGTTCAGAGTGCGTTTGCTCTCACCACAAATAAGGCAACAGCTAAGTCAAATCAGACAGAAGGCAATGGTGTTATCGGTGGCAAAGAGACTCGTTTGACCTGGGAGGGAACAGTTGAGGACGAGCAGGTCTCTCAGCTTACTTTGCAGCTTCCTGAGGGCTCCGATTTGCAGCGCACAACTACTAAGGTGACCGTTCTTTCAGGTCTTACGCGCGAGAAGATCGAGGCAACTGCAAGCGTACAGGGAACGCAGGTTGTGATCTCTTTTGCAACACCGGTGGATGCTCAAAAGCTTATTCGTGTAGAGATTTCCGGCATGAAGTTTCCTGCTGACGGCGGTTCGTACACTGTTGAGGGAACCTACACCACTGAGAAAGGAACTCAAAAGCTTGCCTCTTCTTCTGAAATCGCCATTATTTCTAACACGCCTGTTCAGGCTCTAGTGAATTGGCTTGATGCTCAGCCTTGGGTTGAGGCATGGAACTCCAATCACTTTCTGGGCATGTTTTTAAAGCCTCAGCTGATTGTTTCTTCGGTTGTAATGCTGTTCCCCGGATGGCTGGTTTGTCTGGCAATTGTGATTTGTGCCTATCCTGTGGCTATTGTGCTGGGAATGGGCTTTGCATTACTTAAGATTTCCAAGAATCCGCTTTTGCGTGCTCTAGCGGTGGTGTATATCAACTTGTTGCGTGGAACCCCATTCTTCCTGCAGATTTATATTCTGTTCTTTGGTCTTCCCATGTTAAATATCAATCTGGACACCAATTTGCTTGGCTTTATTGTGGTTGCTATTAACTCTTCTGCGTATCTTTCAGAGATTTTCCGCGCGGGCATTCAATCAATCCCGCAGGGTCAGTATGAGGCAGCAAGCTCTCTTGGTATGAATCGTTTCCAGACCATGACGTTTATTATCATTCCTCAAACTATCCGCCGTGTTATTCCACCTCTTACTAGCGACTTTATTACTTCCTACAAAGATACCTCGCTGCTTTCTTCTGTAGGCGTTATGGAGCTGATGATGTTTGCTAAAAACCTCACCACCTCAACGGGAAACATGACGCCATATATGACGGCTGCTCTGTTCTATTTGGCAATTACCTTGCCACTTATTAAGGTAGTTGGCACTATCGAGAAACGCATAGAGCAGTCAGAAACAGGTAAAACAGCAAGCGTCGCAGCTAGTAAGACTCAAGCTCTTTCCAAGGAGGAAAACTAATGTCTTTCTTTTCTTTCAAAAAGAAGTCGAACACAGAACAACCTGCCTTGGATGCTGAAGTTGCTGCACAAGAGGCATTTGAGCGCGATAAGCCGCTTACTAACCATGCTTTTGAGGCAGGTGAACATCCTATTGTTCGTATTGAGCACCTCAATAAGTCGTTCGGATCAACACATGTCTTAAATGACGTTAACCTGACTGTTTGGCCAGGTGAAGTTGTGGTTGTGCTTGGTCCTTCTGGCTCCGGTAAATCCACTATGCTCCGTTGCATCAATCTACTGGAGACTCCTTCTGCAGGCCATATTCTTATTGAAGATCAAGAGATTACGGGCACAAACGAGGCAGAGGTAAATGCGCTTCGTAGAGATGTGGGAATGGTCTTTCAGCAGTTCAATCTGTTTGGTCATTTAACGGTTAAAGAGAACGTAATGATTGGTCAGATTAAGGTTCTAGGAAAGTCAAAAGAGGAGGCAGAGGCAGAGGCGCTAAAGCAGCTGGAGGCTGTTGGCCTTGCCGATAGAGCAGACTTCAAGCCTGGTGCGCTTTCCGGTGGACAGCAGCAGCGTGTTGCAATCGCTCGCGCCGTTGCTATGCATCCAAACGTGCTTCTTTTTGACGAGCCTACCTCCGCGCTTGACCCCGAGCTTGTTCGTGGTGTTTTGGATGTTATGCGTGACTTGGCAAAGAACTCTGGCATGACCATGATTGTGGTAACGCACGAGATGGGATTTGCAAAAGACGTGGCAGATCGCGTGGTCTTTATGGAAGAGGGAGTGGTAGTTGAGCAAGGTACTCCTGATGTCATTTTCAACAATCCACAAAACCCTCGAACAGCTGAGTTTATTGGCGCTATTGCGTAAAACACGTACTTTTTATAGTTAATTCGCATATAAAAATGAATTAGGGCGGGAAAATCTTCTCGCCCTAAATGCAGATAATGAGGTATATCTGCTCTTTATTCGCAGCTTGTGGTATGCTTGATAAGATTAAGCTTATTCAAGGGGGAATCGATGCATCACAAGAGTATTCTTCTTGTATCTGCAACGACACGCTTACATGAACGTATGCGTGAACTTTCGCATGCCATTGATGTCTCCATTGCTCTTGCAAATGCTGCTTCATTTTCACAGGCTGCGGCTTCTGGTCATACTTTTGACCTGATTATTCTTGATCAAAAAGATCTTTCTCAAGATGTTATTAGCACGGTTGAGAATTATTCTGCACAAAATGGTGGAATTGCTCGCTTGTTTGTTGCTGATCTTGATAATCTTTCTAAATTTGTTCTTCCTGCTCAGGGTAAAAGCGATTTTATCTTGTCCTCTGCATCTATCCAGGAGTTTAACCTCAGGTGCGCGTTGCTTTTGTGGCCAGGAACCGAGAGTACTTCTAGAGACTTGGTTATTGTTGACAATATAAAGATTAACCTGGCAACGTACCAGGTTTACATCGATGAATCTCCCGTTGATCTTACGTATATGGAGTATCTGCTGCTGTCATTCTTGGCAACCCATCCGTCTCGTGCATACTCGCGTGAGGCTCTTTTGCAGCGTGTTTGGGGTTTTGAGTACTGCGGCGGTACCAGAACAGTTGACGTTCACGTAAGGCGTGTTCGCTCAAAGATTGGTCCTCAAGCAGCTGCTCATCTTGAGACGGTTCGTGGCGTAGGCTATCTGTTTAGAGCATAATCGCAGGTAAAGAGAGTTTTTATTGCAATTTACGCTCGCATAATGTGCTTGCAAAACGTTTAAGCGTGGTTCTCACAACGAGAGACGAATTTTTGTCCGGTGTAACGGGTAGAATACACATATTGAAAAATTGATGTTTAGCGTAGAGTTATCTGCGTTGGCAGTTTGCATCAGAGCGATGTTAAGGAGGATGTCTATGGAGAACCAAGTACATGGTTTAGCCACAGATTCCACTGTAAATAAGGGTTTCTCGCCAGTTGAGCGTTCTGGGTTTATGTCTAAGCTTCAAAGTTCAAGCGTAAAAAGAACAGCTTGCGCAATTGCTTTTGCCGTTGCTTGTGTTCCTACCATTGCTTTGGGAGAAGGAATTTCTAAGCTTCCTGCAGTATCTGGTCAGGCAAGTATTTCTCAAGCTACAACGTCTCGTCCTGCTGCAGAACCAACTGATACTAAGACGGCAGAAACGGTAGCTTCTAAGGTTTTGCCTTCGGTTGTGTCCGTTAAGGCTACCAGTGATTCATCAGGCTCAACCGGTTCTGGCGTTGTATTGAATACAAATGGAGACATTCTTACCAATTACCACGTTATTGAGGGTATGGATACGTTCTCTATCTCCGTTAATGATAAAGAGTATGAGTGTACTGTTGTTGGTACAGATCCAACCTCTGACCTGGCTGTTCTTCATGCAGATCTTAAGGGAGATAGCCTTACTCCAATTGAGATTGGCAATTCCGATAACCTGGCTCCTGGTAGTTGGGTTATGAGTGTTGGCAGCCCATTTGGCCTTGATCACTCTGTTTCCGCAGGTATTGTTTCTGCTCTTTCTCGTGGAGATATGCTTGAGACAGAGGGCGGAGAAACCACTATTTATGCAAACCTCATCCAGGTTGATGCAGCTATTAACCCAGGCAATTCCGGTGGTGCTCTGGTTGATTCCAATGGTCAGCTTGTGGGTATTTGTACGCTCTACTCGTCAGATACCAAGTCGTTTGCGGGTATTGGCTTTGCAATTCCTGCTAACTACGCCATTGATATTGCAAATCAGATTCTTTCTGGCCAGCAGGTTAAGCATGCCTATATTGGTCTTTCTATGCAGACCGTAACTCCTCGAGCAGCCAAGCGCAATGACCTCTCGGTAGATTATGGTGCGTATGTGGCAGGCCTTCTTGATGATAGTCCCGCAGAGGATGCTGGTATTAAAAAGGGTGACGTTATTGTCTCTATTGGTGGAGAGCGCGTAGTTTCTGCTGATGCAGCTATTATTGCCGTTCGCTCCCACAAGATTGGAGAGACAGTTCCTGTAGAAATCATGCGTGGAGAAGACCGTCTTACCATCAACGTCACGCTTGGTTCTGATGAGACGCTTTCTTCTATGAAAGAGAAAGAAAAGAACAGCAAGAATAATAAAAACGATACTGATGATAAACAGGATCGTACTGAAAATGATGATTCCTATAGGTATTATCGTCAGCAAAATTGGTGGCAGGAATTTTGGGATTACTTTACTAATCCTTATGGAGATAAAGACGTTAATTCCGATAATCCTTTTGAGAATATTGTAGAGAGCATTACTAATAGCATTGCAGAAGCAATTTACGGAATTTTTGGTTAATCTTCAGCATTACATTGCTCTGGCAGTTAGGTCTATTTGTTGTTTTAAGAGTTAGGGGAGCCTTGTGGATTTGCTTGTGCTGTTAGTTTTGGCTGTAGTTGTCATTGTGCTTATCGTGAGCCTTGTTACACTTTCCTCTAAGCTTTCGCAAGTAAAGATGCTGCAAGAGCAAAATCAAACATCATCTACAGAGCTTATAAGAAGCTCAACAGAGCTAGACCGTCGTGTTACGGATAACATGGCAAAAATGCAAGAGCTTATGGATGCAAAGCTTGAGAAGGTAAGAGAGGTAGTTGATCAAAAGCTCACCACAACACTGCAAGATCAGACAAAGCAGACTGATCAGCGCATTGCTCAGCTTGATGCTCGCTTTGATGCCTTTTAGCGTCGTGTGGATGACAACATGAAGGCAACCTCTCAGACCTCAACCGAGCAGCTTGGCAAGGTCAGAGAGACTGTTGATAAACAACTCAGTGACATGCGCAAAGAGAATGAAGCAAAGCTTGAGCTCATGCGTCAGACCGTTGACGAGAAACTTCAGAAAACGCTTGATGAGCGTATGACTCAATCGTTTCAGCGCGTATCTACGCAACTTGAGCAAGTTCATCAAGGCTTGGGAGAAATGCGCGGCCTTGCAGAGGGTGTTGGAGACTTAAAGAAAGTTCTCTCTGGCGTTAAGACTCGCGGAATTGTTGGAGAGATTCAGCTTGGCGCAATTCTAAGAGACATTCTTTCTCCAGAGCAATATGAAGAAAATGTTGCTACTGTTTCTGGTTCTACTGAGCGTGTTGAGTTTGCCGTTAAGTTGCCTGGAGAGTCAGGGGAGACTGTTTGGCTTCCTATTGATTCTAAGTTCCCTGGAGATACGTACGAGCACCTAGTAGATGCAATTAACGGAGGAAATGAAGAGGCTATTGCTGCTGCTAAAAAGGGCCTAGAGACTCGAATTAAGGCAGAGGCAAAAGATATTTCTACAAAGTATATTGCTCCACCAGAGACAACTAACTTTGCTATTTTGTTCCTTCCTTTTGAGGGGCTTTATGCAGAAGTAGTAAGTCAAGTAGGTTTACTTGAGCAGCTGCAGAGAGAATATCGCGTGAATGTGTGTGGACCTTCCACTATGGCAGCACTTCTTAACAGTCTTCAAATGGGATTTCAATCTGTTGCTATTCAGAAGCATGCAGACGAGATTCAAAAGGTATTATCTGCGGTTAAGACAGAGTTTGAGACGTATCAAGCTCAGCTAGAAAAGGCTCGATCACAAGTTCAAAAAGCAGAAAAAGCACTGGATACCATTTTGACTACAAGAACAAATGTTATGAGTAGAAAATTGAGAACTGTTACCGCATTAGAAAATCTCGATGAGGCTCAGAAAACGTTGGGGATTAGTGGCGTGGTAAATGATGAAGACGAGGATGAGAAGTAAGTAAATTTTTTGATAATTGATAAGTTGTTCAAGATACATTAAAGAAGAATATAAATTTAGTACGGTCCGAGAGGAGATGAAAAATGATCCAGCGGGAATCAAATCTTGACCATGACACTTTGCTTCCTCTGAACGTAAAAAAGGTGAGTAGATCATACAGGATGAAAGAAGGGAAACGTATAGTTTTAGATAATGTGTCGTTTTCTGTTCATTTAGGGGAAATAGTTTGTGTACTCGGACCGAATGGCGCTGGAAAGACTACTTTAGTAAAAATTGCTTCATCGCTTTTACTTCCAGATTGTGGAGAAGTAGAAGCATGTGGTGTAGACGTCCTTAAATGTCCTCGCAAGGCTTGTAAGAATATTTCTTTAGTTCTTGGTGGAGAAAATGGGTTTTATCTTCATGCTACTGCTATTAATAACTTAAGATATTTTGCGCAAGTGAGTGGTGTCCCTTTTGATGAGCAAGAATCAAGAATTAAAAACGCTCTTCAACAAGTACATTTAGTTGAATTTTCAAATCAAAATGTATCAACTTTTTCTAGAGGAATGAGACAAAGACTCCATCTTGCAAGAGCTTTGATTTCAGCTCATAGTTTAATTCTTCTTGATGAGCCAACATCTGGTTTAGATCCAAATAATGCGGCAGATGTCAGGCAGCTTATCGCTGAGTTACGTCATATCCCTAGTGGTATTTTACTTACGTCTCATAGCATGAGAGAGGTTGAATTATTAGCTGATCGCGTGGTTGTTCTCAAAAAAGGAAAGTGTATTTTTCTGGGCAGCTTAGAGGAGTTAAGACAGAAAGTAAAAATAGAGGGCGTATACACGTTTATTACTGATTGTCTTGATGAATCTAAAATTAAAATTTTAAAGGAATGTTCTGGAATTGCATCAGTTGAAGTTCTTGAGAAGTTTGATTCAATTTATGTGGATGTGTCAGGAAATAAGAAAATGGTTTTTGATTTATGTGTTGATGATTTTGGTTGGAAGAAAGTCAATGAAAGACGTGCCTCACTCGAAGAGGTGTACCTTGCTGTAATGGGAAAAGATAATGAAAGACAGTGTTAATTCAATTTTTGATATGCGCTCAGAATTGCAGATGCTACGCTTTCATACGAGTATGTTTTTAACGACTCCATTCTTTTTAATAAGTGTTCTTGGATCATGTTTTAGCTTCTCTTTGTTTAAGATTTTTTCAATGATTCAGGGGTCTAGTAATCATTCATTTTGGGTTTATTCATCTATCGCAACTATATGGGCTTCTACAATTCTCTCAACAGGTATTATTGGATATCAGCGTTATCAGGGAACTTTGGATTATTTGTTTATAAGTCCGAAGGGAATTGCTAATATTTTTTATCCAATTATCTTTTCTGCAACTACATTAGGTTTAGTTCTTGGAGTACCGTGCTCTATTCTTCTTAGCTTATTTTTTGATGTTCCTATTATTCTTTCTATAAATGAGATATTGGCACTATTTTTTTCAACGGTTGCATGTGCCTCTTCATCTTTGGTTTTGTCTTCTTTATATGTTTTAACAAAAAATGCTTCATCATTTGAAAGCCTTATTTTAACTGGTATATGGATAGGGTCTGGTATAGTTTTACCAATAGAAAACTTTCCATTACCAATGCGTATAATCGCATACTTACATCCTTTGACTCCAGCAGTAAAGTTAATTACCTCAGCTACTGTCCAAGATTTTTTCTTGTATTCGGTTGTTTGTTTGATTCTTTCGATTGCATATGTTTTTTTAGGACGGTTTCTAATTCAATTAGCATTTTCAAATCTTCGCAAGGATGGAGATTGTTCATAATTATGAAAAAAATTACTTCATATATCTATCCTGCAATTTGTATAGCATTGACTTCTTTATCCAGTTACGGCTCTATTTTAGCTTTTTGCATCCAATTTTTTATTGAACCTATTTTTTCATATCTATACTTTATTCTGTTTGGTATACAGCTTTCTGCTTCAAGTATGTCACTGCTTGTAGGAATTTTAACTTTATCAGCATGGCTTTCTGCAATGCAATGTTCGGCCAATATTATTGTTCAAGATCGATTTGCTAAAACAATTTTTATGTATTTAATTTCTCAAAACCGTGCAATGGTATTCTTTTTAATTAGATACATAACAATTACTGTTATTTGTTTTATGAGTTCTCTTATAACCTCAGTTATTGTTCTTTATATTGCAGCAGCTGATGTTCTGTCCTTACTTGTTCCTTTATGTATATCACTTATTCTTGCTTCTCTTGGTGGCGCTATATTTGGAGTATTTTCTTCAGTAATTGGTTTATTGTTAACTGATGGATTTGCTGTACTAAACTTATTATCAATAAGTATCCCCATACTTTCTGGAGCTGTTATACCACTTTATTTATTTCCAAACCCTTTGATTTCTATCTGCAAGTGCATTCCGATTTCATGGATTGTTGAAAGTGTCGGATTATTTTTGAGTTTTAATACAAGTGATGCGTTTCTATTGTGTGGTTATGCGTTGTTCTTAGAACTTCTATGGATATTGATAACGCTTGCTTTTATCTCTTTTTGCAATAACAGACAGAGAATTACTGGACAAATAGAGGGAATGCATCTGTAAATACTGTATAAAGATACCCATAAGGGGTATACTTCCTTCGGATATTAATACCCCATAAGGGTATTTGAAGGAGGTTTTATGGGAACAAAGCATGTAGTAGAAAAGCAATCATGTCATCACTGTGAATATAAATCATCCCCTCGCTCAAGCGAGCTTAAAACCGGGGTCTCTCGCCGTATTAACCGTGCAATCGGCCAGCTAAATGGCATTAAAACAATGATTGACGAGGATCGTTATTGCGGAGATGTTCTTATTCAGCTTGCGGCAGTTGAGTCTGCGGTTAAGGCCATCTCAAGAGAAGTAATGCAGGATCACCTGGAGTCTTGCGTAGTTGACCGCATCCAGTCGGGTGATACAGAAGTTATTGATGAGGTCATGGACCTCTTTAAGCGTTTTATGTAAGGCGGCGTTATGGATCAGAAAGTTTTTGATGTACAAGGAATGACGTGTGCAAGTTGTTCTACGCACGTAGAGAAGGCGGCAAACTCTGTTTCTGGTGTCTCTGAGGCTCGCGTTAATCTACTTAAGAATTCTATGGAAGTTGATTACGACGGTAATCCAGATACCCTCAAACAGATTTCTGACGCAGTACGTAAAGCGGGCTATGAGGCAACACCTCGTAGTGACAAAAAAGATTCTGCTGCAGCTACTAAGGCAGATGCTACCGATGCTTCAGAAAAGGCGGTAAAGCAAAAGAGGATTGAACTTATTTCCTCAATGGCGTTTGCCATTCCACTGTTCTATCTTGCCATGGGTGAGATGATGGGAGCACCTGTTCCACCTGCTGTTTCTGGCATGAATGGCATGATGAACTTGGCTCTTACCGAGCTCTTGCTTTGCATTCCTATTCTGTTCATTTGTCGTCACTACTTTATTGGCGGATTCCGCTCACTGCTGCATGGTACTCCTAATATGGACTCGCTCATTGCGCTGGGTTCAGCAGCGTCGTTTGCCTACAGTGTTGTTAGCCTGTACCAGATGGCAAACGCTTTTGTTACAGGAGACATTACTGCAGCTCACCAGGCAATGCACGGCATGTACTTTGAGTCCGCAGGTTTGATTCTTGCTCTGATTACTTTGGGCAAGTTCTTTGAGGCGCGCGCAAAGGGTCATACCACAGGTGCAATTAGTGCACTTATGAACCTTGCTCCAAAGACGGCTATTCTCGTCAAAGACGGTATTGAGCAGGAAGTTCCTGCAGAGACTGTTGTGGTGGGAGACGTTCTTGTGGTAAGGGCAGGTCAGTCGATTCCTGTTGATGGCCAGCTCATCGAAGGAGAAGGATCTGTCGATGAGTCCGCTATTACCGGAGAGCCCGTTCCTGTAAGCAAGGTTGTTGGAGACTCCGTAACAGGCGCTACGGTATCTACCGGCGGCTGGTTTAAGATGCGTGCCACCGCCGTTGGCGATGACACTACGCTTGCAGGTATTATCCGCCTGGTTGACGAGGCAACAAGCTCCAAAGCACCTATCGAGCGTCTTGCTGACAGCATTGCTGGCGTTTTTGTCCCTGTTGTCATTGGAATTGCGCTGGTCACATTTGCGGCATGGTTTGTCTTTGTGGCACCTGGTGACTTTGCGGTTGCTCTCTCGCATGCTGTTGCTGTTCTGGTTATTTCGTGCCCTTGCGCACTTGGTCTGGCAACGCCTACCGCCATTATGGTAGGCACTGGCCTGGGCGCTTCAAATGGCATTTTGGTCAAGTCCGCCGAGGCGCTTGAGGGTGCGGTTAGAGCAACCGTGGTTGTTCTTGATAAGACGGGAACGCTCACTGAGGGCAAGCCAAGCGTAACTGATGTTCTTTGTGCAGGTAGTACCTCCGAGAATCAGTTGCTCGAGTATGCATATGCGCTTGAGCAAAAGAGCGAGCATCCACTTGCGCAGGCTATTGTTACGTATGCTCAAGAGAAGCTTGGAGAGTCTGCAGGCAGCTCTCTTGATGTACAGGAGTTCTCACAGGTTGCTGGTGGTGGCCTCATAGCAACGGTTGGCGAGAAACGCCTTGTAGCAGGAAACGCTCGTCTGATGGAGCAGGAGGGCATCAGCACACAAGAGCTGACTTCCCAGGCTCAGCAGCTAGCTGAACAGGCAAAAACACCGCTGTACTTTGCACTTGAGGGTAAACTTCTTGGTGTCATTGCCGTGGCCGATAAGGTTAAGCAAACTAGTGCGTCCACCATTGCTCGTCTTCGTGCTATGGGCATCAAGTCCGTCATGCTTACTGGAGATCAGGCAACAACGGCAAACGTCATTGGTAAGGAGCTTGGCGTTGACCAGGTTATTTCTGACGTCTTGCCAAGCCAAAAAGAGTCTTACATTAGGCAGTTCCAGGATGCTGGAGAAAACGTTGTCATGGTTGGCGATGGCATCAACGATGCTCCAGCACTCGCGCGAGCAAACGTGGGAATTGCAATTGGTGCAGGTACCGATGTTGCTATTGAGTCTGCCGACATTGTCTTGATGAAGTCTGATCCCGCTGATGTTGCAACTTCAATTGAGCTTTCTCGTGCCACTATGACCAATATCAAGGAGAACCTGTTCTGGGCTCTGTTCTATAACACCATTTGTATCCCTGTTGCTATGGGTCTGTTGTATCCATTTGGCATTTCGCTGAACCCTATGATTGGTGCAGCCGCCATGGGCTTCTCGTCAGTTTTTGTTGTATGCAATGCACTACGCCTGCGTACCTGGAAGCCAAAGAATACCAGCTCAGCAACTCGCCAAGACGCTCATGACACAAAACCAGTCATTGACGTTCAAACTAAGTCCACAAACGACGCATCCGCGTCACAGAAGGAGGAATCTTATATGGAGAAGAAACTAAACGTAGAGGGCATGTCTTGCCAGCACTGTGTTGCACACGTCACACAGGCTCTTGAGGCTGTCGAGGGTGTCTCTAAGGCAACCGTTTCACTTGACGAGAAGAGCGCTGTAGTTGAGCTATCTTCTGATGTCGCTGATAGCGCATTGGTTGATGCTGTTGTTCAGGCAGGATATGAGGCTACTATTGCCTAAGGCGGGCAAGTAGACGGTCCTTCTCGCTAGAATCACTAAATACCGCACGTGCAGCATTTTCAGCAAGCTCACGTGCGGTATTTTTGTCTAGACCGCAGTGCTGCTGCAAAAGCTCAAACTCGCGCGAGAGGGTAGTGTTGGAGACAGTCATGTTGTCCGTGTTGATAGTGACCGTCAGACCAGCATCAAGCAGTTGCTCAAGCGGGAAGCGCTCTATTGACTCAAAGATGCGCGTTTGAAGGTTGCTGGTAGGGCAAATCTCAAGCGCAACCTTTGCAGCTTTAAGGTCCTGGATAACACCCGCGTCCTCCAAAGAGCGAACACCGTGACCAATACGTTGTGCGCCCAGTCGAAGTGCAGCCTTGATGCTTTCTGGACCAGCAGCCTCTCCCGCGTGAATAGTAAAAGGAACATCTTTTCTTTGTGCTTCAGCAAAAAGTGACGAGAAATTCTCTGTGGCAAAGAGCGCTTCTGCTCCTGCTAAGTCTGCTGCTGCGACGCCATTTCCAAGGTACGCTGCAGCCAGATCAATTGACTCTTCATTTTTGTGCTTAAGCTCTTCACCTGTGCCACGCATAGCGCAAATAATATACGCCGTGTGGAGCGCTGACTGTGGGTGCTCTGCATAGAAGTCAGCTCTACCAGCAAGAGCAGCCTCAAGAACTTCTTGCTGAGAAAGACCTCCTGCCGTAAGACTTCCTGGTGCAAAGCGGGGTTCAGCGTAGAGAATGCCCTCTGCGTCAAGCTGCTCATGAAATGCCTTTGCAACCGTACGAATGCCCTGTGCTGACTGCATAAGCTTGAGCGGCAGCTCAAATGTTGCAAGATACTGGTTAAGATCCTGGCAATGAGCCGGGACTTGCATCTTTTCTTTGAGTTCAACCAAAGAGAAATCAAGTCCCGCATCTGCTGTAAGTTGAGCTGCGGCAGGAAGCGGGATTGATCCATCAAGATGAACATGCAAATCGATAAGAGCACAGGAGCTCATGGCGCCTCCTACAAGAAACGTATGCTATGGCGCAAAGAGCGCAAACTAGATAGCTACATCATACGGTAGGGAAGTGGCGTTTTCCAAATCGTTTGCAAGTTTTTCAAACTGGTATCCATTGACGCGCTCAAGCAGACGTACCTCATCAGGCAAAATATCATAGTGAATTTGCGAGCAAATAGCGCAGGCAATAGATCCAATGGTGTCCGTATCTCCACCCATCTCCGCAGCTATTCTCGCCGCTCTTGAGACTTTGCCCTGAGAGAGCTTTACTACCGCAAGAACTGCAGGTATGGTCTCTATGGTTTCGTAACCACAGCCACAGTAGTCGTAGATGTCTCTTGATGCTGCTAGGGGAGCCTCAAGGTTTTTGGCGCCCTCGCAGAATTCCAATGCCATGATGCACTTTTGATACATGCTAGGCATAGGCATTTGTGTACCAATTTTTGTGTAGAGAGCTCGGTGTCCGTAACTTAAAGCAGTTTCAAGAGCGTCCTCAACCGTAAACGAGTTTTCAGAAAGACCTCTGCTTATGGCGGCCACAATCATTGCTGCACCCATGATAGCTACGTTGGTTCCGTGCGTGGGAAGCGCAAGTTCAGTAACGCTGTTAATGAGCGCATGTTTGTCTTTCCAGCTCACAATTGAAGCCAGTGGCGCACATTTCATGGCGCATCCGTTAGTGGTTCCAAGGCGACCGCACGTTTTAAGCGAGTGACCAGAAAGTCGATTGGCTAACGCAGCTCTTGTGGAAGGGCCAACTACCTGAGCAGCGTTTGGCTCTGTTGCCACATAATTTTCTAGCGCATCAAAGTAGCGGGATTGGTTAAAAACACCCTGGTTATCAATGATGTTTTTAGTCAAAATGATTGCGTTTGCAGTGTCATCTGTAGTTTGACCTGCGGTAAAAGGTCTTCCAAAAAAGTCATTTTTAGGTGGATTTGAAAGACTTTGAACCCCATCAGGAAATGCAAAATCAATTTGGTGTGGTGACATCATCTCTGTTGGCATACCATAGGCGTCGCCATAGGCAAGGGCCGTAAGCATCCTATAGAGTTTGATTTTTCTTGCCGTGTTCATGTTACTCACGCTTCTTCATGCCAGAAGAACGTGATGTTTTGACTCTGCAGAGACTCTTGTTACCTGCAGAGATAAGCTTCTCATAGCAGCATGCCATGATTGCTCCCCTCAATTAGATATTCTCTGTCTTTGCAGGTTTTTTATTTACTGTGCCGTAAGGAATGTCTCACTCCTTAGATCCTTACTTTCCCAGCTTGTAGTCGCAATACAAGCTAGATGGCTCAGACAGAAAATATCTCCCCCAAGTATGTTTAAAGATATCAAACATTTAAGTATTACTACAGGGGGTAAGGCGTATTAATCGGTAGGCGGTAGCTGAAGAGAGCTTAGAGGTAACTTGCTCACAATAGTGACTACATGCTGTTTTATATTCTCTCTAACGCACTGAGCCATTGCTGGGTAAAATGGTTTGTAGCAATCTGAAAGGAATGGACATGCCCGCAATTTTGACTCATGACTTCTTTGGCAAGGATGCCTTTGATATAGCTGCAGGCAAACTTGGTTTTTCTACGATGGAAGAGCGAGAAGCTTTTCTGTTGGGCAACCAAGGTCCAGATCCGTTGTTTTATTTAGCAGCAGATCCGCTGTTGCATCGCTACGCTAAATATGCGTCGATCATGCATAAAGAAAAAACGCCTGAACTTCTTCTTTCTATGCGAGACGCAATTGCACCTCTGCCACTTAAAGACGTTGCGGTTGCTCGCGCCTATATTGCGGGATTTCTCTGCCACTATATGCTTGATTCCACTGCTCATCCCTTTGTCTATTACTGGCAAAACATGCTTATCTCTCAAGGTGTTGAGGGCTTGGATGAATCTGCTAAAAATCAAGTACATGCAGAAATCGAGAAGGACCTTGATGAGGCAATTCTTTACGCTCACCTTGGTAAAACGGTAGCTACCTATAGGCCTTATAGCGAGGTTTTGAAGGCATCACTGCATACGCTTTACGTTTTGGATAGGGTGTTTTTCTTTGCGTTGCTATGGACGTATGAAAAACCTACCGATACCAGGATTTTCTCGTCAGCTGCTGTTGATTTTAGGATTATCCAACATCTAGCATATTCGCCAACAGGTAAGAAGAGAAAGCTACTTGGTCATCTTGAGCGTACCTTTGGTACGAATAGGTTTTCTTTGATTGAGGCGCTCTCTCACGGGGCAAGAGAATCCTCTGATTCTGACTTTGATAACAGAGCAGGAAATGAGTGGACTGATCCTTTTACGGGAGAGATTCGCAAAGAGAGCTTCTGGGATTTGTATGACCATGCGCTGGCAAATGTGCCATATGCACTTGACGTTTTCTTCTCGCCAGACTTTAATCTTGATACTGCAAAAGAGCTTACGCAAAATCTGAACTTTGATGGTCAGACGCTTGCAGATGAAGATTCGACAGAATAGGTTTTTGTGGCAACGTACGTTTTTTCTGATATTCACGGTCATGTGGAGCCGCTCAGGCGTGCTCTAGAGCGTATTAATCCAACCGAGTCAGACGTGTTCTATTGTCTTGGTGACATGATTGACCGTGGTCCTAGCTCGCTTGCCACTATAAAGACAATTCGCGAGCTTCCTAACTGCACGGTTTTAATGGGCAATCATGAGCAGCTTGCGCTGCAAGCGTTGGACTCAGAAGCCGATATTGAAGCTCAGTTTATGTGGCAGATTAACGGGGGAGACGCAACACTTGCTGAGCTCAAGACGCTTTCTGAAGAAGAGTATAGTGAGCTGATTGGCTGGCTGCAGGCACTTCCTTTGTACGCCACCGTTGAGGTCCAAGGTAGAGATTTTGTTCTGGTACATGCGGGAGTAAAGTCTAATGGCGTTCCCTTGCCAACCGCCTGGGATAAGACTTCTTTGGAACAGTATTTAAGCAAGCAGTCTGAAAATGATCTTTTGTGGATTCGTGAAGAGTTTTGGCAATATCCTACGGATTTCCGCACGTCAGAAGCAGCGTATCCCATTGTAATTTGCGGACATACACCCACTCCTTTGTTAGCAAGCTTTGGTGCAAAAAACTTGAATCGTAGCGCCACTACTCCTGATGGTCTTGCGCAATGGGTCCAGTCAGATGGCGATAAGTGGGGAATTGACACGGGCACTACAGGTGGAGCCGGCTATGGCCAAGTAACTGTACTGCGCCTTGATGATTTGCAGGAGTTTGTTGAGCCGCTGCAAGAAGGCGAGTAGCTGTGGCTGCAAACAGACCTCAGCCTGCTGGCGATACTGCCAAAACTGCGCTTACGCATGTAGAGAACACGCTTGATCCCATTATTTTCCCGGACTCTCGCGTGCTGCTCTTGGGATCAATGCCTAGTCCCAAGTCTCGAGAAATTGGCTTTTATTTTGGCAATCCTCAGAATAGATTCTGGCGCGTAGTTGCCGCGTTATATGGCGAGAAACCCCTCAAGTTCATACCTGAAAAAATCGACTTCTGTAAAAGGCATCATCTTGCTCTTTGTGATGTGCTTAAGGCTTGTGACATTAAGGGCGCAAGTGACGCTTCTATTGCAAATCCAGTTCCACACAACATTGGCACTCTTATTCAAGATTCTGCGATTTGTGCCATTTTTACACTTGGTGGGACGGCTACAAAATTTTATAAGCGCTACACCGAGCAACAAACTGGTATTCCCGCACGTCAATTGCCCTCTACAAGTCCTGCTAATGCCCGTATGTCAGTTGATGATTTAGTGGGAGAATTTTCCATTATCAAAGAATTTACCAATTGTGAGTTGACAATATCCTAGTTGCGACTAGGATTATACGCATGCGAATTATGGCTACGACATACACTGCACTTTGTGCATGCACCGCGATGTGTCTGGTGCCCGGGTCACATACGACCAGGGTGTAATTGTCGCTGAGCAAAATTTTCCTGGTACAGACTCGGGCGTAAAGCTATTTTGTAACTCTTGTGTGAGTATTCGCACATCCCGAGAGGATTTATTCGCATGGACTGGAGCTTCATAGGGGAACACCTCCCACTGTATGCAGAAGCTGCAAAAATAACGCTTACTATCTCTTTCTTTGGAGTTCTCTTCTCGCTTATCGTTGGTTTGATAAGTGCTCAGATTTCGCTGACAAAAATTCCTGTTTTAAGTCAGCTTAATGCTGTTTATGTTGAGCTTTCCAGAGGAACACCCCTGCTTATTCAGCTGTTTCTTATCTACTTTGGCCTAACTAAAGTTGGTCTCAAAATGGATGCAGAAGTAGCTGCTGTTGTGGGTCTAACGTTTCTTGGTGGCTCCTATATGGCAGAGGTGTTTCGTGCGGGTTTTGAATCAGTTGCAGCTATTCAGTTTGAATCTGCACAGGTTTTGGGCCTCTCAAAGATTCAAGCTCTCCAGCACGTTATTCTTCCACAGGCACTTTCTGTAGCAATTCCAGGCCTCGTTGCTAACATCATTTTCTTAATCAAGGAATCTTCCGTTGTTTCCGGCATTGCCTTGGCAGACTTAATGTATGTGACTAAAGACATTATTGGTATGCAGTACGACACTACAGAAGCCCTCTTTATGCTGGTAGTTGCCTATGTGATTATCCTTGTTCCTATTTCTTTGCTTGGCAGCTGGCTGGAGAGGAGGCTTGACTATGCCCGTCGATAACATTTTGCTGCAGGACGGAGTGATAACGCGCCTTCTTGGAGGTCTCGCAACAACGGTGCATATTGGCCTTATCTCCGTGGCGCTTTCTATTCCTCTTGGTGTTCTCGTTGGACTTTTTATGACATCCAACAACAAGGTTGTTCGCGCAATTCTTCGTGTTTACCTTGAGATTGTTCGTGTTATGCCTCAGCTAGTGCTGCTCTTTGTGGTGTTTTTTGGTACTTCTGAATGGTTTGATGTCAACTTTGATGGTATTGAAGCTTCAATTGTGGTCTTTACCTTCTGGGGAGCAGCTGAGCTTGGAGACCTGGTACGAGGGTCGTTGGAGTCAATTCCAGCATCTCAGTATGACGGTGCGTTTGTACTTGGCCTTTCTCGCCAGCAAACGTTCTTTAAGGTCATTCTGCCCCAGGCTTTCAAACGTCTTTTACCACCAGCTATCAATCTGATTACGCGCATGATTAAGACAACGTCACTTTGTAATTTGATTGGCGTGGTTGAGCTGCTCAGGGTTGGTAGCCAGATCACCGATTTTTATCGCTTCAAGTTCCCAACCGACGGAGCACTTTGGATTTACGGAGCTATTTTCTTCCTGTATTTTGCCGCCTGCTTCCCACTTTCGTATCTTTCGCGCAGGCTTGAGAGGAGCGCCTCACATGAGTAACACCGTTTTAGCAGTTAAGGACCTCACTAAGGTATATCCCTCAAGTCAGAAACCCGTGCTTGATAAGATCTCGCTCTCCATCAATAAAGGCGAGGTAGTGGTGGTGTTGGGACCTTCCGGTTGCGGTAAGTCTACCTTCCTTAAGACCCTCAACCGCATGCAGGACTTGGTGCCTAGCGCCCGCGTAGAAGGCTTGATTGAGCTAGATGGCAAGAATATCTACAGTAAGAACTATGATGTCACCCAACTGCGTAAGCAAGTGGGTATGGTCTTCCAGCAACCCAACCCTTTCCCTAAGTCTATCTATGACAATATTGCCTACGGGCCACGTACTCACGGTATTAAGGACAGCCAAGTCCTAGATGAAATCGTGGAGAACAGCCTTAAGGGGGCGGCTATCTGGGACATGGTTAAGGACAAGCTCCATTCCAATGCCACTGAATTATCAGGGGGGCAACAGCAACGGATTTGTATTGCCAGAGCCATCGCTAACGACCCTGAAGTCCTACTTATGGACGAGCCGACTTCAGCCCTGGACCCTATTTCGACCAACAAAATCGAAGATTTGATTCAGGAACTCAAGGATCGTTACGCCATCGTGATTGTGACCCACAACATGCAACAGGCGGCCCGTATTTCGGACAAGACGGCCTTCTTCCTATCAGGGGAAGTAGTGGAATTTGGCGACACGGCCCAAATCTTTACCGATCCACGCGATCAACGGACCAACGACTACATCTCAGGCCGCTTCGGCTAATCTAGAGGAGGTATGACCTATGCGTAATAACTATGTTCAAGAATTAGAAGCCTTACACAACAAGCTCTTAGGCCTAGGTAAGGCGGCTGAAATCTCAGTCAACAAGGCCATCAAGGCCTATATCGAAAGCGACACCGAGTTGGCCCACGAAGTCTTCAGTGATGACCTGAGAATCAACGCCACGACGGCCGAAATCGAAAAAGATACCCACAAGATTATTGCTTTGCAGCAACCCGTAGCCCAAGACTTGCGTATGCTCTTCGCAGTTCTCCATGTCAGCATCGACCTAGAACGTATTGCTGACCACGCGGTTTCCATCGGGACCATTGCCCTACGTAATCAAGACCACGACGAAGAAAGCCAGACGGTTAAGGGCTACCTGGCCCGCATGGCGCAAGTGGCCGAGAAGATGATTGCTGACGCCTTGGACAGCTATATCAGTCGTGACGCTAAGAAGGCCCGTAAGGTGGCTCTCATGGACGAGGAAATTGATGAATTGCTGGAGGCGGTCTACCGCGATACGGCTGAGCGCATGGAACGCAAACGGGAGTTGATTCCAGCCGGGATTGACTACTTGGGTGTGGCAGGTAGCTTGGAGCGTATTGGCGACTATGTGACCAACATTTGTGAGCGGGTAGTCTTCCTCAATACGGGCGAAATCGTCGAGCTCAACTAGGAGGCTAGTAGATCATGTTTAAGCAGAAGAAATGGGGGCGCTGGCGCCTTAAGTGGGCACTGGCGATCCTAGTGACGGGGATTCTAGCGGGCGCCCTTGGGCCATTTGGCTTGGTGGCAGCAGCCGCTAGCTCGGTCAGCGGCCAGCCCATTATTGTGGTCAGCCGGGAAGCAGGGTCTGGGACACGCCAGGCCTTTGTGGAACTGGCTAAGGTAGTCGATGCCCAAGGCGACGACAATATCACCGTGGAAGCCGACGTCCTCAATACGACGGGCGGCGTCCTCCAGGTGGTGGCTGGCAATCCGGCGGCTATTGGCTATATTTCCTTTGGCTCCCTCAATGACAGTATCCAGGCTCTGAGCTTGGATGGGGTGGCGGTCAGCGTCGAAGCGGTGCGTGACGGTTCCTATCCTCTGTCCCGGCCCTTTAACCTGGCTTGGAAAGAAGAGGGGCTGAGCGAGCTGGGTCAAGACTTCATGTCCTTCGTCTTCTCGCGTGAGGGGCAGGCTATGGTGGAAAGCGCCGGCTATATTAGTCCTGGTAGCAAGGCGACTTGGCAGGAGCAGGCGGCCGGCGCCTATGACTACAGTTCGGGTGGACACAAGGGCCAGCTGAGCTTAGTTGGGTCGACTTCCTTGACGCCGGTCATTGAAAAGCTAGCCGAGCGTTACGAGAAGCTCAATCCTGGCGTTAAGATTAATGTGACCTCCAACGGGTCGACTGCCGGCTTTACTGCCGCTCTGGATGGCACCGCCGATATCGGTATGCTGTCACGGGAGCTGACTACTAGTGAGGCTAGCCAGGTCGGGCACGCTACCTTTGCCTTGGATGGCATCGTGGTGGTGGTCAACCCGGCCCAGAGTCAGCTGAAAAACTTGACGCTGACCGAATTACAAGCCATTTTCAGTGGCCAGAAAACTCATTGGTAAGCTAAAAAAGCGGCTAGGACTGGATCCTAGCCGCTTTTTAGTGAGCTAGTGGTCCACTCTTTGGAGTGGGTCAGAAACTGCGGAAAAGGGCGTAAATAGGGAGGAAAGCCATGAGCTAGTGGACCACTTTGGAGAGTGGACCACTGGCTGGGGCGGAAGCTGTGGGAAAGGGCGCAAATAGGGTGGGAAGCTATGAGCTAGTGGACCACTTTTTGGAGTGGACCACTGGCTGGGGCGGAAACTGCCGGAAAGGTCGCAAAAGGGGAGGAAAGCCATGAGCTAGTGGACTACTTTTTGGAGTGGACCACTGGCTCGGCAGGAGGGCTATTAAATCATCAGCCTTGTAGCTCGAAGCTTTTCCAGGCGGCGTATTGGCCGGCGATGGTGCCGGTCACGAAGGCGGCGGTGATGTTGTAGCCGCCGGTGTAGCCGTTAATGTCCAGAAACTCGCCACAGAAGAAGAGTCCTTGGGTCAGCTTGGACTCCATGGTCTTAGGATTGACTTCCTTGGTGGAGACGCCGCCCCCAGTCACGAAGCCCTTTTCCAGAGGCTGCGAGCCGGTCGCGCTTAGTGGAAAGGCCGTTATCAGCTGCCAGAGTTGGGCGACCTGGGCGTGGGTCAGCTGCTTAAAGGCAATCTCTGGTGCCACCCCTAATTGCTGGCAGAGGACCAAGGCCAGGCGCTCGGGCACCCACTGTTTGAGCAAGGTAAGCAGCTGTTTGTCGCGGCCGGCCTCAGCTTGGGCGCTCAATTCAGCCTGGGTCAGTTTAGGTTGAAAGTTGACTGTTAGCAGGCAGGATTCCGCCTCCGGATGGGCAAAGAGCCACTGGTTGACGTGGCCGGAACAACGTAGGATGGCAGGGCCTGAGAAGCCGAAATGGGTGAAAATCATGTCCATTTGGTGGGTGACGATAGCCTTGGCGGGGGCGCTAAGTTGTTTGGCAGGCGTATTTCCGGCTGTTTGGGCTGGGGAAGATGCAGAAGGAGCTCCCTCCGCATCCCAGACTGTCACCGTCACGTCACGCAGGGAGACGCCTTGTAGGGATTTGTCTACAATGAAGCGATCCTGACTCAAGAGCGGGGCTTCGGTAGCATAAAGGCGCTCGATGGTGTGGCCGGCAGCCCGGGCCCAGGCGTAGCCATCGCCGGTGGCCCCGGTCTTAGGATAGGCGCGACCACCGACGGCTAGCACCACCGCGGGCGCCAGTACCTCTCGGCCGCTAGCCAGTAGGACACCACGCACCCGACCGGCTTCCCGGTCCAGGAGCAAGCGCTCAACGGGCGCTTCATACCAGATAGTGACATCTAGGGCTTCAAGCTCAGCCAGCAAGGTATCCAGAATAGTCCGGGCCGAATTAGTCACCGGAAACATACGGCCGTGGTCCTCTTCCTTGAGGGGAACACCCCGGGACTGGAAGAAGTCGATAATGTCATCTTGGTCGAATTGATTGAGGGCCGAGTAGAGGAATTTTCCGTTGCCGGGAATGTGGGCAATCAGGTCCTGTCGGCTGGTTCGGTTGGTGACGTTACAGCGCCCGCCACCTGATAGCAGGAGCTTGCGACCAGGTCGCTTATTCTTCTCCAGGAGGAGGACGCGGACCCCTTGGCTGGCGGCATTAATGGCAGCCATGAGGCCACTGGAACCGGCGCCGACCACGAGGACGTCGAAGCTAGGGTGTGTCATGTGAATTCTCCTTATAAAAACGTGTTTCAAGTCCCCTTTACTTTACCGTAAGGACGGGCCTAAGTCCACCTTTTCGCTGTTATGCGT
>CALIZS010000019.1 GCA_938028565.1 uncultured Atopobium sp. | reverse complement strand
AGACAACAAACTTAGAATTACACTTTTGTGTAGTGAAAAGATTTGGAGAAACCAATACATTTGCAACATCGAAAGACAAGAAAAGTTGTCGGCATATCATGATGTTTACTCCAAAATTATAATAAGACAATACATATAATAAATAATATAATGTCTATGAAAAAGAAAATTCTCACGTTGCTCATGTCTGGCTGCTATGGTATTCTTGCTGCACAAACTACGGGAACGGTCGTAGATGAAAACAAGCAACCATTACCAGCTGCAACTGTTTCGTTATTTCGTGAAAGCGAAAATAAGATGATTAGTGGAGTGGTAACTGATATGAATGGTGGCTTTGAATTGAATACGCATGAAGGAGAGAACTATAGAATAAGGATATCTTTTGTTGGGTATTCTACACAGGAAATTAAATGCCAAAACATTTCTAAGCACCTTTCGGTGGGTACAATCGTGTTGGAGCCAGAGAGTAAGCAGCTTAATGACGTTACAGTGACCGCCAACAACGTAATACAAAAAACTGACCGCCAAATAATTATCCCTAATCTGCTTCAGCAAAAGACATCAAGCAATGGTTTAAGTTTGGTGCAGCATCTTCAGCTTTCACGAATCTCTGTAAATACTCTCGACAGTAAGGTGACTACCACTATGGGAGATGCCGTAGAGTTACGTATTAATGGTGTAAAGGCAGCCTTGAAGCACTTGATGAATTCGATGGAAACCTTGTCATTACTATGACTGACCTTGCGCTTAAGTTAAACAACTCAAAACAAGCCTACTCAGCAGTTGGTATTACCAGTATTCTCGATAAGATAGAGATTAAAGAAAAGTTATCTACTTGGCTAGAAGAGCATACTGCATAATTAACGCACGTCTTGCTCTTTTTTGCGATTGTAGTCAACCGCCTCTCTTGTAAAAAGGAAGGCGGTTTTTCTGTGGATGACCTGCATGACGTGTAACATACCTGCACTTTTGGTAAAATAAAATCTGTATCTGTCTCTTCGGAGTAAGAAAAGGAGCAACTGTGGCTAATCATTTTCGCACTGATGAGCAACAGGAGTCCTCGTTTGATGACCGTTTTGGGGTAATTTCTCAGGATGATCTTAACCAGCTTGACCAGCAAGATGTTGGAGCTGATCAAGTTGAAACCCAGGACTTTTCTGCTGATGTGCCAGTGGCCCAGGCTGCTGAACCTGTAACAACTGTATCTGATCCGTTTGCTTCCGGCGCTGAAGCTGTGCATGTAGTTACCGCTGAGCAGCAAAATAACCCTGAGCAGGCACCTCTTGATCGCGCAAAGTTTTTTGCAGATTTAGCTCAAGACGCGCCTAGAGTAGAGCACACTGGTACTCCTACCATCTCTTTTAAGAGTGCCTCGCTTGTGTATCCATCGCAGCCAAATCATCCTGCGCTGGATAACATCAGCGCTGATATCTACCCAGGTGAGTTTGTCTTTGTAGTTGGACACTCTGGTTCCGGTAAGTCATCTCTCTTGCGTCTTATCACGCGCGAGCAGAAGGCAACTCACGGACAGGTTATTGTTGCTGGTCAGGATCTTACACGTATGCGTAACTCCAAGGTTCCTTATCTGCGTCGTCAGATTGGTACCGTCTTCCAGGACTTTAAGCTTCTGCCCGATAAGACCGTCTATGAGAATGTTTCCTTTGCACTTGAGTGCATTGGCAAGCCTCGTTCTGTTATTAAGGTGCAGGTTCCTGAGGTTCTGCGTCTGGTAGGACTTGGACAAAAGATGGACGCTTACCCAGACCAGCTTTCTGGCGGTGAGCAGCAGCGTGTTTCCGTTGCTCGTGCAATGGTTAATCGCCCACCTCTGCTTATCTGCGACGAGCCAACAGGTAACTTGGACCCAGCAATTTCTCTGGGTATTATGAAGCTTCTTGACCGCATTAATCGTGCGGGCACTACGGTTGTAATGGCAACACACGATCGCGAGATGGTTGACTCTATGCGTAAGCGCGTTATTGCACTTGAGGCTGGTCATATTGTCCGCGACCAGGAGAAGGGAGGCTATGGCTACTATGGGGCTCTCTAATTTTGGATATTCTCTGCATGAGGCCGGAAGCCACTTTAAAAGGAACTGGTCTACCGCTCTTGGTGCAATCGTAACCATCTTCTTGTCACTGTTCATTATCGGCTTGTTTATTCTTGGCTCCGCTCTTATCGAGAACATGGTAGGAAGTGTCGAGAACCGCGTTACTATCCAGGCATTTCTTTCGGATGACGCAGATCAGGCTGCAGTAACTGCTTTCCAGCAAGAAGTTCAAGGCTGGGATACGGTTGAGTCTGTAACCTATAAGAGCAAAGATCAGGCTCTTGAGGAGTACCGCACCACCATGAGTTATCGCAATGCTTCTGATGCGGTTTCTGCTCTTGATGGCCAAAATCCAATTCCTGCATCTCTTGTGATCAAACTCAAGGATCCTAAGGATGTTCAAGACGTTGCCCAGCGTATTGCCTCTTCATCATCTTTTGCAGCTATTGCAGATAATAAGAGCAATCCTTCTGGTGATGTTCAGTATGGTCGCGAGACCGTTGAGCGTTTGTTTAGCGTAACAGCATACATTCGTATTGGCGCTATTGGCCTTGTTGGACTTCTGGTGTTTGTTGCCTTTGTCTTTATTAACAACACCATTCGCCTTGCTATTAATGCTCGTCGTCGTGAGATTGCCATCATGCGTCTGGTCGGCGCATCTAACAGCTTTATTCGTGGGCCATTCCTTATGGAAGGTGTGCTTGAGGCGGTTATTGGTGCTCTTCTCGCCATTGTCGTTTTGGTTGTTGGAGCCCACATGCTTCTGCCGGTTATGGCAGAAAGCATGACCTTCTTGACCTTTGCTATTCCAAAAACGGTCATGTTGGGTATGAGTGGCCTTTTGCTGCTCTTAGGTTTGCTTCTGGGACTCTTTGGCTCTGCTATTGCTATGGGCCGCTATCTGAAGGCATAGCAACTAAGCAACCTGGTACTTCAATTGTCAAAGTGAAGTACCAATTACGAAAGTTTTTTGCATAAAGATTGCAAGGTAAGACCTCGTGAAAACCGTTCACGGGGTCTTTTTACGTTAAACGGTATTTACCAATTTGCAGGTAGAATGATATTTTTAAGGATGAATTTTCAGGCCACGTACTTGGATAGGGGAAGCAAGTATGGAGACCAACTTGCACAAATTCCAGGCTTTTACTTCCGCGGCGTATCACAGTAGCTTTACAGTGGCGGCAGAAGAGCTGGGATGCACTCAGTCGTCTATTAGTCGCATGGTGGCAAGTATAGAAAAAGAGTGGGATGTCCGCTTGTTTAACAGGCATGGCGGCTATGTAAGTTTGACTCCTGAGGGAAAGACGCTTTTGCCTGTTGCAGAAGAGGTGTGTCAGGCATACAGCAAGTTGAGCAATCAAGTTAATCGTGTCAGCGCCATTGAGATGGGCAACCTAATCATTGCTGCACCTTCAAGCTTCCTATCCAGGACGCTTCCAGTTCATCTGAAGCGCTACATGAATGATCACCCTAATATCAAAGTTGAAGTTATTGAGTGCACGTACGGAGAAGCCCTGCGTCTTATTAGCAAGGGTAAGGTGGATATTAGTTTTACTATGACCCGCGCAACTGAGCAGGGATTTACTTCAACTTTATTTGATCATGATGAGGTCATTGTTGTTTCTCAAAAGGGACATTACGAGAAGAACCTTGAGACAATTCCTGTTAAGCGTCTTATTGAAGAGCCCTTTATTGTTGATATTGAGACAGCTCCTCTGCTTCAGAAGCAACTCAAAAACGCACGCATGACGTTTGCGTCATCGGATTCATTCACCATTATGTCCATGGTAGAGTCGGGTCTTGGTGTAAGTTTGTTGCCACTTGAGGCAACAAAAGGTACAAATTTTGATATTGATGTACATCATCTGGAGACTCCCGTATATCGTAATGTCTTCATTACACATCGTGTAAAAGGCGAGATGTCGCGCACTACAGAAGAGTTTTTAAAGTATTTGAGTTAAAGATTAATACACAGTTGTGTACGTTAACTATTTGAAAATTGCATAACTGTTATTAGATTTTGGTAAAGATGTAAAAAGATTTAACTACCGCTCGCGGTTGTAGCCTTTACGCTTACGGGTTTATCTGACGCCCAGAGGGCGCTACTTCTTTTTTCAAATGGCTTCGGGTGTAAACATAGTCTCATCAAGTTCTTCGTCTGAGTTATTACGGGAAGGAGTGGGACATGGCAGAAAATGCCGAGGCACCTGAGATGCAAAAGTCGTTGAGTCTATTCAACTTCTTTACCATCGGATTTGGTGCGATCATTGGTACCGGATGGGTGCTCCTGGTAGGCGACTGGATGGTTCTTGGTGGAGGACCATTCCCCGCGATGATCGCATTCGCAATTGGCGCAATTTTCCTTGTACCAATTGGGTGTGTTTTTGGCGAGCTCACAGCTGCTATTCCAATTTCTGGTGGCATCATTGAGTACGTCGACAGGACATTCGGTCGCCCATTGGGCTTCTTTACCGGCTGGATGCTCCTTCTGGGTAACGCTCCACTGTGCCCTTGGGAGGCAATTGCTATTTCCACGCTTCTCACCGACCGTTTTGGTGCATTCCCTATTCTTTCTTGGCTGCGCTCCGTTAAGCTCTACACCATTCTTGGTGCAGATGTTTATCTGTGGCCAACAGTCATCGCTCTTTGCTTTGCTATCCTGGTCATCTTCCTTAACTTCAAGGGTGCTGGCGCAGCAGCTAAGCTTTCGAGCTTCCTTACCAAGGCTCTGCTGACTGGTATGATCCTTGCAATGGTTATCTCCTTTGCAACTGGTTCTCCAAGCAACGGCCTCCCAGTCTTCTCCCAGGCAACTGAGGTTGCAGGTGGCGAGAGCACAAAGGCTACCAGCTTCTTTGGTGGCATCATTGCAGTACTTGTTATGACTCCATTCTTCTACGCTGGCTTTGACACCATTCCACAGCAGGCAGAAGAGGCTTCTGCTGACCTTGACTGGAAGAAGTTTGGCATCATTCCTGCACTTGCACTTATGGCATCTGGTGTCTTCTATCTCATCTGCATCTATGCATTCGGAACCATGATTGACTGGCACGAGTTTGTTAAGTCTTCCGTTCCTGCACTTGCAGTTCTCGAGCGCATCAATCTGTTCTTCTACATTGCAATGCTCATCATTGCAACACTTGGACCTCTGGGCCCAATGAACTCCTTCTTTGGCGCTTCTACTCGTCTGCTGCTTGCTCTTGGTCGTAAGAAGATGCTCCCAGAGACCTTCGCAAAGATTGATCCTAAGTCCGGCGCACCTCTGACCGCAAACATGTTCATGGCTGGCCTGACCCTTGTTGGTCCATTCCTTGGCCGCAACATGCTTGTTCCTCTGACCAACGTTGCTTCTCTTGGCTTCATCTTTGCATGCACCATGGCTGGCGTTGCCTGCCTGCGTCTGCGTCAGACCGAGCCAGACCTGCCTCGTCCTTACAAGGTCAACGGTGGTATCGCAGGTATCCTTGCTGCAATTCTTGCTGGTAGTATCATCATCGGCCTGATGGTTGTTCCTTTCAGCCCCGCAGCTTTGAAGCCAGTTGAGTGGATCATCACCATTTCTTGGATTGTCATTGGTATGGCCATCTTCATGATCTTTGGTCGTCAGTCTGAGAAGGCAGCAGCATAAGTTGCTTGCAAGCTCTAAAGGTTTCATCGGTACGTTGAACTAAGCACGTTATTTGTTTCTTTAGTTTGGATTTTTTGCGCCCAAAAAGGGTGGGTGCAAAAAGATAGTATTTATCATTTACTAGAGGGGGAAAGAAATGAGTAAGATTGCTTTTGTAGGCGGAAAGCTCGTTGACGGCACTGGCGCCGCTCCTGTTGAGGATTCTCTTGTCCTCGTAGACGACAAGAAGATCGCTTATGCTGGTCCTCGCACTGAGGTTCCAGAGGGCTATGAGGTCCGTGACATCCAGGGCCGTACCATTATGCCAGGTCTTATCGATACCCACCTGCACTTCTCCGGCAACCTGACCGACAACGATAACGACTGGGTTATTGAGTCCGTTGCTCAGAAGCAGGCATGCGCAGTCAAGCAGTCCTGGGACGCTCTCTCCCACGGTCTTACCACCGTCTGCGAGATTGGCCGCAATGGTATCGCAATTCGTGACCTCGTTAACATGGGCGTCATGGAGGGACCACGTATCTACGCTACCGGCCTTGGCTTCTGCCGCGTTGCTGGCCACGGTGACTGCCACCAGCTCCCACAGGAGATCTCCAAGAATGGTCACCCATGGGGCGACCAGGTAGACGGTCCTTGGGATCTTCGTAAGGCAGTTCGTCGTCGTCTTCGTGAGAACCCAGACGCAATCAAGATTTGGGCAACCGGTGGCGGCATTTGGCACTGGGACTCCGGTCGCGATCAGCACTACTGCTACGAGGAGATCAAGGCAGTTTGCGACGAGGCAGCAATGGTTGGTATTCCTGTTTGGTCACACTCCTACAACAGCTTCTCCGCAGCTTATGACTCCGTCCGTTGCGGCTGCGAGCAGATGATTCACGGCTTCGAGCTTGATGCAAAGACCATGGATCTTATGTGCGAGCAGGGCACCTTCTTCACTCCTACCATCGGCTTCCTGCCAACTTGGTACGGAACTTATCCACCAGAGTGGACTCCAGAGCTTGACGCATTCCCAGGCGACACTGTTGTTGAGAAGGGCCTCAACCGTACATACGAGAACCTCCGTGCTGCTAACGAGCGCGGCGTCACTCTCACCATCGGCTCCGACTCCTTCAGCTTCGTAACTCCTTACGGCTGGGTCACCATCGACGAGATGTATGACTTCGTTGAGAAGGCTGGCGTCACCATTCTTGAGACCATCAAGGCTGCTACCCTTAACGGTGCTAAGATGGTTCACCACGAGGATGAGTTTGGCTCCCTCGAGGCTGGCAAGCTTGCTGACCTCCTGGTTGTCAAGGGCGACGTTGCTACCAACATCCGCGACCTTACCCCAGATAACATGGAAGTTATCATGAAGGAAGGCAGCGAGGTTATTCGCGGCACCTTCTAAGAGGTAAACCAATCCCTTCTGGAGCCCCTATGCAGTCTCTGCATAGGGGCTCTTTTTGTGTGCAGGGATGGCGAGAAACCCGTTGAGGCCGCGACAACTCGTCGAAATGCTCAGCGGAATCCTTGGAACTTCTCGCCTTATCTGCACATCGTCTATCACGAGGCACTTTAGGGTACATATCAGAAGATTCATTGGGTCAGCGCAAAAGGCGCTGGCTTCTACCTACAGGAGGATTTTTGGCTAGAAAACGCATACATAAAGGAAGCCGTCGTCAGGGACGTGCAAAAGTCTCAAAGCGACCATCGGCACTGCTTACAGGCACGCTGAGTCTTTCTCGTCCAGGAGTTGCTACCGTAAGCACCCCTGAGGGTACGTATGCGCTGGCCAAGCACGGGATTCATGAGGCAATGCACGGAGACGAGGTCCAGGTTTCGCTTGTCTCGGCCAAGGGAAAGGCTCCTCTGGCAAACGTGCGTTTTGTGCTTACGCGAGCTACTCAGACGTTTTTAGGTATCTACCACGACGCCGGTCCACTTGGCGCTGTGGTGCCGCTGGATAGTCGCATCCAGCGAGATTTCTTTGTGCTTCCAGAAGACCCTTCTGTGGGACATCATTACGTTTTTGAGGGCGACGTAGTTGTCGCGCGCATCACAGAGTATCCAACGCGTAAAAGCGCTGCTGTAGTCACTATCGAGCGCCGCGTGGGATCAGCCGAAGATCTGGACATGAACGTCGAGGCAACTATTGCTTCGTACGGTTTGGCAACGGAATTTCCTATCAAGGCGCTGAGACAAGCTGAGAAAATCTCCGTTGACGCAGATAAAGCCCTTGCAGAAGACGCTTCAAGACACGATTTGCGAGCAGAGCTATGCATCACCGTAGACCCCGCAGATGCTAAAGATTTTGATGACGCTGTTGGTGCGCGGAAGCTTGAAGATGGCGGCTTTGAACTCTGGGTTCACATTGCAGACGTGGCTCACTATGTGAACTGGGATTCTCCCATTGACCTGGAAGCCCGCATGCGCACTTGCTCGGCATATTTAGCGGATCGCGTGTTGCCCATGTTGCCAGAAAAGCTCTGCAATGACGTGTGTTCTCTGCGACCAGCTGAAGATAGGCTAGCTATGTCGGTAAAGATGAAGTTGAGTAGCTCGGGCAAGGTTCTTGGCGCAACCGCCATGAATTCCGTCATTCGCTCACGAGCAAGGCTCAGCTACGACCAGGTAGATAGCTATCTGCAAGGAGACGCTACAGCACTTGACTCCGCCGTGCCTAGAGAAGATGCTGGCGCAATCAAAGAGATGATTGGCGCGCTCAATCAAATCCGAGCACTTCGAGAAGAGATTCGTAAAAAACGCGGCTCAGTAGATTTTGAGAGCGTAGAGACGCGCGTAGTGCTTGACCAGGATAACAAGCCTACTGGCGTGTCGGTGCGCGAGCGTACTCAAGCAACGGGACTTATCGAGGAAGCAATGCTTGCAGCCAATGAGAGTGTTGCGCACATGCTCAGCCAGCATGACCTGGAGTCGGCATATCGCGTGCATGAGCAGCCTTCTCCAGAGTCTCTTAAGCTTGCGGTCACTCCACTTGTAGCGATGGGTGCTCTTGAGCCAGATGTTGCATCTCGTATTGCCATTGGCGATCAGACGGCATTGCAAGAAGCGCTGGAGTCAGTCCACGGCACACGTTATTCTCGCGTGGTAAATGCGCAGCTGCTCAGGGCGCAAAAACGAGCTATCTATCTGCCAACAAACCAGGGGCACTTTGCTCTGGGAGCGGATGCGTATTGCCACTTCACCTCTCCAATTAGGCGCTATCCCGACGTGATAGTTCATCGTACGCTCAAGCGTCTGCTTCGCGGTCAGACGGCGTCTCGCGCAGAGTTGAGCGCACTCCCAGATATCTGTAGCACCTGCTCTGAGCAGGAGCGCAAGGCAGACGCAGCGGCTCGTGCGACGCAAAAGATCAAGCTAGCCGAGTACTATCAGAGCCGTCTGGGAGAAGAAACATGGGGAACCATTGACGGCTGCGAGCGCTTTGGCCTGTTCATTACGATAGACGGTACCTACGCTGACGGGCTTCTCGCTGTGAGGGATTTGGGTCACGAATGGTACGTGTACGATCAGGAGACTCTGGCGCTGATAGGGGAATCAACAGGCAAAACGTATCGTATTGGTGGGCGTGTGCGCGTGAAGATTTCTGGCGTAAATGTGGCTCGTGGTCAGATTGATTTGGCACTTGTGGAATAATATGCACGTAGATTACGTGCGGGTTTATGAAGCACCCGCACAGATGATTGCATGATTGATAGTGAATGATAGGTGAGTAAGATGGCACTTTCGGCACTTTCAGATGAGCTGATGCGCGCTGAAGGCATGATGATGCAGGACCAGAATGAAGAGGCCCTTGAGCTGCTGCTTCGTTTGGCTGAAGACGCTGAGGAATATGTGGACTGCAACTGCCAAACCACAGATGAGCTGCAGTATTTTGCGTTCCCAACGCTGTTTGACCGCTTAGCGTATAGGCGCGTGGAGAACGACCCTCGCAAGCTTGAGGATGTCCATGAGCCGTTTGATCGCCTGTACGGTGACCTTGCAATGGCTTACGTACGCACCGGTGATTACGAAAACGCCATGAATGCGCTGAAGACTGCTATTCGTTGGAACCCAATGAACTGCGGATTTAGACTTGATTTGGCTGACCTGTTTAAGATTGCAGGCGATATTCGTGAGCAGATGGCTCTGACATTTGGCGTCTTTGAGCGCGCAAGTGAGGCAAGGCATCTGACCAGGGCGTTTTTGAATTTTGCTGCGTGGTTTGAGGCTCAGGGTAGGCTTGAGCAGGCTGCAGCATGTCTGAGAGCTGCTCGTCGCTTTGAGGTTAAAGACAGTACACTTGAGGCTGCGCTTGACCAGGCTGCAGGTACCCCAAAAGATCCCGACGGTCTTACGGATGAAGAGGCAAATGACCTGCTCGAGGCTGAGGGCCTGCCAACAGGCGCTAACGCCGAGATTGCGGTTTGCCTGCTGATGTGTGCGCAGGATTGCGCTGCCATGGGCGACAGAGTTACTGCAACTGAGATGACCATTCGCGCTCGCGATCTTGTGGGTGAGCAGGCGGCTCTTACGCTTCTGCAGCTTGTCCGCGACGCCGCAATCTCCGAGGGCTTCACCGCAGGCGGTAACCCTGTATCTAGTGACGTGCCTGGCAATGCATCTGGCGAGAAAACCGATGCAGCTGAAACTTCAGACGGGGAAGGCAAGTAAGTATGGCCGAGACCCAGGGAAAACAGCAGGGCAAGAAGTCGATTGCACGCAATCGCTCTGCTCGTCATGAGTACGAGATTGGCGAGACCTTTGAGTGCGGCCTGGTGCTCACTGGCACCGAGGTCAAGAGCTTGCGCGAGCGTGGTTGTCAGCTGACCGACACGTTCTGCCTCATTCGCGACGGCGAGGCGTGGATTCACGGCATGCATCTGCATCCGTACACCAATGGCGGCGTGTGGAACGTGGACCCGGATAGAAAGCGCAAGCTGCTGCTTCACCGCAGGCAGATTGACTATCTTGACGGAAAGCTTCGCCAGAAAGGTTTGGCGCTGGTTCCGCTTGAGATTTACTTTGACGAGCATAACCGCGTCAAGTTGCTGATTGCGCTTTCGCAGGGCAAAAAGCTCTACGACAAGCGTGCGTCTGCAGCCAAGCGCGATTCTGACCGTGAGATTCAGCGAGCCCTCAAGGAGCGCAGCCGCTAGTAGGAGCGCGCTTGCTGGTAGAAGCAGTCTCGCAAGGAAGCGTTGCTACTAGGAGCGCGTCGAACTTCTCGCAAAAAAATTCGTGCGAATTTTATGAGAATCATTCCTATTTTCGGAATAATGCTTTAGAATCACTCAAGATTTGTTACTATCTGCATGAGCACTTAACCGCGGATAAGGGCCACGGTTAGTTGCCGTCCGCGTTAACTGCGCGAATAGAAGGAAAAGCGCATAAGCGCTTGGAGAGAGGAATAAAAATGGCAGAGACTACTTACAAGTTTGTTTGCACCGTTTGTGGCTACGAGGTTGAGGTTGACACTCCAGAGCTTCCTGAGGACTATGTTTGCCCAGTTTGTGGCGTTGGTCCAGAGATGTTCGAGCTTGTTGAGGAGTAAACTCCCCACAAATTAGTCGGATAGGTTATCCACGCAAGATTGCACGTTGGTAACCTCTTTGATGATCACCCAAACAAAATCGTAAAAGCGATGTAGGATTTAACCTGCATCGCTTTTCGTATGCGCCTGCATAATATGTGCCGTTGATGTACGCAATGTGGTTGGAGTGGTTTTGAAGCACGCGTTACAAATGTCAGATTCGGTGGAAGTAGCTGCATTTTTGGCCTTCTCGGGCGGAGTGATGGACGCCTATTCCTACCTGGTACGTGGCGGTGTTTTTGCCAATGCTCAGACGGGAAACTTACTGCTTTTGGGCGTAAATCTGACCAGTGGATCGTTTGAAAAGTGCCTCAAGTACGCTCTTCCAATTCTGGCATTTGCCATAGGCATTGCGCTCTCGTATGCCATTCGAGCCATTGCGCGAGAAGAACATCTGCATTGGAGACAGCTGGCGGTTATCGTAGAGATTGCGCTTCTAGGTGTAGTTTCTTTACTTCCAACCGATATGAACCTGCTGGCAAACAGCCTGACGTCGCTTGCATGTGGCATTCAAGTCCAGGCGTTTAGAAAACTGCACGGTCACGCGTTTGCCACCACCATGTGCATTGGTAATCTTCGTGGCGGAACGCAAGAAATAGCAGCTTATATGCACACGCATGAGCCTGTGCACATTGAGACATCGCTGCTCTATTTTGGAACTATTTTCTGCTTTGTAGCTGGCGCGGTAGTGGGTAACTTGCTCATTCCGCTTATGGGTACTCATATGATTTGGCTCTCACCCGCGGCGCTTCTCGTGGTTATTCTTATCATGTTTATTGATCGCGAGAAACAAGTCCTAGAAGCTCACGGTAAGTCTGCAAAGTAAGCTACAAAGTAAGCTACAAAGTAAGCCGTAAAGTAGCCCGTAAAATAAGCCACAAAGTAAGTCGTTAAGTAGGCCACAAAGTAAGTCTTCCCAAAATAGTCATATCTTTTTTGAAAGAATGGCAGTTCATGGGGTATACTCTCTACACTTTGAATTGCAAGCAACGTTACGTGTGCCCGCAATTCAGGAACATTGAAAACTGCATGGTGGCAGTTTCTCTCATTATTGGGGGTGACTGGATTCGACAAGGTGAGTTTGCGGTGGGCAGCAAGCCGTGGTCTCCTCGCCACGTAAAACAGGGGTAACGTCAAATTGAATTGACAACACTCTTACTTTTGAGCCTCGTATGGCTCTCGCTGCTTAATTTAGTTCAGCGCGTCTAACTGGGATTTTCTCCTGTTCTCAGGGTGACGTCATTTTAGGGAGATGCTTGTAAGGACGTAGTTGGTATGCCTTACAAAAAGATTGAACCAACTGGAGCACCAAACGCCTGTTACTAAGTGTGCGGTACTTGAGATGTAATTAGTAACTGAGCTTGGAGACACCTGCCTAGGATTTGCTTTGGACCGGAGTTCGATTCTCCGCACCTCCACCATACATTAAGTGTTGAGATGTTATTTTAAGAGCACCCTCACACTTGCCAATACGATTGAAGGCAGCTCATAAGGCTGCCTTCTTTTTTCGAGGCTTTAGCCTGTTGAACGCGAGAAGCGCGCGAAACACAAAACCACCCGCTATGAACTGCATCTAAGTTTTGGGATGCAGTTCATAGCGGATGGTTGTGATTTTTTCTATCTGTTATAATAATATTGTCATAAATGAAGATATTCGCTTGTTTTGCTTGTATATGGGAGATGGTTTTTTCGAGAATTCGAATTGGAGGCATCGACCTCTGTTGGACTCTCGTTTAAGCAATCGATTTGAGGGGTGACAGTTGTGGCGGTGTTTTCCAATTACATAAAAGCCCTCCGCAACTTCGGTGTATCGAAGAGCTTTGGCTTAGAAGGGTGTTATTATGCATGAGGAGAACATTAATCAAGATAAGCAACAATCTAAGATACATAGTAAACTTCAAGAGTTCAAATTCGCTGCTAGGAGTTGGCTTGACGACACTATCCAAGAGTTAAAAACCAATCCGAGTCACGCTGTTTGGAAAATTAGCTCAGCTACGGTGTTTTTTGTCGCAGTAATATCCTTTCTTTATGCACTTTACAATTTAATTAAAGCTTACGTGACGGGAGCCGCTCATTTTGAGCTTTCCACAAATGGAACTTCTTTTGGATTAATGTATTTATCTGGTTGGGTCGGAATGCTGGTTTCTCTCCTAATTGGCATAATGCTCATCTCAATGGCCATTTCATTTGTGAGTGAGAGTAAGGGTGTTGTCCGCATTCTGGGCGAAATACTTACTGGACTTATCATAGTCGGCTACGTAATGAGATTCCTGCTCGTTGGCGATTTGGGAATTTTCATAGACAACGCGGAGATGATTGATTCATTAGCGCTTTTCTTCGACAAAATTTGCTACAGTCTTTCCTTGAGTTTCGGTGTTCTCCCGACAGACGTGATTAATGGTGTCTTATTTGTGATGTACGCTCCTTATATTGGTCTTATTCTTCTCATTTGGTTCTCTGATATTGATATGAAATTTGAATTGAATATTTCTCTAAGGGTGTTCTTATGTATTCAAGTACTGTTTAGAATTGTACTTTGGATTTTAGACAATCTTGGCGGGATTTTATGGTTTGTGTCTATTCTTATTGCTGGTTTGGTTCTTTTATGGATGTTTGGATTTGCGTTGTCGGGTTCTTCTGGAGATCATTCAATCTTTACCAATGATCTTGGAGAAGAGATTAGAATTGACCGCACTAAGAGAGTGTAAATAATAAATTATTGATACTAGCTGATGCAAATTTATATATTCGGTGTGATGAGTTAATTATTTCACAATGCTTGGGTCAGAATTGTTGCTGGACGTTTAAAGTCTGACTTTACTTATTCTGTCAACGTCGTTTATAACAACTTCATTTGACCTCGCCCAAAAAGTAAGCAGCGTGAGGCGATTGAAATTTGCGCGAGAGCAATTCTTAATGCGCGAGAAGGCTATCTCGATAGAACGCTCGCAGAGTTTTATGATCAAGATAAGATGCCTATGGATTTGTTAGAGGCTCATAGAGCACTCGATATGGCAGTCGAAGCTGCCTATAATGTCGATTTCAATGGGGATGAAGAAAAAATCGTAGCACACCTATTTAAATTATATGCAGGGATCATTGAGTGGCGAGAAACCCCGTGATTCATGAGTACTTTTTTAAACGCAACATTGTGTTGTACGTCTGCAAAAAAGCCGCATTCCGATGTATTTGGAGTGCGGCTTTTGCTGTTCAGGACTTATTTTTACGCTGGCGTTTGTTTTTTACTCGTTTAGCGGAAAGTCATAGGCTACGGGCAGTTGAGGGGTAATATTTAGTTAGCAAAATCTAACAAATATTAAAAGACAAGTTCAGATACCATTTTCTGCACGTTCTGTCCGTTGAGCCAGTGGATTACGTTTCAAATCAAATGACGCCGAGAATGGAAAATAGAATCGAGGCGAAGCAATGTCAAAGAGCGCTTCAAAGTTTCAAAAAGTGCTGATGTCATGGGTGTATCGCGGCAAAGAAATATTTAAGCCCCTTAATACGGGTTCCATTGATGAGCGCGTAAGGTGCATACGTGAGTATGTGGCCAACATTTTTTTCTATACAAAAAATGGCACAACCATCATGATTGACGCAGGATACAGCTATGACCGCCTGCATGAAAAGATGGACTGGCTGGGAATTGATCCTAAGGATATTCAGCATATTCTTATTACTCACCAGGATACTGATCACGTGGGTGCAATTGAGGCAGATAGTGACCAGCTTTTCAGCCACGCACGGGTTTATATTGGCGATGTTGAAAATAGGTATTTAACAGGAGAAGCTCGCCGTCGTGTAATGAATGGCTGGTTCAAGCTACCAAAGGTAGTTGTTCCAAATAAAAAGACACTTCTGCACGATGGGGAAGTGCTTGATATTGATGGCATAAAAATCGAAACAATTCTTGTCCCCGGTCATACCTGGGGTCACGTGGTGTATCTGATTGATGACGAGTATTTATTCTCTGCCGATACCATCTGGCTAGGAGCAGACGGTGGTTATAGCTTTATCAATAAGCTTGCAGAAGACAACAAACTTGCTGTTCAATCGCTTGCAAAACTTGAGGGTATTCTGCGTCAGCGTGGACTTAATCCCAAAATTATCACCGGGCATACGGGCTGGGCGGATGACATCAACTTTGTCTTTGCTCATACCGATGAGGTGTGTAACGTCAACAAACCAGTTAAAGTCCATGACCCCAAAGCTCCCTACGACGCATATGACGAGCGTTATGATACGCGCGAAAACGCGGTGAACACGCCGCTTCTTCCGTGTAATCGATAGCGTCAGGACCTTGTCAGGATTCCGTAAGAATTACGTCAAGATTGCATCAAGACTCTGTCAGAAATGGCAGAGTCTTTTTCAGACAGAAAGTAATTAAAGTTTTTAGAATTTCTCGTTGACATATTCCACAAGTGGAATTACTATTACCATTATAAGATATTCAACAAGTGGAATATAAGGAGATGAGAGATTTGCTCAAGCAGGGAATTCTTGGTCTCTTGAATTATGGAGATATGTCCGGCTACGAGATTAAAACCATCTTTCAACAGTCGCTTAATTACTTCTGGACCGCCCAGACAAGCCAGATTTATAGAGAGCTACAGTCGCTAGAAAAGGACGGCTGGGTTACCTCAACGCTCGTTGCTCAAAAAGGAAAGCCAGATAAAAAGGTTTTCTCGATAACTGAAGCCGGTAAAGAAGAGTTGCAGAGGTGGCTGAGGGAAGACTCCCAGTCCTCGGTGCTGCGCATTCCGCTTTTGATGCAGACGTTCTTTAGGGGCGAGTGCTCCTACGAGGAAAACCTTGTATTCTTCAAACGAATCGCAGATAACGCCTCATCGTTTCCTGGTGGAAGTGAGCTGGCAGCTGGCGCGGTGGCCGCTTACGCAGCTCAAATGGGTGACCCAGAGAAGGCGTTGTTTTGGCAATTTACTATCGAGTACGGCAAGATGCACGAGGAAATGCTTAAGGCATGGAGCGAGAAGTGCATGAAGGAGCTGGAGGCGTACCATGAACATTCTGCTTATTAACGGCAGTCCCAAGGGCAAAGCCAGCAACTCTCTGCGTCTTGCAAAGAGCTTCATCGAGGGCATCTCCGAGCAGCACGCCCATGAAGACGTGACTGTTGAGCAACTCAACGTTGCCACTATGGACATCAAGCCATGCAAGGGATGTTTCCACTGCTGGAAGAACACTCCAGGTCAGTGCATTATGTCGGACGATGAAGAAACCGTCATCCAAAAGCAGCTCTGGGCTGACCTGGTTATTTGGAGTTTTCCGCTCTACTACTTCAACGTGCCTGGACTGCTGAAGAACCTCATTGATCGCCAGCTCCCCATGAGTTTGCCCTTTATGAGCGACGCAAGCAGGGGATATGGAAGTGGCGCTCACGAATCTCGCTATGACATGACAGGTAAGAAGCACGTTCTTATCTCTACCTGCGGATTCTATTCTTCAGAGGGCAACTACGATAGCGTTACCAAGATGTTTGACCACATTCTTGGCCAGGGCAATTACGAGGGCATTTTCTGCGGTCAGGGCGAGCTTTTCCGCGTGAAAGAGCTTTCCGCACGCACTAACCAGTACCTGGAGCTTGTCACAAAGGCTGGCACAGAATACGCCCAAGGTGGCATTTCTGACCAGACAAAAGCTGAGCTTAAAGTCTTGCTGTATCCAAAAGAGATGTTTGAGCAAATGGCGGATGCAAGCTGGGGAATTTCTCGCGATACAAGCGCTCAGGGTAGCACAAACACTGGCGAGAAACCCGTTGAGCAGGTGCCTTTTGACCATATCTTCACCTCCCAGATGGCAGCTCTGTACGACAAAACGGCTTACGACGGCAAAGATCGCGTTCTTGAGATGAACTACACCGACCTTGGTCGTAGCTATCAGATTTTGCTGGGTAAAGACGGAAGCAAGGTCTTTACTGATGGTAGCCTCACTACCACCACAAAGCTCAACACTCCATTTGAGGTCTGGCAGTCCATTTCTCGTGGCGAGATTAGCGGACCAGAGGCGTTGGGTAAGCACCTGTATACCGTTGAGGGCGATTTTTCCTTCATGATTGATTGGGACAAGTATTTTGGTCCTACGCCTGGTAGTTCAACTGAATCTGCACAGGACGCGTCGGCTAAAGAAGCGGGCAACGTACAGAAAAATCCGCAGATGATTACGATGCTGCTTCCTTGGATTACCTTCTGGACTGCAACGTCGTTTGACTCTCAGGTTGGCGCTATGATTACGCTGCTTGTTACTGCTCTGATGCCGCTTATTATGAGGAACTTCATGTTCACCATCTGGGACAGAATTTCATTTGCCCTGGTTGGAGCATTGTCTGCGGGCGTTTTTATGAGCGGAAATGGCGACGGGAATCTTATTGTCAATTTGGGTTACCTGGCTTTTGGTCTTATGTGGCTTGCATCATGCCTTACTAAGGAGCCTCTCTGCGCTGCATATGTTAAGTACAGCTACGGCGGAGATAGTGCCTACAACAATCCGCTGTTCATGAAGACAAATTATATTTTGGCTGCATGTTGGGGTGCTATGTACGTGTTGACAGCAATTTGGAGCTGGTTTGCAGTTCAAAATGGTGTGGGCGGTATTTTGGTTATTGTGAATAACCTGGTTCCTATTGGAATGGGTCTGTTTACGGCGTGGTTCCAAAAGTGGTATCCAGCTAAGATGGCAAGTGGGAAGTAAGCAGCTTAATCCACTACAAAACACCTGCACGTCAAAAGAGAGCTGGCGCGCTGGCTCTCTTTTGGGTTTCTCGCCATTTTGCTTTACTATAGCCACATAAGGAGATGATGCGCCATGAACAAAGCAGCTCAAGTAATCAAAAACCTTTCACAGGGATTTTTAATTTCAGGTATTTTAAGTGCACTCATGGGCGCATACTACCTGTTCGCTAAGGCAGGGCTTCCTTTGCAGGATCCTCCGCTGGCGCTCAAAATTCAATACGAGATTGACTTTGGCGTTGGCGAGAAAATGTTTATGTTAGGTATAACCTGCCTGTTTATCGGCTGCGTTGGCTATACCATTGCGTGGATTTGCTCCAAGACAGAAAAAGTTCAAGAGCCAGATAATCATCAAGCTGGAAGACCTTCTCGCCCTGGCGGAGCAAACTAAGGCGAGTGGGCAGAGGCACGCGGACCGAGGCTGCGGACTGACCGCGGCGTCTTGAAGCGCGACGGCTGAATTCATATTCGCCAGCAGCAGATGCGGCGCGGATACAAAAATTTGAACTATTTTCAAAACAGTACTGTCCATGTGAACTGTACTATTTATCAGCTAAATTCACTTTTAATTTGAATACTAATTTCTCTTATGTTTTGGCTATTAATTTGTAAGAAAAAATAGCTGTAATATGCACATCTTTTAGAGGGGTTGTCATGAAAAAGGATTTTCTTAAGAGAATCTCAGTCTTTCTCACCATGGTTGTGGCATGCCTGTTTATGTCTATTAACACAGCTCAGGCACTTGATCGCCAGAAAGACGATAGTGATCTTACCCAGATCAACATTTACCAGTTCACGCTGACCAGAGACAACATGACTGTTCTCTCGCAGGGAACTGGCTTTAAGCGTGTAGAGATTCCTGCTTCTGACACAGGCAATCTTCCTTCAACCGCTTTTGTTGTTCAGCCAACTAAGGACGGCTCTGACCAGCAGTATGCTCAGCCTCTCTCGCTGAAGTTCTCCAATGCAGGCACCGTTGACGGCAAGTCCGTTGACGTTTATGTCACCATTAACTCGCTGGACTTTACCCTCAAGAATGCCAACGCAGATTACAACAACCCTAATAAGACCGATGTTGCATTCCTGACTGTTGATGAGAACTGAGGAACCAAGTCCTTCCAGATTATGGACTACATTGACGTAAATCACCCCAGCTACACTGCCGATATGTTCAGGTCCTATGCAATCAATGCAAACGTAACAGTAGAGCTTAAGTACACCGATGGCACCCCTTGTGACCTCAAGCTTGTTATGCAGCCAAGCGATATTGACGTTGTCGGTGATACTGGCGCAAACGAGACCTTCTCGCTGATTGATGCAAACAGTACTATTGACAGCATTGTCATGAATAACAGGAACATCCTTACCGAGACCACAGGTGGTAATAAGATTACCTGGAATCCTGTTCGTGGAACCTCTGGTCCTGACCAGGAGAAGAACCTTGCAGGTTTTGCTGTTAAGTCCAAGTCAAGCAGTATGACGTTTGAGTCCACCAGCGCGGCTACCAGCGGTAGCCTCTTTGGTGTGTACACCGAGGCAATTACTCCAGCTCCAGTAAAGGCAGTTGATCCAGAGCAGGCTCCTGCTAAGGCCGGAGAAACCATTACCTATACCGGCACCTTTACGCTGCCAAGGCAGGGCATTGATACCATCGGCAAGATTAAGTCGATGAGCATGGTTGACACCTTTGACGAGCGCCTTGATTTCCAGAGCCTCACCGTAAGCTTTGACGGCCAGACCCTAGCTGAGGGCACCGATTACACTGTTGCTGTTGACGGCCAGAAGGTTACAGTCAACATCAAGGATCACCTGCTCACCAAGGCAAATGGCGGCAAGAAGTTTGTTATTACCTACAAGACTGTTACTAACAGCAAGGTAGAGACAGACGGCTCAAACATTGATAACGAGCTTACACAGGTTGTCGACGGAAACGTTGCTCACTCCAACAAGGTAACCACTGAGCTTCTGTACGAGAAGACCCACGAGTTTGTAAGTGGTACTCCTAACAGGGAGCTTCCTCAGGAGGTCCTGGACCTGCTTCCTGGTAAGCAGACTAGAATTCCTAACGACACCACTGTTACCCCTGATCAGCCTCTTGGTGGTGTTACTCGCGTAGAAACCCCAGATGGAACGTGGGTGTTTATCGGTTACGATCACGATTCCGAGGTCATCGACCACAAGAACGCTCACTTTATTGGCGTTTGGGTAGTTCTGCCTCAGCCAAAGAAAGATGTCCTGGACGGTCAGGGCAACTCTATCGACGGCAACAAGGTAACTGCTGGTCAGGTACTCACTTACTCTGTTACCTACACCAACACCACCAACACTGCTCGCGATGTCACCATCACCGATGTCATCCCAGAGCACACGACCTACGTTGATGGCTCCGCTGATAACGGCGGCACCTACGACCCAGCTACGCGTACTGTAACCTGGACACAGAACGTTGCTTCGGGCGACACACTCACCGTTACCTTCCAGGTCAAGGTCAACAAGGGCGAGAAGGACGTTACGGTTGTAAACACAGCCCACGTCAGCGATGGTCTTATCGACACAGATACTAATACCACCATCAACCCTGTTGTTCCTAAGCCTCGCAAGTCTCGTACTCCTTACACTGGTGACGATGCTCTGCAGAACACACTGATGTTTGCTATTGCAGGCGGTGCAGCAGTTCTCTTTGCGCTGGGCACACTCAAGCTTCACGCAGCTAGAAACTAAGCTGTGACAAGGCTGACGCTCGCAGGTATGGTGCGTGGAAGCCACAGATTTAGCACGCAGTAACTTTAAGCCGCTCTCATCTTGAGGGCGGCTCTTTGTGTGAATGTGCGCGCGAACGCGTTTGCGCGTGCAATAACGGTCGCGCAGAAAGCGGCACTCGGAGAGCAAAGAATGCACTTCATACGTCAGTTAGTGCATTTGGGCGATATGAGACCATAAATAAGAACTGCAACAGTTACTCTAAAGATGCCTTAAGGCAAGGAAGCAAGCGGACTACAATTTCGCTGCAGCAGGAAAACAAGACATTTGGTTAAGCAAGTTGTTTGGATGTGCCATGGAAATTCGAGTGGTTGAAGAAAAAGGTCGTGCGCAAATCGAGGTGACTATCTTGAGTGGACCTGATGACCCGCGCGTTTCGGGAATTGTTCGCCAGCTTCAGATGGTTGATGGAAAGATGACTGGATACGTTCCCGGGACTATCAACAGACGCGTCGTTCTTCTCGCGGATGTCTCGTGGATTCAAACGGACGGCAAATTGACGCTGATTCACCTGGTAAACGGGGAGACGCTGGAAAGTTCTAGCCGTCTGACTGAGCTCGAGGACGCTCTCAAGGATACGGCGTTTGTACGCACTTCTCGACAGGAACTGGTCAACTTGGATCAGGTTACGGGTATCAAACCCGCAGGTTCTGGCCGCATACTGCTGTCGCTTGGCGAGAAAACCCTTGTTGCTTCAAGAAAGTACGCTTTTGAGATCAAGCGACGTATTGGAGTCGTGTAAGGGTTAGCAGGTTTTCTCGCGCCGCAGTTCTAGGCGCCGAGCGCCACCCGAACCCAATCGAAACAGCACACAAATATTCACTTTAACGGCAAATTTATCCCAGAGAAGGGAACATCATGGAACGCAACGAATCGCAAAACTGGAAAGAAATCGAGCAAGATTCTCAGCAAGAATTTGACGAGGGACTCAATAAAACAGCAGGTCAAATTATGTGCAAAGGCATTTCTTCTGGAGCACTATGTTTTACCGGCATCTCGCTTGTGTATGGCATCATTGCGCTGGCAATCAATTATGGTGACAGACAGAATAACATTACGCTTCTCACGCTGATCGCCGCTGGCGCTTTTTCGGGCATTTACCAGCAGATTTGGTTCAACTACCAGCCTCTGATTACCAAGCTTAGTTACCTTCAAAGGTTCCTTGGCTTCAACGTTTGCCTGTTCCCAACGCTTGTTGCGATGGCACTCATTGGTGAATGGGTTCCTAATATGGCTCAGGCGTGGATGTCATTTACCGCACTATACCTGGTCATTCTTCTGATTACAACCTTAGTCTTCAATGCTATTTTCAAGAAAGAAGAGCAGAAATATAAGGCTGCTTTCGAGAAGTATCAGGCATCTCGCCGTGCATAAAGTTTCAACTGATTCTGTACCGTCCGCCGTGCGCCTGATTTCTGTAAAGAATCTGTAACTTTTGCCTAAAAACATAAAAGAATCTGTGGATTTGCCTGATTTCATCAAAGAATCTGTGTTCCAAACACAGATTCTTTGTACTTTTCAGGCTCAAAGGAACCTTCGTCGAACAACACACAAAGAGCTCGGCCTGTCGAGAAGACCGAGCTCTTGCGAGTCGTACTTGCCAGCGCTTTAACCGCCGCCCGACACCTGAACAGCGCTCTGACCGGCGCCCCAACCGGCGCGTGTTGGTAGGCGCATCGCTGCCCCAGCGTGCGCTTACTTTTTCTTCAGGGCGTTCAAGATGCTGAGAGCAATGTGGTAGAGGAGTGCGGAGACTGGCCAGATAATCCAGGAGCTTTTCCAGTCCTTGGTGATAAAGCTGTAGCCCATGTAAAGCAAGGCAATTGCGCCAAAGTATGCCTTTGCAAGTGATCTGTACTTTAATGCAGTGGATTCGTAGTCCTTCTTGCAGCTTTTCTCGTCATGTGAGAAATCGCCTTCCTGCAGAAGAACCCTATAGCCATCCCTAAGGATTCCCGAGTAAACCAGCAGGTAAACGCCAAGAGAAACCAGAATTGCTGCCGCAAGGAAGCCAACGGCAAAGGTGAGTCCAGCTCCAAAGTACGAAGCAATCAGGAAGGGAATGGCGCTCAGAATAGTGAGGCAGACGCCAGCCGCCTGCTGCATGTAGCGCAGCGATTCGGTGGATTCGGCGCGCCTACGGACGGCAGCCTCAACGCCGTACTGAAGCTCGAGAGATGCTTTCTTGAACTGCTTAAACCTTGCAAGCTTCATGTCTTGGAGAATCAGCAGTCCAACGCCAGTGGCAGTAAAGAGCATCATAAGGCATACGCCTGCAATGCCCAGTGCATCTGGAGAAATGCGTGTCGGATCAAAATTGAGCGCATCTTCACTGTATGTTGCAAGCGAAACAAGCAACGCTGGGCCCAGGATAAAGAGGGTAATTGCAAACGAAGTGGGGCGAGAAGTTCGTGCGACTGCATCTAAGTACTCGGTAGCTGTCTCAAGTGATACGCTGAGCTTTGGCACTACAGCTTTGCTGGTGGATGCGTCGCCACCTGAGGAGGCACCTGTGGCCGCGCTGGCGGCAGTACCTGCAATGCCGTCAGATTTGGCCGTGTCAGCGCTGTTTGTGGCATCGGCGGTGGTTACGGCAGTAGCAGGAAGCTCTTCAAGCTCGTCTTTGAGCAGGTAGTCTGTGGAAACACCAAAAAGCTCGCTCATGGACATAATCTTTTGAATATCAGGCATGGAAGCCATAGACTCCCATTTAGAAACTGACTGTCTTGAAACGCCAAGCTGTTGTGCAAGCTCTTCTTGTGACCAACCATTACGCTTTCTGAGGCTCATGATTTTCTCGCTCAGTAACATGGTTGTTCCTTTCTGTTGGTGATGTGGTGGGATTCACATGTGATGGCTATTACTCTAAAAACTGCATCGATTGCACACCACCAAGTTGAGTTGGAAATTTGTCAACTCTCGGTTGCGTAATAGTTTACCTGCAGAAATGTTATCAAACTTTTTGAAAATAGTTTTAAAGGTCGCTTAAATTTTTTGTGCGTTCACGGAATGTGTCGAGTAGACGCGACATTTGTTCAATATGTATATGATTTTATCTGCTCACGGAGAAACTAAATAATCCATATCAGAAAAAATGCGCTAAAAATTTTGTGCTTCTTGCCATCTACCTGGGAGTATAAGTTTTAGCGCAAAAGCCACATGAAGAGCTTAAAGGTATGCATCGCTTCGTCTGCTCTTGTAGCCGCGCTGGCACTTGCTCCAGCATCTGCGCTGGCAGAGGGCACAACACCTACTCCTACAAGCACCACTGGTGTTACTGCTATAGCTGCAACACCAACTAGAGAGCAGCTCATGGACCCAACGGTTAATCCAAATCTAACCCCTGATCCAGAGCTAGCTCCAGCACCAGAACCAGAGTCTGCCTCAAGCTCCTGCACCAACGCCAGCGAAGAAGTCCGTGCTTCCTGCAACTGGTATCGCAGATGTTGTAGCCCCAGCTTCTGTTCTTGCAGTAAGCGGTCTTGGCTTTGTTACTGCTTCTCGTAAGGTCTGCAAGTAAGGCAAGGGACGCAGCAAGCGCGCGGTTCCACACGCGGCTTCTTGCTGCGGCTTCGTTTGCGACGCCGACTGCGATGCCAGCTGTGGCGCCGATTGCAGTGACAACACCTTCGGGTTTCTCGCCAAAGTATATAAAGTTATGCGAAAGCGCCTGATATTCGCGCGCTTTTTTGTGTGGAAAACCGGTTGGGCGTCCGAGCAGAAATTGGGTACACTCTGAATAACAAAGTTCGGAGGTTGTTATGGACGATCAGCAGCAAAAACTCTCGCAGAACGCCGGCGCACGCCAGGAGCCCGCGCACCTATCTTCAACTGCGCTTGTGCTAGAGGGTGGCAGCTATCGAGGCATTTTTACTGCTGGAATCCTTGATGTACTTCGCGAGAAGGGCGTCACTAACTTTGAGAGTGTGTGGGGAGTTTCCGCGGGTGCCATCAACGCCGTGAGCTTCAGGTCCAAGCAAATGGGTCGCGCCATGCGCATTATGCTGGCCTTTAGGGATGACCCTCGCTTTCTTTCGCTCCGCTCACTGATTACTACTGGTGACATCGCGGGCGCGGATTTTATGTTCGATGAGATCCAAAACCATTTGGACCCCTGCGATAACGAGGCGTTCAATCAAAATCCCATGCAGATGTACGCGGTGGCGTCCGACGTTACGTTTGGCACGCCGGCATATCTGCACGTAAAAAAGTTTCCGGAAGACGTGACCATGGTCCGAGCGTCCGCGTCGATGCCAACGGTTTCTCGCATGGTTGAGCTGGATGGACATCGTTATTTGGACGGCGGAACTACCGATTCAATTCCGTTTGCGGCCGCGCTTGGTCTGCCCGACGGTAAAGCGGAACGCGCGGTTGACATTCCCGATCACAAGCCGGCAAAGAAAGCGCTGGTCATTATCACGCAGGATAGGGACTTCGTAAAAACCGACGTCAACGAGCAGATCGCAATCCGCTCGCAGCTCTACTCCGCGTATCCATACTTTGAAGCCGCATTGGCTTCTCGCGCCGAGCGCTACATGGATCAGCGCAAACAGCTTTTTGAACTGGAGAAAGAAGGAAGAGCGCTGGTGCTTCTGCCTCCCGAGCCAGTTGAAGTTAAAGTTAACGAGAAGTCCGGTGAGGCCCTGCTGTCTCTGTACCTGACAGGTCGCCAAGTTGCACTTGAGCGCCTCGAAGAGATTAAAAGTTTTATCGAGTAGGGCGAGGGCGGCAGGTACTCGCGTGGCCTGCGGTGAGGTGAGTGCGATTTGCGGTGATGCACGCGGGCCTGCGTTGAAGTGCGCCTGATTTTCTCGCCATGTCTGAACGATTTGCCGGAAAAGTGCACCATATCTGAGTGGTTTTGCCGGTTTTTCTCGCCATGTCTGAGTAAATTTACTCAGACTTGATGCCCTTTTCAGGCTCGAAATTTAGAACCACGTAGTCTATCTTTCACGCGCCTGATTTCGTCAAAGATTCTGTAAATTTTGCCTAAAAATGCAAAAGAAACTGTGGATTTGCCTGATTTTGTCAAAGAATCTGTATTCAAAATACAGATTCTTTGCACTTTTCAGGCGCGCATGCTGTTATGGCGCACCTGGCGAGAAACCCGGTGCACCCGCAGCGCCCCGCACGCTCGCATCCGCGCACCCGCAGCGCCCCGCGCGCTCGCATCCCGCACGTTAGCGCAAGCGCGTGAGCTGCACTTTCTCGATAAGCGAATCCACGACCGAGCGCTCCGCCGCCTGAGTTCCGCTCTCCATGACGTTTGCGGCGCCCGTGGCCATGGCCAGTCGCAGCGCGTCTTCTGTCGAGAGGCCCTGTGCATCTGCAAAGGCCAGTGCTGCCACAACGGAGTCACCGGCACCGACAGTGCTTCCTACCTGGACTTTTACTGGACCAGCATACCAAACCTCGTCGGCCGTGGCGTAGACGGCGCCGTTGCCGCCCATGGAAATGCAGACCGTGTCAATGCCACCAGCAACAATCTCGGAAGCGGCAGCGGCAATCGCGTCCACGTCGGTAAGCTCGCGGCCAAGCATGGCAGACAGTTCGTGATCGTTTGGCTTGGTGAAATATGGCTTCTGCTCGAGGCCAGCTGAGAGCGCTGCGCCGTCGGCATCCAGGTAAACTTTCAGCCAAGCGTCGCGCAAAGCACGAGTCCAGCGGCCATACGTATCAGCAGCAGCTCCGCGGGGGAGGCTGCCGGAAAGAACCACAATGTCGCCGACGGAAGTCTTGGCAATCACGTCAGCAAGTGCCTGGTCAAGTACGGTGTCGGTGACCTCGGGACCAGGCTCGTTGATATCGGTGTTGGTGCCACCCTCAGTGTCAACGACCTTCAGGTTGGTGCGCGTCTCACCAGGAACAGAAATCGCCTGGACTTTGATGTTATTCTCGCCAAGTGTGTCAGCGATCCATTTGCCGGTTTGACCAGCGAGAACGGCAATAGCGGTAGATTCTCCGCCCAGCTTAGCGATGACCTTGGAGACGTTGATGCCCTTGCCGCCCGCGTCCTGCCTAAGCCACGTGATGCGATTCACCTGGTCAACGGCAAAGTTTGGCACCTGGACGGTCTTGTCCAGAGCGGGGTTGAGCGTGACGGTGTAGATGCTGGGCATAGTCGCTCCTCGGTTTGCGGCGTCGCAATCGGCGCTTGAGTAGCACCGCCAAGCGGCGCAAGTTATCTACGCTGATAATACTTCAGTTTCGGCAAAAAAGTAACCGCGGACAGCGTTGTTACGCGCATATCCGCGGTCTTTTCTGGCGAGAAACCCGGCGCACTCGCGGCTTGTGCTGTGGACGGCTTTGCAATGTGGAGAAACTCGTCAAATTTGAACGAATTGTTGCATTCGTGAAGCAACAAAAATTCCCGCGTACAACTGCTAAAGAGTGGAGTATACTTTTAAGGCTTTTCCACAGAGCCCCGTAATCTCTGACAAGAAAAAGCATCGATGACCCGTCCAGGGGTTATCAACTCGTAATTCGTAGGAGGAGTCAAGTGAAGAAGTCGACTCAGTTCGCCAAGGCTGGCGAAGTCGAGCGCAAGTGGGTGCTCATCGACGCTGAGGGCGCAACGCTCGGTCGTCTGGCTACAAAGGCTGCCATGATTCTTCGTGGTAAGAACAAGCCACAGTACACCCCAAACGCTGATACTGGTGACTTTGTTGTCATCATCAATGCAGACAAGGTTGTCCTTACTGGTGTTAAGGCTGACCACAAGGAGTATTGGCGTCACTCCGGCTACCTTGGTGGCTTGAAGATCACTTCCTTCAAGGAAGAGATGGAGAAGCACCCAGAGCGTGTTGTTGAGCACGCAGTCAAGGGCATGCTTCCTAAGACCACTCTTGGTCGCAAGCAGGGTATGAAGCTTAAGGTTTATGCCGGCGCTGAGCACCCACATGCTGCACAGAATCCCGTCAAGATTGAGCTGGAGGGCTAAACGATGGCAGATAACACCGCTGTTTACACCGGCACCGGCCGTCGTAAAGAGGCCGTCGCTCGTGTTCGTCTTGTTCCTGGAACTGGTAAGGTTACCGTTAACGGCCGCGAGGCAGTCCAGTATTTTGGTCGCCAGCAGCTCGTAGACAACGCAACCGCACCTCTCCGCATTACTGATACTCTTGGTCGTTTTGACGTCTTCGCAAACTGCGACGGCGGCGGCATCAACGGCCAGTCCGGCGCTCTTCGCCTGGGCATCGCTCGCGCTCTTCTTGAGGCTGGCGAGTATCGTGATGACCTTAAGAAGGCCGGCTACCTCACCCGCGATTCTCGTGCGGTCGAGCGTAAGAAGTACGGTCTGAAGAAGGCTCGTAAGCGTCCTCAGTTCTCCAAGCGCTAAGGCCGCTGGACCCAAAAAAGTCCTTACAAAGAGACCTGTTGTATATCGGCAGGTCTCTTTTTTGTATACTTTTAAATGGTTGCATTTTGCATATTTACGCAACCACTTCAGTCCGCACGTTCTTCTCGCCATCTGGCGAGAAGCCCCACCTGTCGAGTAGTTCGCTGGCGCTTCGCGCGCACGTTGCTCTCCACCCGACAACACTACATTCGCAGCTAGGAGACGCTTATGAAGTACTTTGGAACCGACGGCTTTAGAGGCCGCGCAAACGAGGGTCTGAACGTCGATCACGCGTATAAAATTGGCCGCTTCATTGGCTGGTATTACGGAGCTAAGCAGGCTCGCAAGGCTCGTATCATCATTGGTAAGGATACCCGCAGGTCAAGCTATATGTTTGAATCTGCGCTTGTCTCGGGCCTGGTTGCATCTGGCGCTGATGCGTACATGCTGCACGTCATTCCTACGCCTGGCGTTAGCTACGAGGTTGTCGACGGCGCTTTTGACTGCGGCGTTATGATCACTGCTTCTCACAATCCATTTACCGATAACGGCATTAAGCTGGTCAACAAAGACGGCTACAAGATGGATGAGGATGTTCTTGAGCAGGTAGAAGCCTATATTGACGGCGAGTTTGACGTTCCTCTGGCAACGGGCGATGCCATTGGTCGCACAGTTGACTACATGCAGGGTCGTAACCGCTACATCTCCAGCCTTATTGCTAGCTGCGGCTTTAGTCTGCAGGGCCTGAAGATTGGCCTGGATTGCGCTAATGGCGCAGCTTCTAGTGTTGCTCGCCCTGTCTTTGACGCCCTGGGCGCCGAGACGCATGTTATCAACAACGCTCCAAACGGCCTCAACATCAATGTTGATTGCGGTTCTACCCACATTGACCAGCTGCAGCGTTTTGTAGTCCAGAATGGCCTTGACGTGGGCTTTGCCTACGACGGTGATGCTGACCGTTGCCTGGCAGTTGACGAGCGCGGCCACGTAGTTGACGGAGACCTGATTCTCTACGTTTGCGGTACCTACCTCAACAAGTATGGTCGCCTGGCAAAACAGACCGTGGTCACTACCGTCATGAGCAACTTTGGCCTGTTCAAAGCATTTGACGACGCTGGCCTCTCTTACGAGAAAACCAGCGTAGGCGATAAGTATGTCTACGCTTGCATGAACGAAAACGAATACAGCCTGGGTGGCGAGCAGAGTGGCCACATCATCTTTGGTGACCTGGCAAAGACCGGTGACGGCATCTTGACCAGCCTCCGTATTATGGAGGTCTTACGAGCAGAGCGCGAGAAACTCTCTGAGCTGACTCGTCCCGTTACACTATATCCACAGCAGCTGGTTAACGTTCGCGTCACCGACAAAGAGGCTGCTATGCAGTCTCCTAAGGTCAACGACGCAGTTGCAGCTGCCGAGAAGTTCCTTGAGGGCAATGGTCGCGTGTTGGTCCGCGCTTCCGGAACAGAGCCTCTGGTGCGCGTTCTTGCAGAAGCTCCAACCGATGAGCTCTGTCAGCAGGCAAATCAGATTGTGCTCGACGCTCTTGAGGAGTATAGGCTTAGCGCTTAAGCGCAGATAGATCCAGGGGATACGATGGCACTGGCAGGAATAGGTGTAGATATGCTTGAGATTGCTCGCATGCAGCAGGCAATTGAGAGACGCCCTCACTTTATCCGCCGCATGTTCACTGATGCCGAGCGCGCGTACTGTGAGCGCACTGCTCGACCTGCGGAGCACTATGCTGCCCGCTTTGCGGCAAGAGAAGCCGTGCTTAAAGCCTTGGGAACGGGTTTCTCATCTGGTATTGGTTTTCAGGATGTTTCTGTTGAGAGAGATCAGCTGGGCAGGCCACAGGCTCGTCTTACCGGCAAGGCTGCACAGATTGCAGCTCAGCAGGGCGTGCAAGAGATTGCGCTTTCTATCTCGTACACCAGAGACGTGGCGGTAGCCAATGCGGTTGCTGTGACTAACGCTGTAAAACCCAAGGTAGATCAAAAGGCAGATGCTGCCCAAGAGCTGGCACGTTCGTTCAAAGAAGCTCGTTCTGTGTTGGATGAGCTTGAGCGCGTGCAAGAACCTATAATTGAGACAACCTTTGATGATGTTGTTAAATCCGAGGAGTAAGTTATGCAGCCGGTACTAAATGTTGAGGACATCAAGCGTGTAGAGATTGCGCTGACACGCGTGGGCGTGAGCGTTTCCGAGCTCATGCACCGTGCAGGTTATGCTGCTGCTCAAGAGGCCCTTGGCATGGGAGGGGACATCTCTAACGTTGTCATCCTCGTAGGTCTTGGCAATAACGGTGGAGATGGCTGGGTGGCAGCAGAAGCGCTGCGCTCTAGAAACTGCAACGTTAAGGTAGTCACCCCGCTTGAGCCTGATCAGATTTCCGGCGATCTTGCACGTCAGATGGCGCAGCGCGCCGTTCGCGCGGGAGTTTCCGTACTTGTTGGCCCTTCTCGCCAGGAGCTCATTGACCTGCTGGCAACGGCTGACGTGGTGCTTGATTGCATGCTGGGCACCGGCTTTCACGGCAAGGTCCGTGCTCCGTTTGATATTTGGATTGAGTGCCTCAATCAGTCTGGTGCTCGCGTACTTTCCGTTGATGTCCCCAGTGGTCTTTCTGCGCAGAAAGGCCAGGTAGAAAACGCATGTGTTGTCGCTGACGTTACCGTTACCATGATTGCACTAAAGCCCGGCCTTATTGCTGACGCAGGCCGCGATGTTTGCGGCTCCATTGTTGTGGCTCCTCTGGCTGAGCAGACTGAACGTCTGGTTGTTGAGGCAGACCCTGTTGCCTGGCGCGTTGACCTGGAAGATTATCTTGCTTCTGTTCCTGCCCAGCTCAACGACTGCGATAAGTACTCTCGTGGCTCCGTATTGGTGGTTGGCGGTTCAAGTCGTTTCCCAGGAGCTGCTGTTCTTGCTGCTAAGGCAGCTGCTCGTGCAGGCGCTGGCTACGTTACCTTGGCAGTTCCTGAGGCCATTGTCAGTAGCGTTCAGATGATGTTGCCAGAGGTTCCTGTTATTGGCCTCCCATGCGATGCTGAGGGCGTGTTTACCGAAGAAGCAGCTCCACTGGTACTGCAGCTTGCTGCCATGCGTACCGTTACGCTGGTTGGTCCAGGCATGCGTGTTTCTGGCGGAACCGTCAAGGTTACTTCTGCACTGCTTGACTCTGAGCTGCCCGTTATTGTTGACGCCGACGCGCTCAATTGCATTGCTCGCCTCACCAATAACAACCTCCCTGAGTTCCCCGAGCTCACTCGTCGTACCGCTCCGCTCATCATGACGCCGCATCGTTGCGAGCTTGGTCGCCTGGTTAACCAGGTAGATAATCCTCCTGCAAGCCTGGTGGCTCAGCTTGAGGCTGCTCGCAAGATTGTCTGGGCAGACGGTGGCTCTGAGCTGGTCATTGTTGCTAAGGGAACCGCAACTGGCTGCGTGGGCGTTCAGAAAGCCGTGCTGCCAAAGCCTGGTCCCGTTACGCTGGCAACTGCTGGCTCTGGCGATGTTCTTGCTGGTACTATTGCTGGCCGCTTGGCTCAGGTTGCTGGTCAAGTTGATGACCTGCCTACCTTCTGTTCACTTGCCTGTGAGGTTCATGCATACGCAGGTCAGCTAGCTGCCGAGAAGTTCGGTGTGCGCGGAGCTATGGCTGGCGACATCTGCGACGTTATTGGCCTTGCCTCCGATGCACTTGAAGAGCAGATTGCATTTCCTATGACAGACTTTGAAGAAGCTGCGGAGTAGGTGAGCCTGATGTCGGCATATCCCCAGGATAGATGGGCTTGGATAGAGATTGATCTTTCTGCCGTCCGCCACAACGTAAAGGCGTTTAAGGCCCAGCTTAACCGCGGTGTCAAAATGATGTGTGTGGTTAAGGCTGACGCATACGGTCACGGTGCTGCTCAGTGCGCTAAAGCCATGCAGTCTGTGGGTGCCGATCAGTTTGCCGTTGCAACGGTCGATGAGGGCGTTGAGCTGCGCTGTTCCGGCATTGAGAGCCCTATCCTGGTGCTTTCTGAGCCGCCGGTCACTTCCATCCCAGACCTCGTCCGCTTTGACATTATGCCTTCCGTCTACACGGTGGACTTTGCCCTTGCGTATGGCGAGGCTTCCGCCGCAGCTAACAAGGTTGGCCGCTATCACCTGGCCATTGACACTGGTATGACCCGCATTGGCGTCAGGCGAGAAGATCTACTTGAGGTTCGCGGTTCTATCGATTTCCACAGGGGTCTTGAATGCGCTGGTACGTTTACGCATTTTGCTACGGCCGACGTGCTCGACAACTGGGACTTTGATCTGCAGGTTAATCGTTTTATTGAAGCCGTCACAACGCTTAAAAACGCAGGCTATGAGCTGGGCTTGGTTCACGCTGATAACACTCCTGGCACGGTTCTGCACAAAGACATTCAGTTCGATATGGTTCGTGTGGGCATTGGCCTGTATGGACTTCATCCAAGCAAGCTCACCATTCCCCGCATTGACCTGCAGCCCGCTATGAGCGTGCGTGGTCGCGTGACGCGCGTAATCTATCCAGCTGTTGGCGACGGCGTTAGTTACGGTATGACATGGCGTGTTCCTCGTAATAACATCCAGGTAGCTACCGTGCCTATTGGCTACGCCGACGGACTTGCACGTTGCCTCTCTAATCGGATGGATGTTTTGACGCGCGGAGATCGTGTTCGCCAGGTGGGTAATATCTGCATGGATCAGTTTATGATTGCTGTTGATACCGCAGGTACACATGCTAATAAGCCTGCACACGAAATTCGCCATGGTGACGTGGTTACCCTCATCGGCAAAGACGGCGACCAAGAAATCACCGCGGATGAGATGGCTGACCTCCGCGAGACCATCAATTACGAGGTAGTTTGCAACTTTGGTGCGCGCCTCGATAAGGTGTACATCTAATGGCAGTCACGCTTGACGAGATTCGCAAGCAGATAACTGATTGCAAGAAGTGTCCGCTGTGGGAAACACGCACCAACATTGTGTTTGGTGGCCCAAATCCCACGGCTCGCGTCATGATCGTGGGAGAAGCTCCTGGTAAAAACGAGGATCTAAGCGGTCAACCTTTCGTGGGCGTGTCGGGCAAAAAGCTTGATGCACTGTTAGAAGAAGTTGGCCTTTCTCGCCAGGATGTTTTTATCTCTAATGTGGTCAAATGCCGACCGCCTTCAAACAGAAATCCCAAGGTAGCTGAGGTGGAGGAGTGCTCTCCGTATCTTCGCAATCAGATTCGTGCTATTAAGCCAGACGTTATTGTTTGCCTGGGAAATTTTGCTACGCAGTTTGTCATGCACACCGATAAGGGCGTGACGGAGCTGCGCGGTAAGTTTTACCAGATAGGCGCCTTTAGCGTGCTGCCTACCATGCATCCCGCATCAACTATTTACCGTAAGGAATGGGCGCAGTATCTTAAAGATGACCTGCGACTTCTTGCTGATTGGCTTGAGGAACACCCTCGAGGAGGCTCGTGTGACTAACTTTTCTACCAGCGCAAATTTCAGCGCTGATAACGCTGCAACAAGCAATACTACCGCAAGCAACCTGCCAGAAAAAACGACAGCTGGTACGTTTATCTCTACCACTACAGAGCAGACCATTGCTCTTGGTCAGGCTCTAGGAAAACTCCTGCAAGCAGGAGATGTATTAGTGCTCACAGGAGATCTAGGAGCAGGAAAAACCCAGTTCACCAAAGGTATTGCTGCAGGCATGGGTGTTGCTGACGACGTGACCAGTCCAACTTTTACTATCGAGATGGTTTATGAGGGCACGCTTATGCCTCTCTACCACTTTGACCTGTATCGCCTAAACGACCCTGATCAGCTCGAAGATACGGGCTTGTACGATGCGCTTGAGTCTGATGGTCCAACTATCATCGAGTGGGGAGAGCAATTTGCGGAGCAAATTGGCGAGAGAACCCTTGATGTGTATGTTTCTAGATTGTCTGAGGAAGGGCCGGAATCAGACGACGCTGAACCGCGCCGTGAGATTCGATTTATCCCACAGAATGCTCGTGGAGAAGAAATCATTCAGTCGCTGTAATTACTGAATAAATAACGTTTTTGTCACCCAGTTATAGATATTTTAAGAATATCTATAACTGGATATTCTTGCAGTACACCTGCGATTTCTTTTCATATATACTTACTAATCCGTTGAAATATGTTCAAAAAAGAAAAACAATAGTTTTTTTGAAATACACGAGTTAAGGAATATGAAATGTCAAAGTATTTGCGCAACAACGTAAAGCTGCTCGCAATTACAGGCATTATGGCAAGTGTGTTGGTTTTCTCGCCAGTACTTTCTGCGATAGCTCTTGCTGAGGGTACTGAGGTAGCTGAGGCAAGCGTCACAACTGAGGCCACCGCCTCGACCGAGTCGTCTGCCGCTACGACCGAAACGACTGCTACAACTGAGACGACCGCTGCTGCCTCAACAGATGATGATAGTGACGAAGAGGCTGTTAAATCATATATAGATAACAACTACTATGGCCTGACAAGAGAGCTGCATATTTCAGTTTCAACAGGAGGTGGTACGTATAACGGAAAAGATTATATTCCTCCCACCATTTCTGATGACTGCAAAAGTGTCTCTTTTAGCAGCAATGTTCAGCGCGAGGGCTATACACTGATAGGATTTACTACAGACTACTTAAGCCAAGATGAACTCAGTAATGCAACTCCTGATATGTCTATGCCCTATACCATTGATGCTGATGGTATGGTTCATATGAATTTTAGTGATTTAGAGTCTTGGAGTTCTACAGACAATATTGATACAGGAATTATTACTACAAAATATCATCTACGTACGCTTTGGGCACCAAATCCTGAGCCAGAGCCAGAACCAGCTCCTGAGCCAGAACCACAGCCAGCACCTGCACCAGTTGCTCCTGCTTCTGACGTATCTGAGCAGCCAGTACCTAGGCGCGAGAAGAGCGTTCTACCTAACACGGGTGATGCAAACTCTGTAGCAGGTGTTATCGCAGCAGCTGGCACTACTCTTGTTGCTCTTGGCCTCCGCAAGAAAATGCAGCAGTAAATAGTCGCTTCCTAGTAGAAATACATTCCTATGTCTAAATATTTTCACAACAACACAAAGCTCCTTATTCTTTCCGGTGCTCTTGCAGGAGCATTGGTCTTCTCGCCAGCACTTTCTGTGAGAGTACTTGCTGAAGGCACTGAAGTAACAGAAGCAACCACAACAACCACAACGACCGAGGCATCTGAAGTGGCTGCAACAACTGAGGCAGCCACGACATCCACGTCAACCGAAGCAACCACTACAACTAATGCTTCTGCTAGCACCACTTCAACAGATGACAATGGTGCAACTATTGTTCGTTTTTATGATCCTGAAGTTGGTTGGAATGTTAGAATCAACCTTATTGTCGTTGCATACGGCACTCAATACAATGGAAATGCTTATATCCCTGCAACGATTTCAGACGACCATAAGAGCTTCACTTTTGATGGAAATATTCAGCGTGAAGGTTACACATTGGTAGGCTATTCGTCAGAAATGCTTTTAAGTGATCAAAGGGATAATGCAACTGCGGACCAGTCGATGCCTTACACCGTTGATGCTAATGGATTTGTTCACGTGAATTTTGCTGATATTACCGCGTGGTCCGTTACCGACGACCTTCGTGATGACACTACAACTTACTATTACGTTTTTGCTCCTCTTTGGGCACCAAATCCTGAGCCAGAGCCAACGCCAGAACCTGAGCCTCAGCCAGAGCCAGAGCCCACTCCAGTTGTGCCTGCCTCTGATGCAACCCAAACTCCTGCACCAAGGCGCGAGAAGAGCGTTCTGCCTAACACGGGCGATACAAGCTCTGTAGCAGGCATTGTTGCAGCACTTGGTGTAGCACTGACCGCATCTGGTCTCCGCAAGAAAATGAAGTAATAAACTGCAAGAGCTAATAAGCAATAAATACGCCTCTAGAAATAAGATTTTGAACTGCCTCCCATTTCTTATGTCCAAGAAATGGGAGGCAGTTCATATGCGGGT
>CALIZS010000018.1 GCA_938028565.1 uncultured Atopobium sp. | reverse complement strand
CGCCCTCTGCCTGCGGATACAGCTCGTGCAGGAAGACCGTGCGCACGTTAGTCTCTAGGTAAACACCGTGCAGGTTGAACGCGAACGCACGAATACCCGCTGCAGTTGCGGGACCAATGCCTGGAAGCTTTACCAGCTTCTTTGGATCTTGTGGAAAGACGCCGCCGGCCTCAGAAATTGCCTGAGCAGCTCGATGTACGGACAAAGCGCGACGGTTGTAGCCCAAGCCTTGCCATTCTTCAAGCACATCCGAAGGCGCTGCGGCGGCCAGCGCGTCAACCGTTGGAAAGCGCTCCAGCCACCTCTGCCAGCGGCCATCTACGCGGCTGACCTGCGTCTGCTGAAGCATAACCTCAGAAATCCAAATGGCATACGGGTCATACGTGCGACGCCAAGGCAAATCGCGATACAATTCGCGACCCTTCTTGGCTACGAACTCGACAAATGCACGCAGTTTCGGCGTGAGTTCTGATGCGGGTTCCACTTCGCCACTCATTTTTGTATGTAAGGTTTTCTTATCGACCAATATTGAACTCGTAAGGCTTTTTCTCGGCAGAAACAACCTCACCATCAAGCAGATTGTCAAAGGTGCCTGCGGTAATCTCAGCCTCAATAGCTGCGGCGGCATTCTGGATAATCTGCTCGTTACGCTGGGCATTCTCGTTCTTTACCAGCTGGAACTCACCAACCATCTCTGGCATAAGGCCCTCTACAACAACTTGTTGCAGCGTGACCGAAGCAAAGAAATTACGCAAGGTTTTCTCGGCACTACACCAAAGGGGTCCAAAGTAGCAGGAATTACGGCGAGAGCATGGCTCATTATTAGGACCTGCCCACTCACAGCTAGAAATAAAAACAGGTCCCTGAACTGCCTCAACAATGTCCAAGACACTTACCTCAGAAGGATCTATGGCAAGCATCATGCCGCCATGAGCGCCGCGGGTGCTGACAATTACGCCTGCGATGACCAGGTCGTGCTGAATTGAGCGGGCAAAGGAGTATGGAATATCGTTTTCTTCTGCTGCGTCGCGAACAGAAAGAAGCTTCTTTGGGCTTCTCACCAGCGAAGAAAGCATGCGGATTGCATAGTCAGTTTTGCGTGAAATTTCCATCGGTTCTCCAAGTACCCCTCGTGCGTCCGCTCGAGGGACTGCTTTTCTCACGTATCTGGCTTGTGACCAGGCCAGTCATTGTTACAGGTTGATTCTTGCTATCGGTTCAGGTGCTACTCTTAGTTCAGATATTGCTCTTAGTTCAGTCGTTGCTACCAATTCAAAATTTTCCAGCCGCGCTTGTTCGCAAGTCTGGCAAGCGTTGGACCAGGGCAAACGGCGCACGGTGTTTGAGCCGCTGACAAAAGCGTTGCGTCCGAGTAGTGATCGCCGTACGCGTACGCAATCTCCCAGTTGCCCTCGCCAAAACGCTGGTTGCACCACTCAGTTGCCGAGACCAACTTCTGAGCACCCTCAATCACGGGACCGTCAACCTTGCTGGTATAGTGCCCGTCCGCTCCCACCTGCATTTTTGTGGCGAGAAACGCGTCCACTCCCAGCTTCTCTGCGGCCAATTCTGCGATAGGTTCAAACGTTGCTGAAACTAACAGCACGCAGCAACCTTCTGCCTGCCGACGACGCACCTCTTCCAGCGCCTGAGGACGATACATACCCTCAATTACCTCGCGATGAAAATCGTGCATGACGGCATTTGCAAACTCAACGCTATACTGCGTAAGTGCACCAACTACCAGCTCTCTTGCCTCTTCCTGCCTTTGAGGAAGGTGCAACTTATAGCGAGCTCCCCACCACACAAGCTTGAGCGTGCGTGCAATTGAGGACAGGTGTCGACGAAGCAAATACGCAGAGAACAAGAGTCCTGACTGTCCAGAAATGACGGTTCCATCAAAATCAAAAACAGCAATTTTCTTGATCAAATCTGAAGTGTGTTCCGTATTGGAAGATTCTGCGGATATGGAACTTACACTATCGCGTTGCGACAGCGCATCCAAAGTATTCTGATCCCGCACAATCCACCTCACTTTACCTCTGCTTTTAAATGTTTCTGTAGCAGAAGCACTTAGACACATTCTGATGTAAAGATAGCACACAATGCTCTATTTTCTGACTTGGTTTCAATAAATTAAAGATGTAATTTAAATCTTTTATGCTGGACTTTTTTGGTAATGAAAAAGCCCTCCGAAGAGGGCTTGAACATGCAATGGCGGGATATGCGGGGCTCGAACCCGCGACCTCCGACGTGACAGGCCGGCGCTCTAACCAGCTGAGCTAATACCCCGGACGCCTTGTTGCGAATTGAAATAATACAGGGAACTTTTATTCTTGTCTAGCGTTATTTCCAACGAATTTAAAAATTTTGTTGTAAAAAACCACTTGGCGAGAATATCCGCAGCTCAGAAACGTGAACTCCCACTGGAAATCCACAATTTCTTTGCGTTGCTTTTACTGAAGAGCAACGCTGGTGGTGTTTCCTGTGGAATCGGTTACCTTAAGCGTAGTTCCATCAAGCGTAGCTGCGGTGATAGTTCCGTTTCCGCCAACAGCCTTACCGTCCTTATCGGCAATAAGTGTTGGAAGTGAGCCGTCTACCAGGGCACATGCCACAACATCCCAGCCAGAATCGCGATTCTCTGGCACCAAAATGGTGTCGTTAAAAAGAATCAGGCTGGTGGGAGTTCCCTCAACCTCAAATAGAACACTCTTAGTTCCCGAGTCACTCGTACGAACAACAGCAGTTTTGCCGTCGCTTTGCTTCTCCAGAGAGTACTTCATGCCATGGAAGGTAACTGAGCCGTCAACTGCCTGTTCATCCTGCTGTTTCTCGTCGGCGTAGGCGGACTGAGTCTGCTTTGGCTGCTGGTTTGCAGATTCACTCTTAGTGCTTGTGGCACAACGAACAATAAAGAACAGAGCAGTAAGCGCAACAATAGCCGCAACCACCAGAATGATGACTGATTTTCTGTTTGGAGGTTCAGGCGTGTTATCAGCCTGTCGAGGGCTCTGAGGAATTTGTGCACCCTGACCAGCACGGAGCGTTGAAATGTTCTTCAAATCAACCGATGAAGCCTCAGGGGTCTTCTCGCCAGATGAACTTGTTCTCATGTGGTTTGCCATGCTTAAACCTCCCGACGTGCCTCAATTGCACGTCCCAATGTTACCTCATCAGCGTACTCAAGATCTCCGCCCACGGGAAGACCGCTTGCCAATCGGGTAACCGTCATTCCAAGCGGGTTAATGGTTCTGGAGAGGTACGTTGCGGTTGTTTCTCCCTCAACGTCCGGATTAGTTGCCAGAACTACCTCGGTAACGGTGCCATCGGCCAAGCGGGACAGCAGCTCGCGCACGTGGAGTTGCTCAGGGCCAATCTTGTCCATAGGCGAGATTACGCCGCCCAGAACGTGGTAGAGGCCGTGAAACGCACCGGTACGCTCGATTGCCGAGACATCCTTAGGTTCGGAAACCACACAGATTTTGCTGCGATCTCTGGAAGAGTCCAGGCAGATGTCACATTCGTCGCGCGTCGCATAGTTGAAGCAGATAGGACAAAAATGCACCTGCTGCTTAAGCTCCAAGATAGCCTGCGCCAAACGGCGAGCCTCCTCGGAATCAACCTCTAGAAGATGGTAGGCTATGCGCTGAGCAGACTTTGGACCAATGCCTGGTAGTCGGCCTAACTCGTCAAGCAAACGCTGCAGCGCGCGACCATCATTTGTGGTATCAAACGCCATGGATTAGAACAGTCCTGGGATATTCAGTCCGCCAGTTACTGCGCTCATCTGGGCAGATGCCTGAGACTCAGCGGACTCAAGAGCATCGTTTACGGCTGCCAGAATCATGTCCTGGAGCATCTCGATATCCTCAGGATCAATTGCCTCAGGATCAATGGTGATATTGGTCAGGCGCAGATCGCCGGACGCGGTTACCTTAACAGCGCCGCCACCAGCGCTTGCAGTTGCCTGCATAAGAGAAGCCTTCTGCTGGGCCTCCAGCAGTTGCTCCTGCATTTTGCGAGCCTGAGCCATCATCTGATTGCGGTTCATGCCGCCCATGTTAAATCCACCACGTGCCATATGTTCTCCTATCGTCGTATCTATTTTAGACAAGTTGCGCTTTTTGCGCTGGCGCATGAGAAGCCATGCACCAAAGCGTCATATCGCAAGAATATCGCGAGAAGTTCTAGTTGTTTGCAGGGTCTACGGGAGTTTCGGCATCCAGCTTCTTCTCTACCGACAAAGAAACCGCTGGTCCAAATACCTTTTCAAGCATGTCTGCCACGCTGTTGAGCTCTGGTGGAAGCGCTGAACGAGCAGCAATACCCTCTGGTGAGGCTGGTGCAGAAGCAGGCTTTGGAGCCGGAACTGGTTCGGGTTCAGGCGCTGCGGGTTCAGGTGTTGCGGGTGCAGGCGCTGGTGCGGGTGCAGGCGCAGGTGCCACTGGAGCTGGAGCAGCGTCTTCAACAGAGTTGTCCAAAACTGCAGCTACATCGTCATCGCTGTAAGGTACCTGATCGTAGTCGAGAGCCTCAGTAGGCGCACTGCCAGACGCAGGTTCATCCCAAGGCATCGGATATGACGCCTCTGGCGCTGGTGCAACGGGAGCTGCAGGTGCTGGAGCAGGCGCAGGTACCTGAACGGGAACAGCGGCAGGAGCGGGCTGCGCAACTGGCTCAGGAGCTGGTGCGACGGGCGCAGCAGGAGCCACTGGAATTGCAGACGCGGATACAGGAGCTGGAGACGGCACCTGAGCTGCACGTTTTTCTCGCGAGATTGCCGTTGCAGCGAGGCTCGATTCAACATATTTGATGCGACGTGGGCCCATGACCTGGGCAACGCACTCTTTTACAAACTCGGAAACTGCCGGCGCGCTGAGCATCCTCATAGCAAACGAGGAGCCCTTGGGCAGTGTAACTACCAGCTCAGAGCCATCGTCCGATTCGAGCGTTGAGCTGACCAGCAGTGCTGCATGAGCAGCATTTTTGGAGGCACAAACCTTGCCGACTTCTTTCCACTGTCTGACGAGAAGTGCGTCTGCCTGGTCAACTTCCTTTGGAGCAGGTGCAGGCGCAGGTTGTGGCGCAGGTGCCGGTTGCGGAGCTGGCGCAGCTGCGGGTGCTGGTGCAGGCTGCGGTGCGGGAGCCGGCGCTGGGGCTGGCATAGGTGCAGACACAGCGACTGGTGCAGGAGCCGGAGCCGCCGCTGGCGCTGGGGTTGCAACTGGAGCGGGAGCCGCCGCTGGTGCGGGCGCAGGGATGGAAGCCGTCGCGGCAACAGGAGCCGGCTGTGAAACCGGAACAGGTGCGGGAGCTGCGGGCTTCTCGCCAGCAGGAACAGCAACAACACCGTTTGCAAGCTGCTGCTCAAGAACTGCTACCCTATCGGCCAGTGCTTCCAAAGAAAGCTCTGTGTTAGGGCGCGCTAGCTTGGTAAACGCAACCTCCAGGACAAGTCGCTGATTCACGGCGGTGCGCATCTGATTTGCGGCGTCGCCCAGAACAGTCAGAACTCTGGAAAGTCGGTCAACCGAACCAAATGCCTGAGCCTCTTTGGTAAGCTGCTCGGTTGATGCGGTGGAATTTGCCAGCGCAGGAGAATCAACACCTACAGCTGCGGCAATGTAGAGATCTCTTACGTGAACGGCAAGCTCGCGCGTGAATTGCAGCAGATCTTTGCCGCTTTCAAACAGCGTATTTACCGTGATAAAGAGTGAAGAAATGTCGCGCTGAGCCAGAGCCATCGCAGCATTGTTAATAAGAGAACCTGAAGACTGGCCCAAAACGTCGCGAACCGTCTGCTCAGAAATGACGCCGCCGCCGTAAACGGAGAGCTGCTCAAGAGAAGAGAGGGCGTCGCGCATACCGCCACGCGCATGACGAACGATAAGATCAATAGCTGCGTCTTCGTAGGTAAAGCCCTCGTTTTTGCAGACGTTGACCAGATGTTCTGCCATCTCGTCAGCAGCAATGGAGCGGAAGTCAAAGCGCTGCACGCGAGACAAAATGGTTGCAAGAATTTTCTGAGGATCGGTGGTACACATGATAAATGTCACGTGTGAAGGAGGCTCCTCCAACGTCTTGAGCAGGGCATTAAACGCCGCCGAGGTAAGCATGTGCACCTCGTCAATGATGTATACCTTGCCCTTGCCGCGCACGGGAGCGTAACTTGCGCGAGAAATAATCTCTTCTCGCACGTTATCAACACCGGTGTTAGAAGCAGCGTCAATCTCAAAGACGTCTGGGTGCTGACCGGCGGCAATCAGCTGACAGTCCTCACAAGTGCCGTCAGGCAGATGGCCAGGAGCCTCGTGACAGAGAATGGCTTTTGCCAGCAAGCGAGCCATAGTGGTCTTACCTGTGCCGCGGGGTCCGCAGAACAGGTATGCGTGGCTAAGCTTTTGCTCCAAGACCGCTCGCTCAAGGGTGCCAACCACATGCTTCTGGCCAACTACCTGCTCAAATGTTTGCGGGCGATACTTTGTATACAGTGATTCCATTCGTCCTCCGACGGCAAATTTTTTCACTTTCAAGTATACCCTCTGAGTTGAGAGGGTTTCTCGCCAAACAAAAACGGGGCAGCCGAAGCCACCCCGATTCTGTACTCTGCGGTCTTTGCGCGAGCAAATACCTGCTACTCTGCAGCCTCTTCGGTTGCAGGTGCCTCAGCCTCAGCCTCTGGCTCTGGCTCTGCGACTGGTGCGTTCTTTGCGAACTCAGCAGCACGCTTTGCCTTCTCAGCAGCCTTAGCCTCAGCAGCAGCCTTACGAGCAGCCTCCTGCTCAGCAGCCTTAGCAGCCTTTGCCTCCTTGGCAGCCTTAGCAGCCTCGAGAGCAGCGTTTGCTGCGCCACCGAACTTGTCGGCGAAGCGCTGAACACGTCCACCAGTGTCGACAAGCTTCTGCTGACCCGTATAGAATGGGTGGCACTTGTCGCAGAGGTCAAGACGCATCTCTGGAACAGTTGCGTGTGTGGTCCAGGTGTTTCCGCAGGTGCAGCGAACGGTGCACTCTACGTACTCTGGATGAATACCTTGCTTCATGCAGGACTCCTTACATCGGCCCTGGTTTCCGACCAGAGCAGGGGTGTCTTTATGAGCACGTGCTCAACCAAGACAATAAGCTGAAAAAGTATAGCAGAACAACCCTTCTGTTGCTAGAAGTACTTGGCGAGAAATTCACATTTTGTTCAGACATTCCTTGTGCGCAAGTGTCCGTCAATAGTCTAAAATCCAATGCGTCATATAAAGCTGGTCTACAGCTCTCGGAGGCATAATGTTTTTATCGATTGATGTGGGTAACACGCAAACTGCCATTGGTTTATTTGACAGCGAAGGCACTATGGTGCGCGGCTGGAGAATGCCTACCGATCAAAGCGACACCTCCGACATTCTGCACGGTCGTCTCTTCACGTTCTTCCAGAAAGATGGACTGAGCCTAGACGACGTTGAGGCAGGCGGACTTTCGTGCGTGGTTCCTGTTATCACACGTGCTTGGCAGCGCTGCTTTGAGTTACTGCTCAACAAGCCTCTGACCCGCATTAACGCGCTTTCCACGGATAAGATTCGCTTCAATATCCCCCACCCCGAGCTTGTGGGTGCCGACCGCGTAGCAAATTCCGTTGCCGCAACTGAGCGCTATGGCTATCCGGTTATTGTGGTTGATTTTGGCACCGCAACCAACTTAGATGTTGTTGATAAGGACGGCGTATTCCGCGGAGGCGCTATTTCACCAGGTATTATGATCTCTGCAAACGCTCTGTTTGCGCGCGCAGCTAAGCTTTCTAGCATTCCTATCAAGGCTCCCGAGACCGTCTTGGGTAACACTACAGAAAGCGCTGTTCAGGCAGGTATTGTAGTAGGCGCCGCCGCTCAGGCAGAGGGTCTGGTTGCAAGAACGCTCAAAGAGCCTGGTATTGAGGGCGCAACCGTTATTGCAACGGGTGGCCTGGCTAACACCGTTAGCGAAGCAACAGATGTCTTTGATGTGGTTGACCCGCAGCTCACCATGCGTGGCATTTATCTGATTTGGAAGCAGTCCACTCAGGCCGCCAAATAATTGACGCCGCAGCCGCGTTACCGCAGATAAACCAGCAGTTAAACCGGCGGTTAAACCGCTGGCACCACAGAAGCTTCTTCCTCACTCACAAGGATTTCTTTACCGTCCTGGTCAACAAGGATGGCATGGCCCCACACGTCAATACCACCAAATCGAGCGGTGAGCGCAACGTTACCGCTGGGGTATACCTTATTGACTTGTTGTCCAAGCAGAGGAACCATATCAAAATAGTCGCTCAGAATGAGCGCAATTGGTCCCGCAAAGCTCCTCGCGCGTTTAACCTGCTGCTCCCACGCGCTTATGCTCTGCACCACCAGTTCAGAGACCTTTTTAGCGAGAAGTTCTGTGTTATCCACAACGTCAAATGCCGAGCAAAGCGCCTTGGAGTCCGCTGCGATACTTACCACGGCAAACATGCCCTCTTGATAGCCAGCAGTAGCCTTAATTGAGGCAATGACCTGGTCTTTATAGCAAATATCGTAAGGCCAGCGGATACCAAAGTTCTCATCTTTTGCACGCAAGAACTGGCAGAGCCCCAGCGCTACAACGTATGGAACCGCTGGTACATACGGCATCGAGACACCAAGACGCACAACAGCTGCAACCTCAAAGGGTTTCTCGCCAGATAATGGACGCGATGGTGCCGGCGCGCAAGCCGATTCAGAGCGCTCGTCTTGGCTAGACGCAGCAGCTTCCTGCACGTCAGAGACACGGAATACAAACTCGCCTGTTTGTGCGCCACCACGTGCTAGCTCTAAAGCTTCCTGTGCTACTCCCACGTAATAGCTCCCAAGTCCTCGGTTACGTGACCAACACGCTGGTCAGGAGGGACAATTTCTACGCCACCGTGCGAGAAGAAACGCACAGGATCGTGCATCAGATCCTCCATTGGAACAAGCACGTAATCGCGCTCGCCCATGCGTGGATGAGGTAGGGTAAGATGTTTACCTGCGTGTTGTTCGCCCTCAACCCACAGAAGGTCACAGTCAATAGTGCGAGGTCCATGACCCTCCTCGCCCTTCTTGCGCGTGCGGTTGAGAGCGTTCTCAACCTCAAGCAGCTTATCCATCAGCACCAGAGGATGGAGTTCAGTTCTAATCTCGGCAACGGCGTTTACCACAGGCGTAGCAATACCGTATGCAGGCTCAGTTTCGTAGGCGTGGCTGAGAGAAACAACGCAAGTCAGCGGAATCTCGTCGATGAGCTGCGTTGCACGGGCCAGATAGCCCACGCGGTCGCCTACGTTGGAACCAAGCGCCACAAATCCCTGACGAGGGTCGCGCTCAGTCATAGCCCAGTAAGCGTTGATAGCCTGAGCGGTTCCCGCAACATCGTGAACGCGCAGGATACGGGTGCCGTTGGTGATAGCGGCAATGCAAATTGCATGCGTAGCTGCGTCGCGCTGGGTAGCCTCGGCTACGCCAGAAACAGCGCCGACAAAACGCTTTCTGGACACGGCGCAGAGCAGCGGATATCCCATAGAAACCATCGAGCGAGTAGCGCGCTGAATAACAACATCCTCGTCGGCAAACTTGTCAAAACCTGGGCCCGGATCAATGCAGATACGGTCCTTGGAAACGCCAGCACGCATAAGACCGCGAGCCTGGTCACCCAAAAATCCCATAATCTGGCGCATGATAGGTGCCTCTTCAGGCAAGGTAAAACGGCGCTGCGAGCTCAGCGTGCGTGTCTCGGCTCCTGTAGCTGCAGCTCGAGCAGCTGCGCTACCAGTAGGGCGAGAAGGACGCATGTCATCCAGCTGCACCTGTTTGCGCTCAACACGAGCTCCAAGGCCGTCCTTATTCCAATGCATCACAATGCAGCCACAGTCAGACTCCGCAGCTACGGTAACCATCTCCGGATCGGTGAAGCCGGAAACGTCATTGATGATTGATGCTCCAAGGCGGACGCACATCTTTGCTACCTCGGCGTGACGTGTGTCGATGGAGACAATTGCTCCAGCAGCTACCAATGCGCGCACCACAGGCACGACGCGCTCAGCCTCTTCTGTAGGCAGAACAGGCGTGTGACCTGGGCGAGTAGACTCTCCCCCAACGTCAATGATGTCAGCACCCTCATCCAACATCTGCAATCCACGAGCAATTGCAGCCTCTGGATCAAAGTTCTTTCCGCCATCAGAGAATGAATCTGGAGTGACATTAAGGACGCCCATGATTCTAGGACGCGCCAACGAGATAGTGTGAGTTCCACATTGCCAGGTGTTGTAGCTTTGACGAAGCATGAATCCTCCTTGCCAGCTATGAATGTTTCTATTGTAGCGGTATTGGTGGCTACTAGTCGTATACCATGGATTTATTGAAAGTTTATTGCCGCAAACGCACCGCTTAGCGCCGTAACTGGAGCGTGGAACGCGCATCACTCGCGGCTACTGTGATACGAATCCACTGTGACCTAAACCACCGGGTTACAGTATGAAAGAGGAGCTATGAGCCAAACTCAAGAGTACAAGCTGATTTCCTGGAACGTTAATGGCCTGCGTGCCGTGCTCAAAAAAGAGCCTTCGTTCACGGAAATTTTTGAAACCATAAACGCTGACGTATTTGCCCTTCAAGAGACTAAGCTGCAAGAAGGACAGGTTGAACTGGACCTTCCCGGCTATGTTCAAACCTGGAACTACGCAGAAAGAAAGGGCTATTCGGGTACAGCGGTTTTCTCGCGAGAAACCCCTCTGCAGGTAATTCGCCAGATTGGATGCCCCGTTGCTGACGACGAGGGTCGCGTTTGTGCGCTGGAGTTTGAGAAGTTCTGGTTTGTGTGCGTATACACGCCAAACTCAAAAGACCAGCTTGCACGCTTGGACGAGCGTCTTGAGTGGGATCAGCACTATCGCGAGTTCTTGGCTGAGCTGTCTGAGCAAAAACCAGTAATTACCTGCGGCGATTTTAACGTTGCACACAACGAGATTGACCTCAAGAATCCTTCGTCTAACAGGCAAAACGCAGGCTTCTCTGACGAGGAGCGTGAGAGCTTTACCAAGCTGTTGGACGCGGGTTTTACCGATACGTTTAGATACCGTCACCCTGATATGACCGGCGCATACAGCTGGTGGAGCTACCGCTTCAACGCTCGCAAGAACAACGCCGGCTGGCGCATCGACTACTTCCTGGTCTCCGATCGCATTGCTGAACAGGTCAAAAGCGCATCCATCTTGAGCGAGGTCTACGGCAGCGACCACTGTCCCGTTGAGCTGAGCATTGAGCTGTAGATCGCGCGGATGGCGAGAAGACCGGTCTTCTCGCCTGGGTTGCCTCATGGTGGTAGCCGTGTATAACTAGAGTTGTCGATTGGAATTCAAAGGAGCACGTCATGCGCATTACTTGCGACGTTCATACTCACAGCCTGTACTCGAGGCACGCCTATTCAACCGTTGAGGAGAACGTTCGTGCAGCTTCTGAGCGTGGCTATGAGCTGCTTGGAATCACCGACCACTTCTCGTCCATGCTGTATGACCAGCAGACCATTAAGAATTTCCAGTTCTTTATGAACACCGCCATTTGGCCAGAAACCTGGTACGGCGTGAGGCTGCTTCACGGCGCTGAGGTTGATATTGTTGACCTTGAGGGCAACCTGTTTGCCTACGATATTACGTTTGACCAGGGTATTAATGGCGATAAACTCCGCCAGCCTCATATTCTTGGCGAGCACATCCTGGGTACCTGCGATTATGCGGTTGCTAGTATCCATAGCAAGCAGTGGGCTGCCGGCGCCTCGCGGAAGCAGATTACCCAGATGTACGTGAATGCGCTGGATAATCCACATGTTTTGATTCTTGGTCACCTTGGTCGCAGTGGTTTGGATTTTGATGTTCCTACACTTGTCAGAGAGTGCCGCGATCGCGGTAAGCTCATCGAGATGAACGAAGCCACACACGACGAAGGCCAGCGTGAGGTTGCTATTGAGCGTTGTCGTGTGATTGCAGAGACCTGCGCTGAGCTTGGATGCAAGATTTCTTTTGGCTCAGATGCTCACATTGCAACCCGCATTGCTGATGCTCACTCTGTTATTAAGCTGCTTGAAGAGGTTGATTTTCCTGAGGAGCTTATGGCTTGTCGCGATGCTCAAACGTTTTTGGGCACCATTGCTGACGCAAAGATTCCAGCTTCTAAGCAGGGATATTAAGCCAGATATAGACACCACCACTAAAGCGTTGCACTGTTTAACCGGTTGCAGCTCACATCGACATCACACAAAGAAACAAAGCCGCGTTTTCACGCGGCTTTGAACTGCCTCCCATTTCTTGGACACGAGAAATGGGAGGCAGTTCAAAACACACCTAAG
>CALIZS010000017.1 GCA_938028565.1 uncultured Atopobium sp. | reverse complement strand
TTTCATGGCATATTATCAAGTTATTAAGACTTGTCATGAGGCGGCTTTGGGCCAATGTGTCTCATTAAGAGAAAGGCAAGGTGGTGCTGTGTTAAGTGATCTCCTTACCGAAGACCTAGTGCAGCTCGATGTTGTAGCTTCTAACTGGGAAGATGCAATTAGAAAGTCTGCGCAACCACTCGTCGATAACAAAAAAGTAACTGAGGGCTATGTTGATGACATCATTAAAGGTGTCAACGAACTTGGCCCTTATATTGTTATTACCGAGCATGTTGCCCTTCCACACGCACGTCCTGAGTCTGGCGCACTTGAGCCTGCAGTAGGCATTACCGTACTCAAGGATCCTGTTGAGTTTGGTAGCAAAGACAACGATCCAGTTAAGTTCCTTTTCCCACTTGCTGCAAAAGATAGTGAAGGCCACCTTAGTGCCCTTCAGTCTCTTGTTGAATTGCTGAGCGATCCGGATTTCTTTGCTCAGCTTGAAAAAGCTCAGTCACCAAAAGATGTTGTGGACCTTGTCCACGCAAAGGAAGGTAGGTTGTAATGGCTGATAAGAAGTTCCACGCACTGGTTTGCTGCCGTGCAGGCATGGGTTCTTCCATGATGCTCAAGATCAAGATTGACCAGGTCATCAAAGAGAATGATCTTCCAATCGAGACTGAGCACGGTAATCTGGATTCCCTGATTGGTTTCAATGGCGATCTTGTTATTACCATGTCTGACCTCACTGATGAGCTCAACGCTGACGATCGCGTTCCTTCTGCTGTTGGCATCACCAACATTGTTGATAAGGCAGAGATGAAGGAAAAGCTCACCGCTTGGCTCGCAGAGCACAACGCATAAGCTCCCCTTTGTATCTTTTTTGGCGGGAGTTTCTCGTCATACGCAACACAGGTTGCCTTCGGCGAGAAGCTCTCGCCAAACCTTTGACAAGAGGTACTTGTCACTTGATTGAGAGAACTTATCTGAGTAGGTTCGTCGGTTTATTTGCTGAAAGGGATTACGCATGCTCAATGCAATTCTCATGCAGCTTAGAGACACAGCCGTCATCATGGGCATTATTGCTCTTGTCGGCCTCTTGCTGCAGAAGAAGTCCGCTGTGGACGTCTTCTCCGGAACTGTGAAGACCATTATTGGCTTCATGATCTTCAACATTGGTTCTAGCGCTATGTCCGCTCAGGTCAACATCTTCAGCGACATGTTTAGTCGTGCATTCGCTGTTAAGGGTGTTGTAACCCAGGTTGAGGTCGCAACTGCTCTTGCACTGAATACCTATGGTACTGAGGTTGCTCTTGTAATGGTCCTTGGCTTCATCATGAACCTTGTGTTTGCCAAGCTTACCCCATTCAAGTCCGTCTTCTTGACTGGTCAGCACTTCCTGTACTTCTCCTGCGTACTCGCACTGGTCTTCATTGCTCTTGGTCTCCCAATGTGGGTCACCATTGTTCTTGGTGGTGTCATCCTCGGCTTCTGCGGTGCTGCACTACCTTCGTTGTGCCAGCCATTCGTCAACAAGCTTGTTGGTGGAGATTCCATCGCAATCGGCCACTTCAACTGCATCGGTTATGCATTCTCCGGTTACGTTGGAAAGCTCTTTGCTAAGAAGAATGAGGAGGACGGCGAGAAGGAAGCTAAGGAGCTTCCAGAGTTCTTCAAGCTCTTCAAGGACTTTGTCTTCTCCGTTGCTCTCTTCATGATTGTTCTGTTCTACGTTGTTACTATTGCATGCCTTGTCACCGGTCACTTTGGCGACACTCTTGCAAACAACAAGCCATTCACCAGCTACTTTGGTAACGATGTGTGGTGGATTTGGCCATTCCTTGCTGGTCTTCAGTTTGCTGCTGGTATGTCCGTTCTTGTTTACGGCGTCCGTCAGTTCATTGCTGAGATTACCGCTGCATTTGTCGGCATCTCCGAGAGGCTCATTCCAGATGCACGTCCTGCAGTCGACTGCCCTGCAATCTTCCCATTTGCACCAAACGCTGTCATCATCGGCTTCATTGGCTCCTTCCTTGGCGGCCTTGTTGCAATGGCACTTATGGTTGCATTCCACAGCCCAACCATCATGATTCCTGCAGCAGGCATCTGCTTCTTCTCTGGTGGTACTTGCGGCGTTTGTGGTTACGCTTACGGTGGATGGCGCGGTGCTCTTCTTGGCTCCTTCCTGGTTGGCATCTTCCTGACCGCTGGTCCTCTGATTCTCTATCCTGCATTTGCTCAGCTGGGAATTGCAGAGGCATCCTTCCCTAACGTTGACTACAACATCGTTGGTTCTATCATCTACGGCATCGGCTCACTCTTTGGTCTTGCCTAAGCCTAGATTTCTGTAGCACCTACTCAGCTCTACGGTTTCTTAGGGCGCTCGTGGAAAGCCCGCGGGCGCCCTTTTAAAAGCTTCACAACAAGGAAAAACATGGCAGACGAGAAGAACAACAAAAGCGTTACTGAGTCAGTGCTTGGCGATATGTTTGGACTTAGCGTTGACAAACAGCCTGCTCCAGAGTTTCCTAAAGATCAGTTAGTTCTAGAAGTTCTTGAAGATAGAACTCGTTTGATGGTTCAGGGAATTCTGTACTTGCTCCTGGCGTTTGCTGCTCTTGCTCTGACATTTTTCTTTTGGGTTTACGCCAATGTAAGTGGCAATATTTTGGGTCTTGTTGGTGTTATTGCAGGACTCACCATTACGTGGTTTGCATCACGAGCCATGGGAAAACGCTTTAGTCGTTTTGCCAGCGGTATTCATGTTATTGATTTTGGACAGAAAAACGTATGTATCTTTGCAAAATCCGACAAGAGAAAAGCACTTGTCGTTCCCTATACCAAGATTAAAAGCTACAAACTCATCCGACAGGGCAAGGCGCTCCGCCTACTTCTTGAAGGCGCTTGGGTAAGCCATCCTTCCGGATTTGAATTTGTAGACATTAACCGTCCTTTTATGGCCAACACGCTTGATCAAATTCAAGAGCAGATCGAGCAGCTTATGGCTCAGCACAAGGTCAAAGAGACGCGTTAGCTTAGCATGTAGTAAGTGTCTTTGAGCGCTGCCTCACAGACAGAAAAGGAGTTGTAATGGCAACTGAAAAAGAGCAGGTTCATGAGTTTCTCTCCATTGTGGGAAAGTCGCTTCATCAGTATGTAGAGAGCATTGATTTTGATGCGCTTTCTGCAGCTAAAAAGCTTATTTTGGATGCAGAGGCAAAGGGTGGCCGTCTGCACGTAACCGGTATTGGTAAGCCAGGTCACGTCTCCGGTTATGCTGCATCGCTTTTCTCGTCAACTGGAACTCCAACCTACGAGCTTCACGGCACCGAGTGCGTCCATGGATCTGCTGGTCAGACTCGTCCTGGTGACGTGGTCATTGCTATTTCCAACTCCGGCGAGACAGGCGAGCTCAAGGCTACCGTTACCTGCCTCAAGAACGTTGGCGTGCACATTATTGCGCTGACCGGAAATCCTAACTCTTGGCTGGCAAACGAGGCAGAGGTTGCCCTTATTGCAGGTGTTGAGCAGGAGGGTGATTCCATGAACAAGCCACCACGCGCCTCAATTCTGGCTGAGATTATGGAGCTCCAGTGCCTCTCTATCCTGCTTCAAAACGAGTACGGCCTTAACCCAGAGCAGTACGTTAAGTGGCATCCCGGTGGAGCTCTTGGTGCGTCCATTCGCGAGGGCAAATAACCACAGATAAACACCAAATACGTACAGAGGAGTTTGTATGTCAACATTTAAGGGCGTTATTGTCCCTATGGTCACGCCGTTTAACCGCGACGAAGAACAGTCTATTAACTACGAAGCAGCTGAGCAGCTTCTAGAAAAGCTCATCTCCGAGGGTGCTGACGGTATCTTTACGTTTGGTTCTAACGGTGAGTTCCACGTTTGTAACCCTGACGAGAAGATCAAGTTCTCCAAGTTTATTATCGAGAAAACCGCAGGTCGTCTTCCTGTTTACGTAGGAACCGGCGCTTGCTCAACAAAAGAGGCTCTCTACATGAGCCGCGAGGCGGAAGCCATTGGTGCTGACGCACTTTCTGTCATCAACCCTTACTTCCTGGGTATTTCTGACCAGCAGCTGGTTGAGTACTTCAAAACCGTTGCAGCAAGCGTTAAGATTCCTGTCCTTCTGTACAACATTCCTAAGGGAACGGGCAAGAATATCTCTAAAGAGGCTGTTGAGCAGCTCGTAACCATTGAGAACATCAAGGGTATCAAGGACAGCTCTGGCAACATTGATAACCTCAAGGATTATCTGGACGCTGCCGCTGGTCACGACGTAGACGTACTTGTTGGCTCTGACGGAAAGATCTCTGAGGCTCATACTCTTGGAGCTCAGGGTACTATTGCAGGTACCGCAAACCTTATTACCAAGGTCGTTGTTGATCTTTGGAAGGCTCTTGAGGCAGGAAATGCAGAGGAAGCAGCTCGCCTGCAGGCAGAGATTGAGCCAATTCGCGACATCCTTCACCTTGGAAGCACCCCTCAGACGCTTAAGCGTTCTCTTGAGCTTGCTGGATACCCTGTTGGTCCTGCTCGTTTCCCTGTTACTGAGGTTGCAGAGGGTGTTGACGAGAAGATCTATGCAATGCTTGACCATTACGGAATTGCTTATAACTAAGAATCAAAAATGACGGGTTTCTCGCCAGCTCAATAGGGTGGAGCGAGATACATTTACAAGGAGATGTTGTATATGAAGATGCAGAAAGCTGCTGTTTCTCAGGCACTGGTAGATACCTGTGCGTTTGCAGTTGTTCGCGTCCCAACAGTTGAGCGTGGTATTGAAATTGCTGAGGGCCTTGCAGAAGGCGGCGTTCATGCAATGGAGATTAGCTACACCCTGCCAAACGCAGGCGAGGTTATTGCTGCAATTAGAGAGCGTCTTGGCGACAAGATGATTGTTGGTGCAGGTACCGTTATGGAGCCAACAACTGCTCGTCTTGCCATCATGGCTGGCGCTCAGTTCATTGTTGCTAACTGCGGCTCTGATGAGGTTGCTCGTATGTGTAACCTGTATCAGATTCCTTACGCACCTGGTTGTACTACTATGACCGAGGCAAACCACAGTCTTGAGATGGGTGCTGCCTTTATTAAGTGCTTCCCAATTTCTAACGTCTATGGTCCTGAGCTGGTTAACCTCTTTAAGACTCCAACTCCTTGGATGCCTCTGATGGCTTCTGGCGGCATTAATCTTGACAACCTTGCTGAGTGGCTTGAGCGCGGCGTTGATTGCTGCGGCATGGGAAGCCTGCTTACTAAGGGCTCAAAAGAGGAGATTGCCGCTAACGCAGCTAAGGTACGTGCCATCATTGATGAGACACGCGCAAAGATGCAGACTGCATAAGAACGTATAGACGCGTGTCAGTGCGCGTTAAGCGCTTGCCAAGTGCGTAACTAACCCACAGCTTGCGTTCAGCTAACGTACAACAGCGTTTTTCTTGCGATTGTCAGACCGCCTTTTCTGAAAAGAAGAGGCGGTTTTTCTGTGGATGACCTGCATGACGTGTAACATACCTGCACTTTTGGT
>CALIZS010000016.1 GCA_938028565.1 uncultured Atopobium sp. | reverse complement strand
GGTGGCATAATGTAGGCTAGAAGGTAGTAAGGAAATAGCCTTACACCACTTTTTGAGACGTAACTAGCTAGAGCAATCACGCAGGATTTATGAGCCTGAAATGGACACCAAGTCTGAGCAAAAGTTCTCAGATAAGGCGAGAAAAACAGGCAAATCGCTCAGACATGGCGAGAAAATCCGGCAAACAGCTCAGACTTGATACACTTTTCAGGCTGCAACAAAAGCGCCTTAGCTCCATGCGCCCCGAACGCATGGGTTTCTCGCCAGGCAAATAAAAAAGAGGCCAGACCGAAGTCTGACCTCTCCAGTAAGCTATGTAGGATGGACTTACTTAAGGGTGACGGTAGCGCCAGCCTCCTCGAGCTGAGCCTTAGCAGCCTCAGCGTCCTCCTTCTTAGCGCCCTCGAGGACAGCCTTAGGAGCACCCTCGACGACCTCCTTTGCCTCCTTGAGGCCAAGGTTGGTAAGAGCACGGACAACCTTGATGACGCCGATCTTGTTGTCGCCGAAGCCCTCGAGAACAACGTCAAAGTTGGTCTTCTCCTCTGCCTCCTCAGCAGCGCCACCAGCTGCAGGAGCAGCAGCGACAGCTACAGGAGCAGCAGCGGAAACGCCAAAGACGTCCTCAAGCTCGTGAACGAGCTCAGAAAGCTCGAGTGCTGGCATCTCTTTAAGGGCCTCAATGATCTCATCTTTAGTGACAGCCATGTCAATTCTCCTTTTTAAACGATGCAGCCTTTGTACTGCATCTGGGCAAAAGCCCGGCTTGTATGTGTGCGTTTAAGTGCGTCTACACTCTCACGCGGTTTGCGCCAATGCGCGGGTACAACAAAACGTTGCTTATGCAGCGTTTTTCTGATCTGCGACTGCAGAAAGAGCGGTTGCGAGTCCACGAGCTGGACCAGCGCAAACCTGTGCAATACCGGTAAGTGGGCTTGCAACAACGAAGACAAGCTTTGCAATGAGCTCCTCGCGAGAAGGAAGATCTGCGTAAGCCTTTGCCTCGTCAGAGTCAAGTGCCTGACCATCAGCGATACCACCAATGAACTCAACTTTCTTGAGCTTCTTGGCCTGATCCTTGATGACCTTAGCGGCCTCGACAGGATCATTCTCATAGAAAACGTATGCGCAGGTACCGGCGAGCATCTCGTCAATCTCTGGCATACCAGCGTTCTTAAGAGCAATCTTGACGATGTTGTTCTTATAGACCTTCATGTGAGCGCCTGCTGCGGTAAGTGCGCGGCGAAGCTCCTGAGTCTCCTTTACGGAGAGACCACGATAGTCGATAACAAACAGGCCCTTGGAATTGTCGAGAGAAGCGGAAACCTTCTCGAGCAAATCAAGTTTAGACTGAGCTGGCATGTAGTACACCTCCTTTATCATGTCTTAGGCACGAGCGCCAACAGGTGCGGCCCTCACATGAAAAGACCCCACTTTGGCAACCAAAGCGGGGTCTGGATGTACTAATCTCAAGACCACCTCGGCAGGCGGGAATTCCCATTAAGCCTTGGATTCAAGGCGCCGGCTGTCTTTGGCAGCGAACGTGCAACTACAAGACGTCTGTCTTGCGTTGGATATTGTGCAGCAAAAAACTATCCACGTCAAGGTTGAGTGCACAATTTCTTTCTCTTCACAAAAATTTGACGAGAAAGGCGGTCGAGCTGCGACCCCAACTCAAACGCAGCACAATTGCACCTTAGTTGCAGACCGCCTATGCCGACCAGGCGCTTCAAGCCGCATGCACGCTTCAAGAAAAATCCGGTACCTGCAAGCAGATACCGGATTAAACGTGCTAGGTACTTCTAAGCGTAAAGCTTAGTCCTCCATAAGGTTACGAACCTTGGTTGGATCAACCTTGATGCCAGGGCCCATAGTAGAGGAAATAGCAACGGTCTTGACGTACTTACCCTTAGCGCTGGATGGCTTGACGCGAATAATCTCAGAGAGAAGTGCGCCGTAGTTCTCAACAAGCTGCTGGACCTCAAAAGAAGCCTTGCCGATTGCAACGTGGCAGATACCAAAACGGTCTGCACGATACTCAACACGACCAGCCTTGAGCTCGTTAACCATCTTTGCAACATCCATGGTAACGGTGCCAAGCTTAGGGTTAGGCATAAGGCCACGAGGACCAAGAACACGACCAAGACGACCAACCTTACCCATCATCTGAGGGGTTGCGATTGCTGCGTCAAAGTCAAGCATGCCCTTCTCGACCTCTGCGATGAGCTCGTCGCCACCGACGATGTCAGCGCCAGCTGCCTCAGCCTCGCGGGCCTTCTCGCCCTCTGCGAAGACTGCAACGCGAACGGACTTACCAGTGCCGTGAGGCAGAGAAATGGAACCGCGAACGTTCTGGTCAGCCTTACGAGTATCGACACCAAGGCGAATTGCTACCTCAATGGTCTCGTCAAACTTAGCAGTTGCAAGCTCCTTAGACAGGGTTACTGCCTCTTTTGGGCTGTAGAGGTTTGCACCGTCTACCTTGGCAACTGCATTCTTGTAGTTCTTTCCGTGCTTAGGCATTATGTACCTCCTGTGGTTAGCGGGCGTCTGCCCTCCCACTCCTGCATCTTCCGTCCAAAGTTACGCTCTCTTGGCGAGAAACCCAACTACGTGCACTAACGTCGGATGCTCTGACAAAAACAACCGTCAGCCACGCAAATGACTGACGGGAGTAAACACTACTCGGCGATGGTTACACCCATGGAACGAGCGGTACCAGCGACGATCTTCTTTGCAGCCTCAATGTCGTTTGCGTTGAGGTCAGGCATCTTAATCTCAGCGATCTTGGTGAGCTGCTCCTGGGAGAGCTGGCCAACCTTATCGCGCTGAGGAACACCGGAACCACCCTTGAGGTGAAGCTCCTTCTTGATAAGCTGAGCTGCTGGAGGAGTCTTGGTTACGAAGTCAAAGGAACGATCCTCGTAAACAGAAATCTCGACTGGGATGATATCGCCAGCCTTGTCCTGAGTTGCAGCGTTGAATGCCTGGCAGAACTGCATAATGTTGACCTGTGCAGCACCCAGAGCTGGTCCTACTGGAGGAGCTGGGTTTGCCTGGCCTGCAGGAATCTGCAGCTTAATAAATTTAACAACCTTCTTTGCGGGCATGTTAAGCCTCCTGTTTGAATACGTTTGAGTCTATTCTCGCGCACTCCCGAGAAGCAATCCACAAGGGACGAGAAGTGCGGGATAAGCCGTTAGATACTAGTCTATCAGGGAAATCTGATCCATGGTGAGCTCAACCGGAGTCTCGCGACCAAAGATGGTGAGCATAACCTTAATCTTGCCGGACTCTGCGTTGACCTCAGAAACAGTTCCATCAAAGTCAGCAAGAGGACCAGAAAGAACGTGAATTGCCTGACCGACCTCAATATTGGTTGCTGTACGCCTAGGTACAGGGCTACCCGTCTTCATACCGCCGCGACGCATGATTTTATCGAACTCATCACGACGCAGAGGAACTGGCTTGCCGTCAATGCCAACAAAACCAGTTACGCCTGGGGTGTTGCGAACAACAGCCCAAGTATTGTCATCCAGCTCCATGCGAACAAGAACGTAACCTGGGAAAACCTTGGACTCTTTGGTCTCGCGCTTGCCGCCGTCCTTGACCTCTGTAACTTCCTCAGTAGGAATCTGAATATCAACAACAGCACGCTCAAGGCCATAGGTCTCAATACGGTGCTCAAGGTCTGTCTTTACCTTGTTCTCATAACCTGAATAGGTGTGAACTACATACCAGCGCTTAGCCATTGATTATCCCCTCAGTCCAGTAAAGGCGACGAGACCAGCAACAATGCCAGTATCAACCAGCCAAGTTACCAAGCCAAAGAAAATGATTGTTGCAATTACGGCTACAGAGAAACCAGCAAGCTCAGAGCTTGAAGGCCACACAACGCGGTGCATTTCTGTACGAACGCCTGCAAAGTAAGCACCCAGGCGGCCAAAGAAGCCAGGGTTAGCGTTACGCTGAATGGACTTCTCCTGCTTCTTTGCCTCGGCCTTAGTGGCCTTAGCAGAAGCTTCAGGAGTAACTTCAGCCTGAAGGGCCTCACGCTGGGCACGCTCTTCTGCGCGAGCCTTACGTGCGCTCCTCTTATTGCGCTCCTTATTTGCCATCCTACGCTCCCTTGGATGTTATACCTACATACAAACCGGCCAACCCTTATGGGAAGGCCGGTGAAGTTATCTGGCAGGCCAGGAAGGACTCGAACCCTCAACAAACGGTTTTGGAGACCGCCGCTCTACCATTGGAGCTACTGGCCTAGAACGAACCCACCTAGCCTAGCGGGTCTCGCGATGTACCGTGTGCTTGTGGCACCATGGGCAGTACTTCTTCAACTCCATACGATCTGGGTTGTTGGACTTGTTCTTGTCCGTAGTGTAATTACGACGCTTGCACTCAGTGCAGGCGAGAGTAACGAGTGTACGCATTGATCCTCCTGAACACGGTCACGAGATGTATTCTCGAAATGTGACGCGGTTGCTTAGGTTAGCACCCACTACCCAGAGATGTCAATACTTTTCTCTAATTACTCTAGGCGTTCACATATTTTTTCTCGACAAAAAACCCGGCGCGCAAAAAGCACGCCGGGCAAGTTAGCAACTTTAAAAGAAGTTACTCGATGACGGTAGAAACACGGCCATCGCCGACGGTGTGGCCACCCTCGCGGATAGCGAACTTCAGACCCTGCTCAAGAGCGATTGGGTGAATGAGCTCGCAGCCAACGGTGATGTGGTCGCCAGGCATAGCCATCTCTACCTTGCCACCGTTTGCATCGGTGAGCTCGTAGATGTCGCCGGTTACGTCAGTTGTACGGAAGTAGAACTGTGGACGGTAACCAGAGAAGAATGGGGTGTGACGGCCGCCCTCTTCCTTAGTAAGAACGTAAACCTCACCGGTGAACTTCTTGTGTGGAGTAACTGAACCAGGCTTGCAGAGAACCTGACCGCGCTCGATGTCCTCGCGCTTAACACCACGAAGAAGAATACCAACGTTGTCGCCAGCCTCGCAGAAGTCCATGGTCTTACGGAACATCTCAATGCCAGTTGCAACAGAAGCCTGAGTTGGCTTAATACCAACAATCTCGACTGGCTCGTTGAGCTTGAGCTCACCACGCTCAACACGGCCGGTAGCAACGGTACCACGACCAGAAATGGTCATGACGTCCTCGATTGCCATCAGGAATGGCTTCTCGTTGTCACGAGCTGGAGTTGGGATGTAAGAGTCAACGGAGCGCATGAGCTCACGTACGGACTCAACCCACTTCTCCTCGCCGTTAAGAGCGCCGAGAGCAGAACCACGGACGATTGGAAGATCGTCGCCTGGGAAGTCGTACTCAGAGAGAAGGTCACGGGTCTCCATCTCGACGAGGTCGATGAGCTCGTCATCGTCGACCATGTCGCACTTGTTCAGGAAGACGATGATGTAAGGAACGCCGACCTGACGTGCAAGAAGGATGTGCTCACGAGTCTGAGCCATAGGACCATCGGTTGCAGCAATAACGAGGATTGCGCCGTCCATCTGAGCTGCACCAGAAATCATGTTCTTGATGTAGTCTGCGTGGCCAGGGCAGTCGACGTGAGCGTAGTGGCGCTCCCAAGTCTCGTACTCAACGTGAGCAACGGAAATGGTAATACCACGCTGACGCTCCTCTGGAGCCTTATCGATGTTCTCGAAGGCGGTGAAGTCTGCCTTGCAGCCCTCGGTCTCAGAGAGAACCTTGGTGATTGCTGCGGTAAGGGTAGTCTTACCGTGGTCGACGTGACCAATGGTACCGATGTTTACGTGTGGCTTTGTGCGGTCAAACTTTTCCTTGGCCATTGCCAATCCTCCTTCTGGAACTAACCCTCGGGCTAGACCGTGGTGAAAAAACGTCTGTTTATACTCAACGGCGCAAATGTCTAGGACATGTACGCCGTAAAGAGTCTGGTACCGGCGACTGGATTCGAACCAGTGACGTCACGGGTATGAGCCGTGTGCTCTAACCAGCTGAGCTACGCCGGCATAAATGCCGCTTGAAAAATGGAGCCCGCGACCGGATTTGAACCGGTGACCTCTTCGTTACCAACGAAGTGCTCTACCTACTGAGCTACACGGGCGTGGTGGGGATACTTGGACTCGAACCAAGGAACCCAGAGGGAGCGGATTTACAGTCCGCCGCAGTTGCCGCTGTGCCATATCCCCAAATGCCGTTTTCAAGCACTCTTGAAGTAATTAGTACGCTGTACCTTGCGGTTTATCGTACGTAGAAAGTCTCGTTTAACTTCTGTATTACCTCGTAAGCGGGAAAATATTACGATTGAATAAAAATCTTGTCAACGTAATCCACCCAACCGGGCGTATCTTATCAAATTTTTTCCACAATTCCAAGCGATTTTCTCGCCACGATTCCATACGTTTTTCTGGCCACAACTTCAAGCGAGTTTCTGGCCACAACTCCACCGATTTTCTCGTCACAACTCCAAGCGAGTTTCTCGTCACAACTCCAAGCAGATCTCTGCCACAACTCCACCGATTTTCTCGTCACAACTCCAAGCGGGTTTCTTGCCAGACGTATACGGACTTTTACGGTTGTCTGTGAGAGCAACACGCGATACGTCGCAAATGCCCTAAAATTCGCACGAAAAAAGCCAGGCAATGCCTGGCTGAAAATTCAAGTGGTGCCGCCACCAGGCTTCGAACCCGGGACCTACTGATTACAAGTCAGTTGCTCTACCAGCTGAGCTATAGCGGCATCAAGTGCAGAGGATATTCTATAGACTTTTCTGGCTTTGGTCTAGTCTCAATTTTTGAGAAATTTTTCTCCACAAACTGATCGATGCAGCATGTAGGAGCACTTCCCTTCTGTAGGCGCGAACTTAGTATAAATGCGCTGCCTGATTAAGTATAGTCAGCCTGAAAACCGCATCATGTCTGAGTAAAACAGCTCAGACTTGGCGAGAAAAACCGGCAAATAACTCAGACTTGGTGAACTTTTCCGGCAAATCATTCAGACAGGTCGTGTCCCGAAAAGTGGTGTAAGTAAGCATTTCAGTCATTTAAAAGAAGTGCGGTTATTTCCTAAAATATAGTCGCTAAAACCAATTCAGAAAGGAAATAACCGCAATGCAAACTTTACACGAAACTGAGCTC
>CALIZS010000015.1 GCA_938028565.1 uncultured Atopobium sp. | reverse complement strand
GAGCTCAGTTTCGTGTAAAGTTTGCATTGCGGTTATTTCCTTTCTGAATTGGTTTGGTGACTATATTTTAGGAAATAACCGCACTTCTTTTAAATGACTGAATGCTTACTTACACCACTTTTCGGGACACGACCTGTTTTTGGCTCTGTATATACAGATTATCTGACATAGGTGTGTTCGGGCTTCTAAAACGTGTAGATTATCCGACATAGGTGTGTTCTGACAGCATCAACGCTATCCAAGCAAAAAGCCCCGCCAACTGGCGGGGCTTTGAAGTGCAGTTTTGTCGCCGATCGCGCTTTTGCGCTCGTCGCGCTCGTCGCGATTTTGCGCTCGTCGCGCATCGGCGCGCGGCGAGAACCAGAGAGCTTACTCTTCCTCGAGAGCAGCAGCAATCTCGTCGGTGATGTTCATGGTGCTGTAGACGTTCTGAACGTCATCGAGCTCGTCGAGCTTATCGATAAGACGCTGAACCTTCTTTGCATCAGAAACGGAGACGTCAGTTGGGGTGGTTGGAACCATAGTAAGCTCGGAACCCTTAACCTCAATGCCCTGAGCCTCGAGGCCCTTCTGGACATCCTGCATCTTGTCGTACGCAGTCCAAACAATCCACTGATCGCCAGCATCCTCGTAATCGTTTCCGCCAGCCTCAGCAACTGCCATCATGAACTCGTCCTCGTCGACAGCGTTCTCGCGGTCAGCAACCTTCTTCTCCTCGGAGACAATAACCTTGTCAACTGCGATGGAGCCCTTGCGCTCAAACTGGAACGCAACGGAACCAGCGGTACCAAGGTTGCCGCCAGAGTGGGTAAATGCGGAGCGAACGTCTGCTGCGGTGCGGTTCTTGTTGTCAGTCAGGCAATCAACGTAAACTGCGACGCCTGCAGGACCGTATCCCTCGTAAACGATCTCCTCGTAAATGGCAGCATCAGCACCAGCGCCAAATGCCTTATCGATAGCGGCCTGAATCTTTGCGTTAGGCATGGAAACCATGCGAGCACGGGCAACAGCGGCAGACAAGCTAGCGTTGTTGTCCGGATTTGGGTCGCCACCCATCTTTGCAGCAACAGTAATGTTGCGGGAAAGCTTAGAGAACAGCGAGGAACGCTTAGCGTCGATAGCTGCTTTCTTGTGCTTGGTTGTGGCCCACTTAGAGTGTCCGGACATTGCACTCTCCTTCTTTAGAGGTTTGAAAACCTAATTATCACATTAGCCCTTATACGTTACACGAAATCAAGAAACGAGAAAAGACTTATTTTACAGATATGGAGACTTGTGCACGCCTGACGCCGAGAAACCCGTGGGCTCGCAAGCTCTGCGCACCTCCACACAAGCCCTGCGCACCTCCACGCAAGTCCGCGCACCATCGCACGCCTCCACGCGCAACACGTCCGCTCCTACTCCACCAGCTCAACGTGGATGGACTCCGCGATTTTCTCGACCAGCGCAAAATCGCCCAAGCCAGCGCTCATCGCAACGTTTCCGCCGGTAGCCATCGCGCGCGTCAGAGCCTTCTCGACAGCCGACGGATCCTCAAGCCAAACCGACATGAAGCTTGCCAGCGTCGAATCACCCGCACATGCCGTCGAAAGTACCTCTACCTGCGCAGCGTTTGCATGCCAGACGTACTCGCCGTTGAAGAAGTACGCGCCTTCGCCGCCAAGCGTAAGCAGGATGTTCTTTGCACCACGCTCGTGAATCTTGTGGAGGGCGAGAAGAACGTCGGCCTCGTTATGTACGTCGACACCAAAGATCTCTGCCACTTCTTCATCATTTGGCTTAATGAGCAGCGGTTTTTTCTCGACAAGTTCTGCGAGGTGTTTATGAGAGATGTCCAGGACCAGCTCAGCGCCGCGCTCATGACAAAGATTAAAGAGCTCGTCGTAGAAGGTTGGATCCATCTCAGGAGAAAGCGAGCCAGAGACCGCCAGCACATCCAGGTCGGACGCAGTGCGCAGCAGCTCAAGCATCTCGTCCTGCTTGGGACGAATAACGGGAGCACCTGCATTAGGGAACTTGAGCTCACCTTCTGGTGTGGTAACAAAAATGTTTACGCGGGTAATACCGTCAATCCACACAGGCTTAACCGGGCAAATCTTAGACGCCTCTTCAACAATATAATTGCCCGAGAAGCCACCAAAAAAGCCCAGAATAGTGGACTCGACGCCGTAGTGAGCAAGCGTAAATGAAACGTTCAGACCCTTGCCGTTTGGCGTATATACGGCATCGGTTGTGCGGTTGACGTGCGTATAAGAAGGAACTCCCGAGTTGACGTTCATGTCGATTGCAGGATTAGTGGTAAGTGTGTAAATCATCAAAGCTCCCTCTGGAACAAAAATGGACCCGACGAAATCGCCGAGTCCATATTTTACTTCGATTATCTGAGTCTGCACCCAAACTGTACGTAAATTCTGGGCAAAACTCAAAGGTGCCGAGTGTGTGCTAAGCGTAACGCTTAGCCCTCGACAATCTGGTTGCCGTTCTTACGGTACTCGTATGCCTTGAAAGCAACAAAGAGAACGCCGCCAACAACAGCGCCAATGAGAATGGCGAGAACCCACTTGAGGCCGCCATCGACAACGGGAAGAACCAGGAAACCACCGTGAGGTGCTGGGTCGTGGACACCAAAGAGCAGCGTCAGGATGGAGCCGATGGAAGAACCGATCATCATGATAGGCATGACAGGCCAAATGTTCTTGGTCATGAATGGAATAGCACCCTCGGTAATGTGGGTGCAGCCAAGAATGAAGTTGACCAGACCAGCGTTGAAGTCGGACTTGGTGAAGTACTTCTTACCAACGACAACAGCAAAGGTGGTGATCAGTGGAGGAACAATACAAGCAGCAGAAACTGCAGCCATGAAGTTGGTGCCAAACTCATAAGTTGGGGTACCAACACCAGCAGCAAGGGCCTCGGTCAGAAGTGCAGTACCGGTGACGTAAGCTGCCTTGTTGACTGGGCCGCCCATGTCAAACGCGCACATGCAACCAATTGCAAGACCAAGGACAATTGGACCAGAAGCAGAAAGGCCGCGCAGGAAGTTCATCATGCCGGTGTTAATTGCTGCCATTGGACCAGAAATACCTAGCATAACCAGGCCAACAATGGTGGTGGAAAGCAGTGGGTACAGGAAGATTGCCTTCAGGCCATCAAGGTTCTTTGGAAGACCTGCAAGAAGCTTCTCAAGACCAACGATGACATAACCGGCAAGGAAGCCTCCAACAATACCGCCCAAGAAGCCAAAACCAACGCCAGCGCCACCAGCATCAATCATGCCGGTGTTAGGGTTGATTGGAAGACCCTGAATAGCAATCATACCTGCAACAAAACCAGGAACAAGAGCAGGGCGCTTACCAATAGACTCAGCAATGTAAGCAGAAAGAACTGGAACCATAAGGCCCATTGCAATGCCGCCGATGATCTTGAGCATGGCAGCAAAGCTGTTGTAGTCAGGTTGAGTGGAGCTGAAGGAAGTAATACCCCAGAGGAATGAAACAGCCGTCAAAACACCACCAGCAACAACAAAGACCAGCATGTGGCTAACGCCGTTCATGAGGTGCTTGTAGATGATGTGGCCTACAGACTCCTTCTCAATGGTGCTTGAGACTGGAGCGTCATCTGCCTCTGCAAGCTCGCCCTCAGGCAGAGCAACAAGAGCGCGGTCGATAAGACCTTCTGCATCCTTAATAGCTGCAGTAACACCAACATTTACCATTGGTTTTCCGGCAAAACGCTCGGCCTGGACGTCCTTATCGGCAGCAACAACTACTGCCTTGGCGTTCCTAATTTCAGCTGCGGTGAGCTCGTTCTCTACACCGACCTGGCCGTGCGTCTCAACCTTAATGGTAAGACCTTTAGCTGCGGCGGCCTTCTCAAGGGCCTCCTTAGCCATAAAGGTGTGCGCAATACCGGTTGGGCAACCAGTAGCAGCAACGATGTCATACTTTGACTCGTCAGCCACAGCACTCCCCTTTCATCCTAGTGCTCGGAATTGTTCCAAACACAACCAAAAAAAGCTGCTCAATGTTAGCACTGAGCAGCTTTGACAACTACGTTTTTACATAAATTGTAACAGAAATTATGTTATTGAATGCACTTTCATTTAGTACAGCGTTTATGACAAATACTTTGATGTTTTTCTCGCCAAGAGCCCTAACATACGTACCCTTTTCCAGGCGAGAAGATCATGCGCCAGAAACTTGCTTCTACTCAGCGCTTTCCTTGCCAAAACGCTCTTGTCTCAGACGCAGCGCCTCGTACGCACAACCATACATTGCAGCCTGATTACCCAAGCTCGCAGCCTCAATACGAGCACCCTTACTCACCGGCAAAGCGTACTGCTCAAAACACTCGCGAAGCTCGGTAGCAAACGTTGCAAACGAACCCGCAACACCGCCGCCAATCAAGAACATGGCAGGATCAACCACGCACGAAACCTGCGCCATAGCAAGACCCAGGTAGTGGCACATCTTATGGATAGCAAGGGTTGCGCACTCATCGCCTTGAGCATGAGCCCTAAACACGGACACCGTATCAGTCTCGTGCTCAACGCTCACAGGAACAACACCTCGAGAAACGCATTCCTCCAGGTACAGGCGGACAACACCCTTAGCAGAGGCATACTGCTCCAGGCAACCGTGGCGACCACAACCGCAGGTCAGCGTCTCTTCTGGCTCAACAATGATGTGACCAATCTCGCCGCCAGCGCCAAAAGCACCCGCAGCAAGCTTGCCGTCTACAACAACACCTGCACCAACGCCGGTGCCCAACGCAATCAGTACAAACGAAGGCACGCCAACGGCAACGCCAGCCCACGCCTCGCCCAAAGCTGCGGCGTTAGCATCGTTGACAAACGCAATGGTTGCGTTTGGCAGGCACATATTGATTGCCTGCACCAATCCTTCAGGGTCAATATCTACATTGGCGAGAAGACCAACGGTTCCATCATCTGCAACAGGACCTGGAATATCCAAACCACACGCAACAACATCGTTGCGGCTTGCTTTTTGGCCATGAACAATCAGCTTAATAGCATCGGTTACCGTCTGATAACCATCCTCGTTATCAAGTGCGGGCGTCTTGACCTTCTGCTCAAAAAGCAGCTCTCCCTCTGCAGAGAAAAGTCCCAACTTGATGGTGGTACCACCAACATCAATGCCTAATACGTATTCCATGAAACCCCCTAGTTGCCGCGCTTAAGCGCACCCTCAACAAGCTGCGCAAGGACGTCTTCAACAGCGTATCCTGCAGCCTCAATTGCCATAGGAACAAGGGAGGTCTCAGTGAGTCCTGGGAATGTCTTCAGACCCATGACCATAACGTGATGTCCATCCCAAATAAGATCGATACGAGCAAGATCTCTGCACCCGTACGCGGTAAACACCTCAAGAGCTGCACGTTCAAGAGCCTCGCGAGCAGCAGCTGGATCTGCACCAAGAGCCGCCAAAGACACAGGACGAACTGGGCAGAAATGCTGAATACGCTCTGGATCAAGACGAGCATCCGTATCGTAAATACCCTTGACCACTGAAATCTCTACCGGTGGCAGGGTTTTCTCGCCATCTGCGTCAGAGAGCACGGTAACGCTTACTTCAACGCCATCAACCCACTGCTGGATAATGACGGAGTCGTCAAAACCAAGCGCGCCAAGAAGTGCTGGTCCAAGCTGGTCAGCGCTGTCAACCTTAGAAAGGCCCATAGCAGAGCCGCCATGAACAGGCTTAACTGCTAGAGGGAAGCCAACGCCGCCGCCAAGGCGCTCGGGAACCAGGTCAAGAGCTGCTGCGGCTCCAAGGTCTTTAAAAGCGCTGGCAGTCAGTACAATCTGAGGAGGCCAAATAACCTCGGACTCCTCCTTTGACCAGGCCTGGCGCACAATAAAAGGCATGTCAGCTTTGTTCCAGGCTGCCCTACAAGATGCAGGCCTTGAGCCCACATACGGAATCTTGAGGAACTCCAAAAGTGCAGGTACTGCACCATCTTCTCCACCCGCACCATGAAGGCATACAAACGCAACATCGGGTTTCTCGGCACGAAGAGTGTCTACCAGGTGTGCATCAGCATCAAGTGGCAAAACCTCATAACCGCGCTTTTCCAAAGCCTCAGAGACAAGAGCACCGCTTTTAAGCGAGAAGTTCCTCTCAAATGAGGCTCCACCCATAATGACAGCAACTTTTGTAGCCATACTTAACACTCCCTTGCAGAAGAATGAGATTCAGAATGAGAAGACTCAGGTAGAGCGCCCGCCTCTAGGAATGCGCGATACAGCGCCATGCGGTCTTGGACGCATAGTGACAGCCTGCGGATTGCCTCGTGGATGCGCTCTGGCGTCTCAAATGAGTAGCACAGGCGCATACTTGAACTAATACGCTGGTCAGGATAGCAATAAACACCTGGTACAAAGGCAACTCCCTCTTCAATTGCACGAGGAAGCAACTGCTCAGTGTTGAGGTATGGCGGGAAGGTTACCCACAGGAACAAACCACCCTCTGGCTTAGTCCAGGTAACGTCTTTGGGGAAGAACTCTGCAAGCGCTGCGAGCATGGCGTCTTTTCTCTCTTTATAGCGAGACTTAGACACCTCAAGCGCTGCCTGCCAATCAACTTCATTGAAGTAATGCTCGGCAAGAATCATGTTAAAGGGGCTGGTACAAAGATCAGAACCAGACTTAGCAAGGTTAATGCGCTCAAGGAAGTGACGAGGTGCAACCATCCAAGCCAAACGCAAGCCAGGCGCAAAAATCTTTGAGGTAGTTCCCAGATAAATGACATTTGGATCAAGCGTCTTAAGGCGTGTTAGATCTTCTCCCTCAAAGCGGATAAGACCATACGGATCATCCTCAACAACAGGGATGTTGTACTGGCGAGCCAGCTCAAGAAGGCGCAGACGCCTTGGCATAGACATGGTGATGCCCGCAGGATTGTTAAAGTTAGGAATAACGTAAATGAACTTAGGCTTTCTGCCTTGGTCTGCAAGCTCTTTGAGCTTTGCCTCAAGAAGATCAGTCCTTATGCCTTCTTCATCCATATCAATGGTGTGAACAGTAGGCTCATACGCAGAAAATGCCTGGAATGCACCAAGATAGCTTGGGCCCTCACAGATAATATCGTCACCTGAATTAAGAAAGACGCGACCCAAGAAATCAAGCGCCTGCTGGGAACCAGAAGTTAAAATCATCTCGTCAGGATCAGCCTCGACGCCCTGAGCAGCTAAAATCTTGCAGATGGTCCTTCTGCACTCAATACGGCCATCAGAGTTGCCGTACTGAAGAGACCTGAGTCCTTCAACAGCAACGCAGCGTCGAGCGCACTCTGCAACCTGATCAAGTGGCAGCGAAGAAATATCCGGCAGGCCACCAGACAGCGCAATGACACCTGGACGAGACAGGGCCGCAAACAAATCTCGTACTTCGCTCTTTCGCATGGTTTGAACGCGATCTGCGTACAGATCACCCCACTGATCAAATGAGATTCTGCTGTCATCCATAGAACTCTTACTCCTTACAAGACATCTTTGGGCAAAAATTGTGCCGAAAAGATGTACTTATTGTTTTAGGACGTAGTCTTTTTAGTATCGCTCAAATATCAACAAATTACAGGGTAAAATATGGCGCATACGCTAAACGGTTTCTGTTGACCGGTAAAATAACTGGTCACACCTATTTTTGTAGAGAGGATTTTTATGGATAGCGCACATAACACTGTTGAATTGAACGCAGCGCTTTCAAATCCCCGCGATGATATCGCTAAACTTGATGAACTTGAGAAGAAGCTTTTTGCTCTCAACTACGCAGCTAATGAGATTGGCTCTTTTGGACCATGTATCGATCCAAAAAAGGCTGCTGAAGAGCGCGGAGAAGCCCTGGCAATCCTTGGCGAACAGGTCCAGGAGACCCTCTGTGATCCCACTGTTGGCGCACTGCTTGATAGACTTCACGAGAATCGCGCTCTACTTGATGAGACTCATCGTGCGCAAGTTAAAGTTCTTCGTCGCGATAGAAGCCAGCTGGTAGATGTGCCTGTTGAGCTTCAGAGCAACTTTGTTCGTCTTACCACAGAGGCTAATGAGGTCTGGGAGCAGGCAAAGAACAGCGATGACTGGTCACTCTTTGCTCCAAAGCTGGATAGCTTAATTGAGCTTCGCAAAGAGATGTGCCAGGCACGCGATGCTTCCAAAGACCCATATGATCTCTTACTCAGCGATTTTGAGCACGGCACCAATAGAGAGTTCTACAACACCTTCTTCAATAACGTTAAAGAAGTGGTAGTTCCTCTGGTTGCTGATTGTATGGCTTCTAAGCGTCAGCCAAGCACTAAGCCTCTTGAGGGTAAGTTTGATGTCAACCGTCAGTGGGATCTTGCAAAAGACCTGGTAAAGCTCCAAGGTCTTGATGAAGATGCTTTCTGGCTTGGCAAGACTGAACACCCTTACACGGGTGGCCCTGGTATTGGCTTTGTCATGGTTGCCAGCCATGCTTACGAGAATAACGTGCTCTCCAACGTTTATTCCATGCTGCATGAGAACGGTCATGCCCTCTACGAGCAGGGTATTAACTGGGAGTACCGTTTTACCTCTTTGAGCAACGGCACATCTATGGGCATGCACGAGTCTCAGTCCAGGTTCTTTGAGAACTACGTTGGTCTTTCTGAGGCATTTGCTGAGCCTCTCATTCAGCTTATGCGCAAGCACTTCCCTGGCCAGCTTAATCGCGTTACTGCCTTCCAGCTCTTCTCAGCAGCTAACAAAGTACAGCCAAGTCTCATCCGCACCGAGGCAGACGAGCTCACTTATCCTCTACACATCCTCATCCGTTACGAGATGGAGCAGGCACTTTTGTCTGGCGAGATTACTGCAAAGGATGTCCCAGCTCTTTGGGCTGAGAAGTACAAGCAGTATCTGGGCGTTACGGTTCCAAACAACACCGAGGGCGCTCTTCAGGATGTTCACTGGTCTTGGGGCGAGTTTGGCTACTTCCCAACCTATGCACTTGGTAGCGCTTATGGTGCACAGTACAAGCACGCCATGATTGCTGAGGGCATGGACTTTGATGCCGTATGCGCATCTGGAGATCTTGCTCCTATTAGGGAGTGGCTGGGTAGCCGTATTTGGACCTGGGGTCGTGCAAAAGACTCCAAGGAGCTCATCATGAGCGCATGCGGTGAGCCATTTGACGTCCACTACTACACCAAGTATCTAACTGACAAATACTCTCGTATCTATGGTCTGGTCAGTGCATAAGCGCACACCATAGGCGCGAGTGGAAATATCTGTCCTCTACTAACTATACGCAAGGGATGAAATGAAAAAGTTTTTTGAGGAGTTCAAAGAGTTTATCCAGCAGGGCAATGTTATGGACATGGCTATTGGTATCATCATTGGCGGCGCATTTACCGCTATTGTTACCTCCCTTGTCAATGACATCATCAACCCATTTATTAAGCTAATCTCTGGTGGCGGCACTGAGGTTTCTGGTCTTTCCATTCCAGTTCCTGGCACCCAGAACGGCATTGACTTTGGTGCATTTATCAGCGCAATCATCAACTTCCTGATTATTGCATTCATTGTCTTCTGCATGGTTAAGGCCCTCAATAAGTTCATGAAGGCTTCCAAGCTTAAGAAGGACAAAGAAGAGGCTGTCAAAGAGGTTGCAGCTCCACACTGCCCACACTGCCTTGAAGAGGTTAAGGAAGGCGCAACTCGCTGCCCACACTGCACTGGTGAGATTGAGGGCGGCGCACACGCTGCGTAAGTTTTATACCAGGCTTCATATCACCGTTCTTTTACACGCGTAAAAGTTTGGCAAGAAAAAGCAGGCATATCATGTGCCTGCTTTTTAGTAGAAGAAACCAGAAAAGGTTGTGACTATTTCTTACCAGAGCCACCTTTGCCGCCACCATTTCCTGAAGAGCTGCCACCATTTCCAGATGAACCGCTGCCAGAACCAGAAGAAGTAGGCGTTACCAGCTTAAAGCCACCCTTACCATCTGGCTGCCAAGGGAACTCAGCCTTTGGTGGATACTCATATTTAGCCCAATTATCCTCGCGGTGATTAATGAGAGCAAACTTAAGAGTGTAATTAGGGATATCAATGCTAAGGAGTTTCTTATCCTCCTCAGTAGTGTATAGAACAGACTGAGAAATATCCTCATCTGCCGAGAAACCCATAGCAAGAATAGGGAAAGAGAGACCGTCTTCAGAAGGCTCTTCTGCAACAATCTGAATAGGAGCAACACTACCGTCTGGATAGAATAATGCAGCATTTCCATCCTTATGAGCAGAGAAGGTATACGCTGCACCCGAGCCCTTATTCATAGACTCAATCTGATTACTGGTCAGATCTTCTTTAGAGCCATCTGCATAGTGCAGGCCAAAGAGATAATACGTACCTGGAATAGTGGCAGCAAAATTGACTACCTGGCCATCAATATAAGCAATCTGTGAAGTATCGTCTGGATTGTCAGAAAGTTTTTTGAAATTAAACGTAATCTCACTCTTGGCATCGCTATACTTCAGATAGTTGTTGTCGTCCTTATCAAAAAACATTGGCACACTATCGCCATCATCATACGTACATTGAATGGCAACAGTTCCTTTTGCTTCCCACTTACCGTCATTCTTCACACCTTTAAAATTATGCATGAAGAATGTGCCGTCTTCTTTGAATGAATAGTAAAGAACGGTTCCATCGTTATAGCCCTGATTAAGCATACCACCATGGTCAAAGGTTTTGCCTTCCTTTGATCCACCTTTAGTTCCAACACCATTGTCAACACACCAGACGCCAGTAATAATCTTAGAAAGATCTCCGGTTAGCGTTGGATTATCTGGAGTCTCCTCAAGCTTCACAAGGCTTGAATGAGAAGGCGTATCCCCAGTACCGCCCTGACCGCCATTCTGAGAATCTTGACCAGCTCCACCAAGAACTGAATCAGGATTCAAGATTGCCTGAAGGACATCACTATTACAAGCAGCAAGCGTGCTAGCAGCACCACCTGCAGCCAATCCCGCAAAAGCGCGGCGAGTAATCATCTCTTTGTTCATATGTTCCTCCTATAAGCGTATGGGAGTCCCAACTTTTTATATTCTACTTGAAACGAGTCAAATGTTATAGATTAAGCTGCATTCGACTCATTTATCATCCTACTTTGTATGAGGAAGATGAGAGGTAATCAATGTCATATTTCCCGAGAAGTGCAGATCACCAGAATGTGCAGGAGCAATAAAATGTGAGCCCTTATAAAGCGTATGTTCACATCCCTTGCCATCATCAGCAGAAACTGTTCCTTCTCCCTCAATAACACTTACGCACATAAAAGACCATGGCTGTGCAATAGTTTTTGACTCATGAATCTCATATTTTTCTACCGAGAAATATTTGCAGCTCATAAGCTCAGTTTTACCGTCAATTTTTGGAGCAGTAATTTCTCCAGATGTTGGAACTTCCTGTGCGTAATCGATAACCTCAAGACTCTGTGCTAGATGCAAATCACGAGGTTTGCCATCGTCTCCTAAACGATCATAGTCATACACACGATACGTAATATCTGAACTCTGCTGCGTTTCAAGAATAAGCGTACCCGTTCTAATGGCGTGAACGGTTCCAGGATCAATCCTAAAGAAATCTCCAGCATTGATTGGCACGTAATTAAGCAGTTCAGACCACTTTCCCTGCTCAACCATGGCTGCAAACTCCTCTTTTGAGGAAGCATTCTGGCCAACAACAATATCACCATTCTCTTTTGCATCAAGAATGTACCAGCACTCAGACTTTCCTAGAGAGCCATTCTCATGCTCTGCAGCATACTCATCATCTGGATGAACCTGAACAGAGAGGTCATCTTTTGCGTCAAGAATTTTAATAAGAAGCGGAAAACGGTCTCCCTCTGCATTACCAAAAAGCTCTCGATGCGTTGACCAAAGCTCCGAAAGAGTTTTGCCAGCATATGCACCAGAGGCAACTTCACAGTCTCCGCTAGGATGTGCGCTAATTGCCCAGCACTCTCCTACTGAGCCTTCGGGGATATTGTAACCATACTCTTCAGCAAGTCTTCTTCCACCCCAAATCTTATTGTGAAAAAGAGGCTTAAAAAAGATAAGGTCGTTATATGGCCTGTCTGTGTTTTTATCTAAATCTAGCATCATAGCTCCTTATATACAGTGCATACATGCTTCTTTATAGCTAACAACTCTATAGTCTAGCGGATTCCAACTGCTTAAATGCCGACTCATTTAACTGCTATTGATTGGGTTTCTCGCTAACAAAAAAGGCTCAGACAAAAAGCTGAGCCTTTGCAGTCAACGAACTAAGTAAACCTTAGAACATAACGTTGAAGGAATCCATGCTGTAGTCAGAACCATAAAGAGCAAGGATGGTACCACGAATGGTTGCAGATGCATCCATCTTTACGCCTGGATCAAAGAATGCGAAGCCCTTGGTAGTTGCGTTAGGAGCTGCGTTAACAAACAGGTTCAGCTCATCCTTGCCAACAGTGGTGTCGGAGGTCTGAATGAAGATGTTGGTATCGGTCTTGTTGACAACCTCTACCAGATAGCCGTTAGAGTTCTCAAAGTCAACGCCAATACCGGTAACGGTAACGGTAATCTTATCGGTATCAATAAGAACCTCGGTCTTATCGCCAGTCTTCTTAACATCATCAACGTACTTCTGAGTGTTGGTAATCTGCTCGGAAGTGTTGTGCTTGTCCATCAGAGAATCGTAGAGCTTCTGGGAATCAGAGTCACCAGCACGAGTATCTGAAGGCTTGGTTGCAGTATTTGCATCAGGCTTAGTTTGCTGCTGTTGTTGCTGCTGACCACCGCCAGTAGTGGTTCCTGTATCAGAAAGGCTAGGAATGAGATTGCAGCCCGCAAGAGCAAAAACTGCGGAAGCGGAGGCTACTACGAGGCCGAGCTTATTAAACTTCATAAAGGTCTCCTTTGGTTTTTGTTTACCTTTATTAAGAATAGCTAAATTAAGTAGATTTTGTCAATTTTTATGCACAGATGAGCATCTAATGTTCCTCAATCAAGGCTTTAATGCCGCCTTGCGTAAACATGACTGCTGAATTAATGTGACCGTCAGCCTCTTCACGAGTCTCATCATTTTTAAGAATATTGACAATGGTGGTCATCTCAGTTTGTGCAAGCCAGGTAATAATAAACTCATCATAGGGCTTAACCTGCGCAACATTGGGATAAAGAATAGCTCTGATTGTTGCAGAGATAACCTCAGTCAATTCTTCAAAGAAATGAACGACGTGCGGGTTTTCTCGGTTGTTCACAAGAATCTGCACCACGTACCTATTGCCGTACAGAAGGTCCAAGAATTTCTCGAGCGTTTCTGCATTGCCCAAAAGAGTGTCTTCAAGATTTCTTTCTCCGAAGACCAGCAGATGGTCTTTGTAATCCTCAAGAATCTGAACTGCGCCTTCAGTAACAGGGATCAAAACATTCTTAAAGAGGTCCTCTTTGTTATCAAAGAAGAAATAAAGGGCGCCCGTGGTAACACCTACGTGTGCACAAATCTGTCTCAGTGAAGCTTTATCGTATCCCTGTAAAGCAAACTCTTGCTCTGCGGATTTAAGAAGCCTGTGACGTGTGTCACAACTTTCTGTTTGTGGTCGCCTCGACATTGCTGCCGCTCCTTTATAAATGTTTTAAATCCCCTTGTAATAAGGAGATTTCCCCAAATCAATACTAGCTTGTTTTAAGGGAACATATAACAGAAAGTTAACTAATTATGCAGAAATCTATAAGCGTTACATAACAACTTTTGTGATATTTACTTAACTCTTTGATATTGATTAGACGAGAAACACGTCAGAGGCATAATAAAACCCTGCTATGTTACATAACAGGGTTTTAAGACATACCGTTAACCCAAATTATCCTTACGCTTAATAAATTCTCCACAGATATATGACTTCCTCAGATACTCGCGATTAAACGGATCTTTGACGGGAACAAAATCCTCTGGAGACTTAGCAAAGTGCATGGCAAAAAGCTCATGGATATGTGGATCAGCCAGCAAATAGCCGCGCGAGCAGTACGCCTGGTACATCTGGGCGTCCTCGTTAAATTTGAACGAGCTAAAAGCGCAGTCTGAACAGTGTAGTCCAGCCATCTTGCACATCTCCTACTCTTCAGATAGCCCCATGCAATCTGAACAACGCTGAATCATACGCGTATACAGCAAGTATGGCATTGTAAACAATAAAAATAGTCAAAAATACTTATTCGACGCCAAGAATTTCCGGGAGCGTGTAATCTGAGCCGTTCCCCGAGGAAGCAACAGGTTGGAGGTATTCTCTATTGTCATTTCCGTCATGCATAACAGTGGGATTTGGAAGATTAACGCCCTCAGCTAAATTCTTCTTCTGCGTCTCTGTGAGCTCTACGCCAGCATCAACAAGATCTTTAAGATGCTCAACCCAGAGTTGATCAAGACTTAAGGAGAAGAAGTCAGCAATAACCTTTGCTTTATCAAATGAAGGCCACTTACGGCGCTCGGTGCAAATATAAGAGACATACGCACGTGACCAATGTGAGAATTCGCAGAGGTCTACCTGGCGCTTGCCACTTTCTTGTAACAACCTTGCTACTGTCCTACCCAAACCTGGGTCGGTCTTTTTGGTAACACCTGCCTTAGCCATCTCACAGCCCCATCTGCTCAAACGATGTCTGAAAAACACGCGTATGTTTTATGCATAGTCCCGTGTTATTACCGTATCATACTACACTAAAATATCTTTAGATACAATTTGTTATGTTGTTTTACAAGCGGAAATTTGAAGAAAACTGCATACCTGTTACGTAAATAAATCATAAGTGACCCTGCCACTTGGAATTAATTGGCTATACAAAAGATATACAAAAATCAATTGCACTATGCAAAATAATGTATCAGCGATTTTCAGCGATAACAAAGAGCCTCTACGCCATCTGGCTTTTAAGATTTTAGATGATCTATGCAGCTAATTTCTGACACGTATAAAACCGCAGGAAAATAGCTTAGTAGCTGTATTTTTACTTTTAAATACTTGAAATAATGGGTATATCAAAGATAGAGCAAATAACTCTAAAGGGATTGCCATGAGGCAGGGTGACATGTGTGCGACCACGTTAATAGTCGTCCTGCCTCCATGGCATACGTTGCCTCGCATAACGAGAAATCTAAATGGTCGGGGCCATTCAGTAATGAAATTGAGTGTTGGGGGAACTCAATCTTTCAACGCAACGTGTAAACTATTGATAGCAGAAAAAACTTTTTATATATTCGGGAATTAGAAGAATTTTTAAATTCATATAACACCTCCCGATTTTAGCGTAAAAATAGCGCAAGTGCCACACCAAATCCAAGAAATGGTGCAAACGGAAATGTATACATAAATACACTATATGAACTGGTAATTTTTTCTTTATTTCTGTCTTCTCTCTTTAAAAATTTACGCAAAATAAAGAACAAAAAAGAAAACATAACACCTAAAATATTTGCCGAAAATAAAAAGACAAATGTCTCTTTTATTTCAAGATAAAGGCATGCTGAGAGAATAAGTTTAATATCTCCCCCTCCCAGAGAAGACACATGACCTATAAATTTTGTAACTATGCCTACCATAACCAACACACATATAACAAATAACTCACTCCATAATGCATTCATCAGTAACTCAGTGCGATTTTCATTTACTGCAAGCCAAATAGGCCATGAAATAGCAAGCAAAATAGGGATTCTATTTGGAATAGTGCGATTTCGCATATCCGATATTGAAGCCCAAATATACATGACAAGAATAACCAACTCTCTCATAGACACCTCCTCAGTCAACCCTAGCAACATGGACAAGGATCAACTTTCCACACAGGTGCCGTTATTTAACTTATTGATGTAACAAGCTGAACATTCAACGTTCTTCTCGCCGCTCTTGGTTTTAGAGAGTCTTTTTGATCCTTCGAGATTTTCTTTTGACAAAAATCGGAAAGCCGTGAATGGTACACTTAGCACTCAGTTTCTAGAAAGGTCTTTCATGCCAAGCTCTTCGTATAAATCAAAACAAATGATTGTTATTCGTCGCGATCTTAAGATGCGAAAAGGAAAAATTGCTGCTCAAGCAAGCCATGCATGTGTTGAAGTCACGCTGATGGCACTTGCAAAAGAGCGTCGACTTGATCAAGTTCGTGTCACCGATGATCAGAATTGGGTCTATTTGGACCATGCTGATGAAGATTCCTCTGCAATCACTAACTGGTTTGATGCTGGCGTTGCAAAAGTATGTGTCTACGTTGATTCTGAAGAAGCGTTGCTTGAGCTTGCCGCTGAGGGAAAAGCTCGTGGCTTTGTCGTGGCCCTTATTAGGGACGCGGGCTTTACCGAGTTCCATGGAGAACCAACATTTACCTGCCTGGCATTTGAGCCACTTGCCGCAGAAGATATTGACCCGTTAACGGGCGAGTTGCCTTTATACTAGGCGCTCTGCGTCCGTACTAGCAAGCTGGCACTGTCCTAGTAAGTTGTCTCTGTCCAGACGAGGATGCCTACATTAAGAAGGTATGACTCATGACCTCGTCAAAGATAGTAGTAACTACAAACATACCAATTGATGCATAAAGGATTGCGGCTTGCCACGAAAGGTGATTAGTCTCGATTTTTGAAATGCGAGGATCAAGCTTTCCTTCTTTAAGGCTGATGGGGTCATCAATATCACGCGTAAAGCCCATCTGACGGTCCTCGTACTCTTTTCCGCTAAAGAGCAGGCCAACGCCGCAAGCAATAATTCCCAAAGAAGAAATGACGTACATGACACGGCGCACCCAGTCGATGCCCGTAAACATATCCATACCGCTGGTAAAGTACGCAAATGCAAAGATAACAGCACTCATTCCAGCTGCTGTAAGACAACCATAACCAAATGCACGTAAGGCACTGAAAGCTAGCTCTTTGAACCTCTCGCCACGAGAAGGTATTTGTGAAAACTTGCTATCCATACACAACTCCTTGGTTGTTTATTTGTTTTCTGTATAGCTTATAGCGTATAGGAAGTCTTCGCTTGATGATACAATTTCTACAGTAAATCTTGGCAGGAGGACGCATGCGTATCGGCTTTGATAACGAGAAGTACATCACTATGCAGGCGGATCGAATTCACCAGCGTATCAGTGAGTTTGGCGGCAAGCTCTACCTTGAGTTTGGCGGAAAACTGCTTGACGACAACCACGCTTCTCGCATCCTCCCTGGATTTGCTCCAGATGCAAAAGCCCAGATGCTTCAGCAGCTTGCTCACGAGGCAGAGGTTGTTTTTGCCATCAACGCAAACGACATTGAAAACGGCAAGCGCAGAAGCGATATTGGTGTTACCTATGCTGATGATGTGCTAAGGCTTATGGACATCTTCCGTGCTCGTGGTCTTGCTATCGGCGGCGTTGTCATTACGCAATACTCTGGCCAGCCAAAGGCAAAGGCTTATCGCGCGCGCCTGGAAAACATGGGCATTGCTGTATACCGTCACTACCCCATTGAGGGCTACCCTTCCAATATTGACCTGATTGTCTCGGCGGAGGGCTACGGTAAAAACGAGTACGTCAAGACTACGCATCCTCTGGTAGTTGTAACAGCACCTGGTCCCGGCTCTGGCAAGCTTGCTGTCTGCCTCTCTCAGCTCTACAACGAGAACGCCCGTGGAGTCCGCGCAGGTTATGCAAAGTTTGAAACTTTCCCTGTTTGGAACCTTCCGCTCAAGCACCCCGTAAACGTTGCCTACGAGGCAGCTACAGCAGACTTGGGCGACAACAACATCATCGATCCGTATCACCTTGAGGCTCACGGCGAGGTCACCGTTAACTACAACCGCGACGTTGAGGCTTTCCCGGTGCTCAAGGCTATGATGGAGAAAATTGCAGGTACCAGCCCGTATCAGTCTCCAACCGATATGGGCGTCAATATGGTTGGCAACTGCATTATTGATGATGAGGTTTGCCAGGAAGCTTCAAAGGCAGAGATTGTACGCAGGTGGTTTAGGGCTGCCGAGAAACTCGAGCGTACTGGTATGGGTGAACGTGAACTTACAAAGATTAATCTGTTGATGAAAGACGTTAACGTTGACCAGAACTTCTCGCCAGCTCATGCGGCTTGTTTGCATAAAGCAGAAGAGACAGGAAAGCTTGCGGGCGCTATGGTTATGCCTGACGGCACCATTATTACTGGCAAGACTTCGGAGCTTTTAGGTGCGCCAGCGTCGCTTTTACTCAACGCCCTCAAATACGTAGTTGGTATTGAGAAGAAAACGTTCATTGTCTCAAATGAGGTCCTAAGGCCCATTTGCGCACTAAAAGAGAGCAACTTTAAGCTGGCTCGCACCAGCCTCTGCGCTGACGAGATGCTTATTGCACTCTCTATCAGCTCAATTACCAATCCATTGGCCGGAAAAGCCGTTGATGCCACGCAACTACTCCGTGGATGCGACGCGTATTTCTCGTCAATTATTCCAAGCGACGACGAGTCCATCTATCATAAGCTGGGCATTAACGTATGTTGCGAGCCAATTTTTGAACAAGGACAATTCTTTCACCAGTGATTTTTAAGAACTCACATAAAAACAAGAAAACGAGAAACTCTACGACTCGTTCTAAAACTAAACACACACCTGCTTCTGCAAACGCTTCAAAACGTAAGCAGCAGGCGATGCATACACTTGGGAAAAATTCTCAGAACAATCCTGTTGTTAAATGGGGACTCATTACGCTGGCCATTGTATTTGTGTTGGCATTGTTGCAATCGTGCCAGGGACTTTTCTCCCTCTCTTTTGACAACAAACTGATCATCAAAAACGAAGTCCCCTATGAGTGGGAAAACCTTATCTACGATGCAACGGGACGCGCGCATTATGTGGTGGACGGAGAAGAGCTCACACGCACGGGCGTTGACGTCTCTTCTCACCAGGGGTTTATTGACTGGGAGGCCGTTGCTGCCGATAACATTCAGTTTGCCATACTTCGCATTGGATACCGCGGCTCCACTGAGGGTGGTATTCGCGCGGATGAGCTGTTTGAGACCAACCTAAAGGGTGCACAAAGCGCAGGTCTTGATGTAGGTGTGTACTTCTTCTCGCAGGCTATTAACGTGGAAGAAGCTTGTGAAGAGGCCGCTTTTGTTCTGCAGCAGTTAAAAGAAGCAGGAGTTACAAAACTTGCTCTTCCTGTTGCGTTTGACCTGGAGCCTTCTCCCGATTACAGCGGTCGCGCCGACAACCTTTCCCCTGCAGAAACTAACGCAATTGCGCGTGCGTTTTGCACCACCATTCAAGAAGCAGGATATCGCGTCATCGTGTATGGCAACAAAGTTGATCTAAATCGTTTTGATCTGGTCTCGCTTGACGAGCCTATTTGGCTGGCACAATACGTTGATCAACCAGACGTAAACTTTAACTTTTTGATATGGCAATACACTTCAACAGGACAAGTTGACGGCATTACCGGTTCAGTTGATTTGAATTTGGACTTCTCTGCTGTCTCTACAAGCAAAGGCTCAAAGTAGCAGCGTACACGTCGAAACTGCTGGACACTCCACAGTCACGCCGTAGCCCGTAAGGCTATCCGACCTTCACTGAACCGGTCAGGGTAACGGTAGGATCAAGCGCCTGAGCATGCGCAAAAGCGCCTCCTGAGCTACATGAGCTTACCAGCGTAAACACTACCCACAAGATGATGGCTGCAAGCAATACCGCCAGCGCCACACGACCCAGCCTCATGCGAGAAGAACGACGTCTTCTAGCCGCATATGCTGCCTGAGCTTCATCTCTGGGGTTGAGCGTGCCATAGTGATTGCCGTAAGCAGTTCTTGCTCGACCACGTGCACGGGCGGCATCTGCACGGGCATGGTTAACGGGATTTGTTGGGCGATCTTGCGTCATCCTACGCTGCGCCTGTACACGGCTTCCAACAGCTGCGTGACGGCCTCGTACCACACGCGGAGAGGTAGAAGACTCCCCATTACGGGAGACAGTAGGTGGAACCTGAGCTGGACGCTTTTTCTTACCAAAACCAAAGAGGTTGTTCTCTGCCATCAACAATCCTTGCTAAAAGATTCGTTTACCGAAAAAAGAATACACCGACTTTGCTTTTCTCGCCTTGAAAAGCATCTATCCCGTTACAATAAAGCGCTATACAGACTGATTTTCTGTAAAGTCTGCACAATTGGAGTTCATGGGGGACGTGTGAAGAAACTTTTACTGATGGCAACAGGAGGAACTATTGCTTCTGTTTCCACTGAATCGGGCTTGGCTCCCTCACTTTCAGGAGAAGAGCTTTTAGCCAACGTCCCTCTTGTTCATGACCTCTGCGAATTTGATTTCAAACAAGTCATGAATATCGACAGCACCAATATGCGCCCTCAAAACTGGCTCCAGATCAGAGACGCCATTATTGAGTCGTATGATGCCTACGACGGCTTTATTATCCTTCACGGCACCGATACTATGGCATATACCGCCGCTGCCCTCTCCTACCTCATTCAAAATAGCGAGAAACCCATTGTGCTCACAGGCTCTCAACAGCCAATGGCAAATCCGTTTACTGACGCCAAACTCAACCTCTACCACTCCGTTCTCTACGCGCTCGACGACAGGAGCGCTGGAGTTGTGGTGGTTTTTGGCAACGAGGTTATTGCCGGCACCCGCGCTCATAAACAGCGCACACTGAGCTTCAATGCATTTACGAGCATGAATTATCCACCGCTTGCTCACATCCGTGGCAACAAGATTATTCGTAGTGCGCCAAATCAAGAGCAGGTAGATGGCGGTCTTACAACCTATGAAATGCTCAATACGCGTGTCATTGTGCTTAAACTGACTCCCGAGCTTAATCCATCTATCTTCTATCTTCTGAAGAATGACTATGACGCCATCGTGCTTGAAACCTTTGGTATTGGCGGCATCCCCTCATACGACGGCTCTTTTGAGGAAGCTATCACCGATTGGATTGCATCTGGTCGCACCGTAGTTATTACCACACAAGTTCCTGAAGAGGGTCTTGACCTGGGTGTATATGAGGTTGGTAGAACCTATCAAGATATGCCCGGCGTTCTCTCTGGAGACGATATGACCACCGAAGCTCTGGTTGCAAAAACTATGTGGATGCTTGGTCAGACCTCCGATCAACGAGAGCAAGAAAAACTGTTCTACCAGGTAATTTGTAACGACAGAATTCCACAGTCCGTGGATACAGAAATTTGCGAGTAGCCGATGAGAGACGCCACGTTTAAACCTACCGTGCTCTACCTAATTGCGCTTATCATCTGCGGTTCTAACGGAATCGTTGCAAGCTTTATCAATCTTCCTAGCTACCAAATTGTCTTCTTCCGTATGCTTTTGGGCACGCTCTTTTTGCTCGTGGTTAAGCTTGTACAAAAAGAAGCTTTTACCATTCAAAACTACCCCAAGGACTTCCAGGCGCTCGTTGGATCAGGCATTGCCTTGGGCCTTCAGTGGACTTTCCTTTTTGAGGCGTATCACCTCGTGGGCGTTGGAATCGCAACGCTTGAGTATTACTGCGGTCCCGTTATTGTAATGGCGCTCTCTCCCCTTTTATTTGGCGAGAAACTCACTGCTAAAAAGATACTTGGCTTCCTTATAGTTGTTATTGGAGCTGCCCTTATTATTGGCTATGGAGTTGGACTGAACCTCTCGCCTCTTGGCCTTCTTCTAGGCGCTCTCTCTGCTGTTCTTTATGCCGTCATGGTTATTTGTAACAGGCAACTCAAAGATGTTTCTGGTATTGAAGGCACCAGCATTCAGCTGGGCATTGGCTGCGCTATTGTTGCTCTGGTTACTGTTGTATTCCATGGCATTGAGCTGCCCGCAGATCCAGCATCGGTAAATTGGCTTGCTGTTTTGACCATCGGCCTCTTTAACACAGGCCTTGGATCATTTTTGTATTTCCCACAACTTACCAAGATTCCAGTTCAGCGCGTGGCAGTCTTTGGCTACCTTGAGCCACTATCTGCAGTTATTTTCTCGGCACTTATCCTTGGCGAGCCTTTTGGTCTTCTCAAAATAATAGGCACCGCCTGTATCATAGGCGGTGCCATCTTTGCTGAGCTATCAGGCGCCTCTTCGAACAAATCAGAGGCTATTGAAACTCCACTGTAAGCAATAACCGCAAAAGCGCGGCGAGCTTACATTGGCATAGTAGGAGCAACAAAGACGCGAGCAGCGTTCTCGCGATCAAGATCAAACAGGTTCTTTGGATCTCCACCAAAGAGCTCTACTGCCTTGAGAAGATCGGAAGCATTTGCCTCTTCCTCACCCTGCTCCTTAACGTACCAGTCAAGCAGCTGCATAGTGCGGAAATCGTTTGCCTTCTGAGCAACGGCATAGCACTCGTTAATGCTTGCGGTAATGAACTGCTCGTGCTCGTATGCTGCCTTAATTGGCTCAACTACCTTGGTAAAGGTAAGGTCAGGCTTTGCGATTGCCTCCATGGTTGGAGTCCAATCGTTGTCAAGCAGGTAACGACGAAGAATACGTGCGTGAGCGAGCTCTTCCTGAGACTGGATGACATACCAGTTTGCAAAGCCCTTCAGGCCCTGCTCCTCATAGAAATCTGCAAAGGTCAGATACAGATAAGCGGAATAGAACTCTTTGTTGATCTGCTGATTAAGGATGTTACCAACGTTTGTGTCAAGTGCCATGTTCTTCTCTTTCCTCATAACTTTTTTCTCAAAAAATGAGAAGCTCTTTGGCTTCTCATTTTTGATACCCAGTTGATAGTCTCTTAAACAGATTGCACAAAATCTTAACGATAAAAATAGTTACTATTTTTATCTTCTGTTTGAATGAGCTACGCTTGCGCCGCCTATACGTTAGTCGCGGGTGAGCTTACGGTGAATGCGATGAGGACGAGCAGCCTCCTGACCAAGTCTTTCGATGCGATTGGCCTGGTAAGCCTCAAAGTTACCCTCAAACCAGAACCACTTGCCTGGGTTCTCGTCGTCACCCTCCCACGCAAGGATGTGCGTAGCAATGCGGTCCAAGAACCAACGGTCGTGGCTGGTTACCACCGAGCATCCTGGGAAGCGCTCAAGTGCATCCTCAAGGCTTTCCAGCGTCTCAATATCGAGGTCGTTGGTAGGCTCGTCCAGAAGCAAGAGGTTTCCACCCTGCTTAAGCGTAAGGGCAAGGTTTAGACGGTTCCTCTCGCCACCAGAAAGGACGCCAGCACGTTTTTGCTGGTCAGGTCCTTTAAAGCCGAAGCTAGCCACATAGGCACGGCTTGGAATCTCCGTGTCTCCCACCTTGATGAAGTCATTGCCGTCAGAGACAACCTCCCAGATAGTTTTGTCTGGATCGATTCCTTGTCTGAGCTGGTCAACATAAGAAATTTGAACCGTCTCGCCAATCTCAAGCGTGCCGGAAGTGAGCTCCTCCTGGCCAACAATAGCCTTGAACAGCGTAGACTTACCAACACCGTTGGGACCAATCACGCCAACAATGCCGTTTCTTGGTAGGCTAAACGAGAGGTCATCGATAAGAACGCGGTCGCCAAAGGCCTTGTGGATGTGATCGGCCTCCAGGACCTTCTGGCCCAGACGCGGACCCACAGGAATCTGGATCTCGGTGAAGTCGAGCTTTTTGGATGCACGAGCTTCTGCTTCCATCTGCTCATAGCGATCAAGACGCGCGCGGTTCTTTGCCTGGCGAGCCTTAGGAGACGAACGAACCCACTCCAGCTCAGCACGCATTTTCTTTGCGCGCTTGGCGTCCTGCTGGTTTTGGGCCTCAAGGCGAGCTGCTTTGTTCTCCAGGTAAGTTGAGTAGTTTCCCTCGTAAGGATAGAGCTGTCCGCGGTCAACCTCACAGATCCACTCGGCGACGTCGTCGAGGAAGTAGCGATCGTGCGTAACGGCCATGACAGCGCCGGGGTAATCGTGCAGGAACTTCTCAAGCCAGAGCACCGACTCCGCATCAAGGTGGTTGGTGGGCTCGTCAAGAAGCAGCAGGTCAGGTGCCTCAAGAAGCAGACGACACAGGGCTACACGGCGTTTCTCGCCACCAGAGAGATGGGTGACGGGAGAATCTGGATCAGGGCACTGCAGCGCGTCCATTGCCTGAGAGAGCTGGCTGTCCAAGTCCCAGCCGTTAGCTGCGTCGATCTCGGTCTGGAGCTGGCCCATCTCTGTCATGAGCGCGTCAAAATCGGCGTCAGGATTGCCCATCTCAACACCAATCTCATTGAAGCGCGCAATCTTGGCAAGCAGGTCACCGAAGGCAAGCTCGATATTTTCCTTGACCGTTTTGGTCTCATCCAGCGGCGGCTCCTGCTGGAGCAGGCCAACGGTGTAACCTGGGGTAAGCTTTGCCTCGCCATTAGAGACGTCCTCCATGCCGGCAATGACCTTGAGCAGGGTGGACTTTCCCATGCCGTTTGGACCCACGACGCCGATTTTTGCACCAGGGTATACGCCGACGGTAACGTCATCAAGGATGACCTTCTCGCCGACTGCTTTGCGGGCCTTGTACATCTGATAGACAAACTCTGCCATGTGCTCCTCCTTAAGGGGCTGTCAGATGAAATATTCACTAGTCCATTCTAATGAAATATTGCGGGGACTCCACAGTAGAGAAGCTGGAAAGAGGATACGTCTGCAATATGCGAGGTCACGTTGCGCTGCACGCATGTGCGATCCGGTGCGCGAGGTCACGTTGCGGGACGTAAGTGCGCGATGCGGTGCGCGAGGGCGCGATGCAGAACGAGAGAACACACCTATGACAGATAATCTGTCAAAAAGGCGTATACATTACGCTCAAAACCTCTATATCTTGCAGATTATTGGACTTAGATGTGTTTTTTGCCTCGCATTTAGCAGATTATCCGACATAGGTGTGTTGTTAGAGACTTGAAAATAGTGGTAGTTAAAATATTTATATATTATTATTCATCATCATGCATACTGTATCTTATTTATGCATAGAAATGAATTGACCCATTAATTGTGTTCATGGCTCGGGTTAGATAGCCGCCTTCGAATGATTTGTCGCAAGGAACACCAAATCTCCAAGCTATATAGCACAATCGCACTGTGAATTGCCATTCATCTGCGTCGTTACAAACAAGTAGAAAGAATGGCAACTAAATTGTGGTTTTACGTGGGCTTTTATAGTTTGACGTGGCCCTTTGTGGTTTAAGTGAGCTTACGGTTTTACGTGGCCCTGATTTGCTTTATCTACCGCGTCTTTGACCATCTGCGCGTAGAGGGTGCCACCACGATTAATGGAATCTGAATCAGAGCCAAAGTGAACGTAGTCAGTACCTGTCCAAATGTCAGGATTATCCTGAGCAACCTGTGCCCAATCCGCAATGGTAATGAAGTCGTACTGTTGCGCGAGCTCAAGCTCGTGTGCGCGAATAGCATTTGCACCAGCATTTGGATCGGAGTTTCTACCGTCATACGGAGTGACAAAAATCAGACGATGTCCACGCGGCAGCATATCTACAATCTTATCAACCGCATCGGAGCCGCCAACAGGGTTGGTGCCCAGGGCAACAACAACGTCCTGGTAGAGGGTGTTGTTGTCGATTGCGGACTGCAGCAAATCTACACCCATTGCCACGTTTCTACTAACAGAAGCGTCAATTTGAGCGTCGGGCAGCGCATCCTGCAGGTAAGAACGAGCACGCAGCGAAACAGAATCGCCAATGTAGGTGACTCCCTCAACAACGTTGTAATTACTTGCCTGCGAGGTATCTGCATGCTTGCGAGTCATGGTCATGGCACTCTGCTCCTGCAACGAAGCATTAAGCAGCAGATCGTTCTGGAAATCGCTGAGCTGTGGAGCGGTGAGCGCAATAAAGGCAACGGCCGCAGCAAAAGGAATAAGCGCAAGGCTGGTACCTCGCAAAACCTTCTGACCATCAAGCTTAATGCACGAGAAGATCTCTGGAGACTTCCCTGCCAACGCTGGCTCAAGCACATAGAACGAGCAGCTAGCAAACACAAACGAAAGCACCAGGGTTAGGAGTGCAGCTAGGACTGGATCGACCTTCTCGGCAAAAATAATGTACAAAGGCCAGTGGAACAGATACACGCCATAGCTGGTATCTGCCACAAAAGAAACGATGCCAGGCTCGTTGATACCCTCGGTTTTTTGATGCAACATGCGAGCAAAGAAAATCATTGCGGCTGCTGCGAGCGAGGCAAAAAGGAAACCAAAGGTGTACGTAAAGAGGTCCTCGAAGTGCATGAAGACGCTCAAAAAGACAAGAACGCCGCAGCTTGCCACAAGGCCTGCGAGCGTTAGCTGAGTAGAAAGCTTCTGCTCAAGCTGGGCAAAGAGCTCGCCCGTCTGAGCAATTCCTGCAACACACGATAAAAGCGCGCCGATAAAGAAGGGGAACACGTGCGTTTGCGTCGAGAAATACTGGATAGAAAGATTCGTAGAGTTTTGGGCGCCGGTGGCCATTGCCAGATAGGTAACAACCAACAGCACCAGGGAAGCTCCAGCAATCTTTACCTTATAGCTTCTAATTGTTTTGCTCATGCAAGCAAGCAGCCAGGCGTACAAACCCCAGAGCACATAAAAGTGCATTTCAACGGCAAGACTCCAGGTGTGCAGATACACATGAGGAGCAAATTGGTTCTCATAGCTGTTGCCCAGAACTATCTCAAAGTAGTTAGTCACAAAGCCAAGAGCTGCGGCAATCTGATACTTAATACCGGAAATGAACTCGGTACGCACAAGCAGAAGAAACGGCGTGCACACAAGTACCATAAACACAAGCGGCGGCACAATTCTGTAGAAACGCCTGCGCAGGAATCCAATGACGTCGATGGATCTAAAGCGAGCAAACTCGTCAATCAAAAGAGCCGTGATGAGATAGCCCGAGAACGTAAAGAATACGTCGACACCAATGAAGCCGCCTGGAAGCGCGTCCTTAAAAAAGTGATATATGAGGACTAAAACAAGTCCTGTTATACGTACAAGCGAAAACCATTTAATTCGCACTTTGATAAATCCCTTGCTTAAAAGTTCCTTCGTACACAATGCTATCTTGTGTAGTGAGCTTTCCCTGGCCGTCTGCCTGGCCTTTTACAAACTGACCTTCGTACGTCCAGCCATCTTTTGAGGTGTACGTTCCCGTACCCTGGAAATACCCGTCGACAAATTCTCCCTCGTAGGTATCGCCATTCTCAAAAGTCATCTTGCCTTGACCATTCATCTTTCCCTGAATGGTAGTGCCGGTATACGTCACCTGATTGTCGCCGAATACCAGCGTTTTTTGACTTGGTCGGTTAACCAGCACAATCGAGAGCACCGCAAGCACCAAAATTGCAACGACACTTACCAGCTCGAGCTTTCTTCTTCCCGCACTCACCGGGCGAGAATGACGCTGTTCTGGTTCTGGATCTGCTTGATTGCGGCGGCGTTTCTCCACACGAATGCTTTTGCGTGCAGATAGAAGCGTTTTCTGGCGCTTCTTTTTTTCTGGCGCAACTTTAGACCGCATGCTCTCTGCAGGTTTTTCTGCGGGCTGTGCAGCAGACTTTTCTGCAGGCTTACGCTGCGCAAACGATGCAAAAGCAGACGATAGCTGCTCAGACGCAGTCTGCAGAGAGGCCACTGGGCTTGCCGTAGTATCAGCCTTCTCTGCGGGAGGCTGAGGTGCTTCTACAGGTGCAACTTCACTTGCCTCAGATGAAGGCTCAGGAGCGTGCGCTGCTTTAACTATATGACGAGCGTTTCTTTTTTTAGCAGAAAAACGCGTAGGAGAACTCACTAGGTATTCCAATTCAATCGATTTGTTATCCCTTTTATTGTACTAATTTCCTTCAACTTTTGAATTATCATTTGTCCTACATACATTTACCAGATTCACAGGTACGCCCGCTGTTTTTCTGCGATTTTCTGTTCTAAGTAAAAACGGAGAGGGGTACACTACAGGATGGTATTAAAAAAGAAACAAAATGTGCTTACTAAAGTGTGTTCTAATTAAAAAGTTACATCATCGATATTACCAGGGAGGCGAAGATGGCAGAAGCAATTCGTAAAGTAAACATCATTGGCCATTTGAACCCAGATACAGACAGCATTTGTGCTGCAATTTCTTATGCGTATCTCAAAAATCAGATTGATAACCCTATCTATGAAGCTCGTCGCGCTGGCTCACTCAACCGTGAGACCGCCTTTGTCTTAAACCACTTTGGCTTTGAGGAGCCACAGCTTATTACTACGGTTACTCCTCAGATTAAAGATGCAGAGATTCAGACTCAGCCAAAAGTTGATGCTGGAATGAGCCTCTATGCTGCTTGGCAGCTTATGCAGGACGTTAAGCTTGATACACTCTGCGTTACTGATGAGGAAGAAGAGCTTACCGGCCTGATTGCCGTTAAAGATATTGCAAATGCCAACATGAGCCTTTCCGAGCCAAACCTGCTCTCTAAGGCTCAGACAAGCTATGCAAATATCGTTTCTACGCTTGGTGGCACCATGGTTCTTGGTGATCCTCAGGGCGTTGTTAAGCAGGGCAATATTCGCGTTGGTACCAGCGCTTCCGCCCTTTCAGAGATTGTTGACGCTGGCGATATCATTGTTGTTGCTGGCAACCATGAGAACCAGACTATCGCAGTTGAACACGGCGCTTCCTGCCTTATTGTCTCTTGCGATGCTCCAATTGCTCAGGACGTTATTGACCTGGCTAAAAAGCGTGATTGCGCCATTATCAGCACTCCTCGCGATACCTTTGAGGTAGCTCGCCTGCTTATCATGTCTATGCCTGTACGTGAGAAGATGCTCACCGACGACATCCTTAAGTTCAGCGTCAACACCGCAATTGATGATGCTCGCAAGGCAATGACCAACTCAAGGCACCGCTTCTTCCCTGTTATTAACGAGAACGGCACTTTTGCTGGTCTTATCAGCGGCCCTGGTCTTTTGAACCCTCGCAAGAAGCATGTCATTCTTGTTGATCACAACGAGCGCGCTCAGGCAGTTGATGGTCTTGAGCAGGCCGAGATCATGGAGATTGTTGACCACCACCGCATCGGCTCCATTGAGACTTCCAACCCAATTACCTTTAGAAACGTCCCTGTTGGCTGCACCTGCACCATCATCTATGGCCTCTACCACGAGTACGGCATCGAGATTCCAAAGAATATTGCTGGCCTTATGCTCTCTGCAATTCTTTCCGACACCCTTGCATTCCGCTCCCCTACCTGCACCGAGCGCGATATTGTTGCTGGTAAGAAGCTTGCAGAGATTTGCGGAGAAGACATTGACGCTTACTCTGAGCAAATGTTTGACGCTGGCGCAGACCTCACTGGTCGTACTGCAGAAGAAGTCTTCCATGGTGACTACAAGGTATTCAGCCGTGGCGGCGTAAAGTTTGGCGTTGGCCAGGGCTCCTTCATGACCGAGTCCAGCCGCAAAGCTGCAGAGGAACTTGTTGGACCATTCTTGGAGACTGCTGCTAAGTCCGAAGAGCTTCCAATGGTCTTCTACATGTTCACCGACGTTAAGAGCCAGGTCACCGAGATGCTCTTCTACGGCGCAAACGCTGCTAATGTCATCGAGCGCGCCTTTAACGTAAAGGTTGATGGCAACATTGCTGTTCTTCCAGGTGTTGTCAGCCGTAAGAAGCAGGTTGTTCCATCTCTCATGGCAACGCTTCAGACGCTCGCCGAGGAAGCCGCCAACTAGCACGGGTTTCTCGCACGTCGCGCCTTATGCGAGCTTTCACTGCGCGACTTTCTCGCGCGTTGGATTTCTCGCCATTGTTTGACATGAGTAACGCCTACCTGTGCACTTGCAGGTAGGCGTTTTCTACAGGAGCTGTTCTATGACGGCGCCTATTCTGTCTCTGATCACCAGATTGGCGCGACCATCGTACGGCGTAGGTTGGTCGTTGATGATGGCCATTTTGTTGCCCTCGTAGTAGTCGAGAAGACCGGCGGCAGGCTGCACTACCAGCGAACTTCCTGAAACCACAAGGACCTCCGCTTGAGAGATAGCGTTCAAGGCACCATAAACCGTGTCCATATCAAGGCCCTCTCCGTAAAAAACGATATCAGGCCTAATAACTGCGCCGCATTGACAGAGCGGCACCACAGACGACTGTTCTTCAATCTGATCAAGCGTGTAGGTGTGGCCGCACTCAGGACAGTAAAAACGCGTCTCGTTGCCGTGGAGTTCAAACACACGCTTGCTACCAGCAGCTTGATGTAGGCCGTCGATGTTTTGCGTCACCACCGCGCGCAACTTTCCCGCAGCTTCCAAGTCTGCCAGCCACTTGTGAGCAATATTTGGCTGAGCCTCTCCCAAATGATGAGAGTTTCTAAAATACGTGTAATACGCTGCAGGGTAATCTAAAAACACATCGAGCGAGAAGATCTCTTCAAGCGTAAAGTCTGGCGCCTTGCTGTAGGCAAAAGACTCCTCGTTATCGGGGTCAACCGTTACGCCATTTCCCAGGTCATAGGCTTCTTTTCCCATGTCATAGCCGTCTTGGCCCAGGCCAATGGTCATGTTTTCTACCTTGATACCGCCCTGGCGATACAGACCGTTAGTACCCCTAAAATCTGGAATACCGCTTTCTGTTGACACACCTGCGCCACCAAAGAAGACTATGTTATCTGACGACTGAATCCAGTCTTTAAGCTGCTCAATCTTGGTCATTAGGCACCTCTAACCTAAAAAAGGGACCCGGATAAACTGGGTCCCTCGTCTCAAGCGCCGGAGCTCTTGGCGCTGAAAACGCTAGTAATCAAACTCGTCAGGAACATACTCGGTCAAGCATGCATCCAGACCGGCTTCAATTTCTTCATGGTCCATGTGACGGCCAATGAAGCAAAGCTTAGTTTGACGATCGCCCAGTTCATCATCCCATTCTGCGCGTAGCTCGGGTTTCTCGTCAAGAAGGGTTTCTCGCTCATCCTCTGGCAGCGATGCGTAGAACATGCCATTCTCGTAGAACTGGACCTGCTTGCCGGCCTGCTCAAATACGTAGCTCATCTCGGGGTCTTGTGAAATCCAGATGCTACCCTTGACGCGGATGATATTCTTTGGCCAGCTAGCCACAAACTGGTTAAGTTTGTCCAGGTCAAATGGCTGACGGCGGCGATACACAAAGGTAGTAATCTCGTACTCCAAAACCTCTGGGTCCTCGTGCTCCTCAGGATGCTCCATTGCATCCATCCAGGCAGCGGAGGCGTAGGCTTTGTCAAAGTCAAAACGGCCCGTATTGATAAGCTCGCTCATTGGAATATTGCCGTTGACCGCCTCAACAATAACGGCGTCTTTCTGCAGGCCGCGAACAAGCGCCTTGAGCTCATGAAGCTGCTCTGGAGTAACCAGATCGGTCTTGTTGAGCACCAGCGTAGAGCAGAACTCAATCTGCTGAATAAGCAGGTTCTCGATGTCATCCTCTTCAATGTCTGGGTCGAGAAGATCGGCGCCGTTGTGGAACTCCTCAAACATGCGAGCGCAGTCAACAACTGCGACAATGTTATCAAGGTTGAGGTGAGAGTGATTAGTTGCATGCTGACTCTGATTGCAGAATGCAGAAATGTTATAGGTAATGGGGATTGGCTCGCAGATGCCCGAAGCCTCAATAATGATGTAGTCAAACTCCTCGGTATCGGCCAAATCACCCAACTGGAGTGCCAAGTCATTAGAAAGGGTGCAGCAGAGGCAACCGTTAGTGAGAGGAATAACGTCGCCTTCTTTAGCGTAGCCACCGTCTTTAATAAGACCAGCATCAACGTTAATCTCGCCAATATCATTGACAATGACTGCTGCGTGAATACCTTCAGTGTTAGAGAGAATGTGGTTCAAAATAGTGGTCTTACCTGCGCCTAAATAGCCGGTAAGCAGCACAATTTTCACCTGCTTTGGTTCAGACATAGTGAGCTCCTTCAAATGTCAAACTTTTATATCAAAGAATAAACTTCTTGCCTGTAAAAGTGGGCCCTGACGCTTAAGTGAGTCAGGGCCCAACCTTCGCGTTACAAATTATCGAGCTGGAAGCTTAGAAGCTACCGCGATCAATAATCTTGCCTTCCTTCATGATGACGTCCATGTTCTCAGGCGTGAGGTCGCGGATGTTGTTAGCAACGTCGCCCTTGACTACGAGGATATCAGCGGAGAGGCCTTCCTTGACAGCACCAAACTCGTTCTCCTTGCCAAGCATTTTTGCGCCATTGTAGGTAGCAGCTGCAACAGTATCAAGGATGGAGATGCCAACCTTCTCGACAAAGTCATACATCTCATCGATGGTGACGTAGCCGTAAGGAGTGACAAAGCTGAAGGAGTCGGAGCCGATGGTAATGGTGATACCCATGTCATAAGCCTTACGCAGGTTAGCGTAGGTGCGTGCAAGGCCCTTCTCGACAACAGTCTCGCCTGGGAATGCATCAAGCTCTGGAGTCCAGTCTGGTGGATAAGTTCCGTACCAAGTTGGCAGGAAGCCGATGGTTGGGGTGAAGTATGTTCCCTGCTCTGCCATAAGCTTCATAGTGCGCTCGTCAAGCTCAAAGCCGTGAATGAGCTGCTTGCAACCAAAGCGGACGCAGTCATATGCAGCGTCAAAGTTATTGTAGGAGTGAGCGTACAGAGGAATGCCTACCAGTGCGCACTCGTCAGCAATTGCCTTGATCTCCTCGGTGCAGAAGAGCTGCAGACGATCGGAGTCCCAGCGCCAAATGCCGCCACCGGTTGCCCAGATCTTGATGCCGTCAGGCTCTTCACGGAGACGACGGCGGATTGCCTTACGAAGCTCCCATGGACCGTCTACCTGGTCGCCCCAAGGATGTCCGTCCTTGGAAATCTGCAGTGGCAGGTGGTGAGAGTCACCATGACCAGCAACGCGGCAAAGGCCAAGGCCAGTAGCAAAGATACGAGGACCCTGCATAATGCCCATGTTAACGAGGTCGCGGATAGCAATACCATTGCGGCCAATCTCAACGACAGTGGTAAGGCCGTGGGTAAGAGCGTCATAAGCCTGCTTGACTGCGCATGCCTGCTTCTGAGCAACGGACTCGATAACCCAGTCGTTATCGTTGTCGGTCAGGTTGCCGGAGAAGTGCAGGTGTGTATCAACAAGACCAGGCATAATAGTGTGGCCGGATGCGTCACGTACCTCATATCCCTCTGGGACCTCTTTACGAGGACCAGCATAGGTAATCTTGTCGTCATCGATAAGGACAAGGGAGTCCTCAACTGGTGCAGCGCCAGTACCGTCAACGAGCTTGCCGCCTGCAAAAGCATACTTACTCATGTTTCCCATCCTTCCTTTGTTGTCCGCTCACTTCTTTTAAACGGACGAGGTTTACTTGCATAGTAAGCCTGGGTTAACTCCTTTGGAATAAGTTAGCCATGGTTGCCGGTAAGCGGAGCAAAAATACCCATGAACGGATGTTCAGATATCAATAATTTCATATAAACATCTAAAGTATTTGATTACTTCATATTTGCTATGACTACATTGCATAGTTGTGTCAAAACAGTTTTTGTCCGGTATCCGTGGTAAGGTTGAGAAAACAAATTAAGGAGGGGCAATGTCTCAGAATTCTTCGTCGCAGTCCAGCTTTTTTGCACTTATTTCTCGCATGCGCTACATTGAGCGCTGGTCGCTTATGCGCAATTCTCGCTCAGAAAGTCTTGCTGAACACGCCCTTGACGTGGCCGTTATTTCTCACTGCCTAGCAACTATTGCAAATGTGCGCTATCACAGAAATCTTGACGCAGATCGCGCGGCCCTTATTGGTATGTATCACGATGCATCAGAGATTATCACCGGAGACATGCCCACGCCTGTAAAGTATGCTAATTCAGAGATTAGAGATGCGTATCATCAGGTAGAAGCACGTGCCGAGAAAACCATTCTCTCCACGCTGCCAGAAGACCTGCAAGATGCCTATGCTCAGGTGCTTACTCACAGCGCTGAGGCTTCAGAGAGTGAAGCTTATCTTAGAAAGCTTATTAAAGCTGCAGATAAGATTGCAGCACTCATTAAGTGTATTGAGGAGGCCCAGTCTGGAAACTCAGAATTTATTACCGCTGAAGCCTCAACTCGTGGAGTTGTTGAAGATTTAGCAGATTCTCTTCCAGAAGTACGCGATTTTATGACAGAATTCCTACCTTCGTACGGAGAAACGCTTGATCAGCTTCTGTAAAGAAACGCTGATTTTGCCTACTTGTTGAGGAGTTGTTTTGCGCGCACTACATGCACGTTTGCCTAAAAACTTTGTTCTGGAAGAGCGCTTAGAGGCGTATTCCAGCGTTATTGAGCCTCATCCAGAGGCTTTGAGAGGTACCTGGGCTTCTGCGTGTGCGCCAATCACTGCTGAGGGACATGTTCCCTTCTCTGAGGTCCGTGTAGACCTTGGCTGCGGTAAAGGATCTTTTACCGCTGCTCAAGCTAAGGCAAATCCTAACGTACTTTTTGTAGCCATTGATACAGAACCTATCTGCATTTCATACGCTGCAAAAACAATGTATGAAGCAGGAGTGCCTAACGCCATCGTAGTTCCTGGTACCGGCATGAAGATTGATGAGTACTTCTCGCCAGAAGAGGTCTCTGTTATTTATCTCAACTTCCCTGCACCATTTCCTCGAATCAGGCAGGCAAAGCTGCGCCTCACTGATGCTGAGCGTCTTATGCAGTATAGAAATGTTTTGGCTAAAGAGGGTGTTGTTCGTCTTAAAACGGACAGTCAGCCACTTTTTGATTTTTCTCTTGAGCAAGTTGAAGTTGCTGGATATAAGTTTATTTGGAAAACGCGAGATGCACAGAACGATTTTCCTCACGATGTTCCTAGTGAGTACGAACAAAAACTTGGCGCCCAGGGCGCTAAGGTTCATGCCTACTTGATTGCTCCGGGTCCTGTACCAGCAGATTTCACACCCACAGAGCCTGTCAGCCTTGTTGACTACCTTCCAGAAGACTTAGAATCGCTGGCCTACGTTCCTCATGGCATGGAAAGCACGGTCCGCAATCTTGCAAACCGTGCTCGTAGACTTCGTAAGAAGGCTCAGTAATTTGTAATTGGCTCTGTGTAGAAACAGCCGTTTGTGAAAACAACCTTTGTAGGAGCACTTCTTCTGTGCGCGCTCCTTTTTTAGGCAAGCAACCTTGGCCTCTTTACTTGATCGACTTTATATTCAGGGCTCTGGTGGAGTTAAGAACTGCAAGCACCATAACGCCCGTATCTCCAAAGACAGCCAACCACATAGGAGCCAGGCCAAAGGCCGCAAGAATCAAAATAGCCACCTTGACGCCAATCGCAAACACAATATTCTGCTTTGCAATACCTAGAGTGTGTCGAGCAATCTTTACCGCCTTTGAAAGCTTGGAGAGCTTGTCATCCATAAGAACTACGTCGGCAGCTTCAATAGCAGCATCGGACCCCAAACCGCCCATAGCAACGCCTACATCAGCGCGTGCAAGAACGGGTGCATCATTGATGCCGTCACCGACAAAAGCAAGGGACTTACCAGCTGTCTTTTGGGCGAGAAGGCCTTCGACCGCAGCTACCTTATCCTGTGGAAGCAGTTCAGCACGAACCTCAGTAATGCCCATCTGAGCAGCAATCTCTTCTGCAACGTCGCGTTTATCGCCCGTGAGCATAACAACCTTAGAAACGCCAACATTTTTGAGGGAACCTATCGCCGCTGGAGCATCAGCTCGTTCGCGGTCAGAAATAACAATGTGGCCCATGTAGGTCCCATCAACAGCCATGTGAATGATGGTTCCGTGGTTCTCGCACGCTTTCCAAGAAGCTCCTACGCTCTCCATAAGTGCGCTGTTGCCAACAGCAACGCTCTTACCATTCACGTTAGCGCAAATGCCCTGACCAGCAATTTCTTTGATGTCCGTGATAACACAGTCATCGTCCTCGCTTGGATAAGCAGCACGAAGAGCTGCAGCAATGGGGTGCGTGGAGTGCATCTCAACGTGAGAAGCTAGGTGCAGAAGGTCCTTCTCGCCAATGGCCTGAGGATGAACAGCAAGGACCTCAAAAACACCCTCGGTCAGCGTACCGGTCTTATCAAAAGCAACGGTATCAAGGGTAGAAAGCATATCAATGTACGCAGAGCCCTTGATCAGGATGCCCTCCTTTGAAGCAGCGCCAATGCCTCCAAAGAAAGTCAGAGGCACAGAAACTACCAGTGCACACGGACAAGATGCAATAAGGAAGGTCAGCGCCCTTACAACCCAGGTAGAAGCGTTAGCTACAAAGTCTCCCGAAAGCAGTGGTGGCAAAAACGTCAGCGCAATGGCACTGTAAACAACTGCTGGAGTATACACGCGAGAAAAACGACGAATAAAGCTCTCGCTCTTGGACTTGTTTTGGTTTGAGCTCTCTACCAGCTTAATAATGCGGGAAGCAGTAGAGTCTTCAAAGAGGTGGGTAACGCGGGCACGAACCACACCAGAAAGATTTACGCAGCCCGAGATAATGTTATCCCCCACTGTTGCGTCACGAGGCACGCTCTCACCAGTAAGAGCAACGGTATCAAGGCTGGTAGAACCTTCGACGATCTCTGCGTCAACCGGGACACGGTCGCCGGGTTTGACCACAATAATTTCTCCTAGCCCAACTTCTTCTGGAGAGATAGTAAGCAGCTGTCCGTCACGTTCAACCGTTGCACTGTCAGGACGGATATCCATAAGCTTGGCAATAGATTTCTTGCTGTTATCGGAAGCAAGGTGTTCAAACACTTCTCCTACCTGGAAGAAAAGCATGACAAAGACGGCCTCATCAAACATAGGAGAACCGTTAGGCACAAAGCCAATGAGCAAGGCACCAACAGTAGCAATGGTCATGAGCAAGTCTTCGTTAAAGCACTCGCCCTCAGTGATGCTCTCCCATGCTTCTAGAACAACATCGTATCCCGCAACAGCGTAAGGTAACAGGTAAAGCAACAGTGCCTGCCAGAGCTGCAGGTCAAATGCGTGTTCAACCGCGTAAGCAATACCTAGCAAAACAGCAGAACAGACAATGCGAGCAATTTTCACCTTTGTCTTTGAGCTCATAGCTCCTCCTTGGGTTGTTGTTATGCATAGTCTACTCCTTAAATTTATATATGTACATATATTCATACAACAATCTTAAGGAACTTTTCACAAGAAACTCCACGGGCGAGAAACCCGTGGAGTCCCAGATAAAACCTATAAATTTTGGCCGTAGTTTGAGCCAAACGTTCTTCTCGCCAAGTGAAAAACTAGTTGATCAGCGATGCAGGAGTTGGGATAAATCCCTCAAAAATGACAGGAGCTCCCTCAAGCTCGGAGGCAATCATGTCCTCCTCGTTCCTAACGGTCCAGGTGATAAGGTGTGCACCCATGGTATTGCAAGCCAACTTAACAAAGGGGTTCTTGCGATCTTCAAACTTGTAAGCAATGAAGTCTGGACGACCAACAGAATTACCAAAGAGAGCTGTAGCACCAGCGCGAGTAGCAATGTTCATGTGCTTGGTCTGACGATCAACCAGGAAATTCTCTGAAAGCTGGCCACGAAGCATCTCAGGACGGTTTTGACGCAGCCACTGCAAAACGCGAGGATCAAAGCTCTCGATGCATGCACGAACGGGACGAAGATCAAGAGCCTGCATAATCTTTTCTGTCAGCTGCTCAGCGTTATTGTTGCGCGTCTTAGCCTCAATAATCAAAGGTGCAGGTAGCTCACCGGAGCCACTCCATGCATAAACCTCAAGGACTTCCTCAAATGTTGGAATCTGCTCGTCGGTAGCAAGAAGTCTCAGACCACGGAGCTCCTCCAGCGTGGACTCCTCAACAATCTTCTGTACGCCGCAGAGGCGATCAAGTGCTGAATCGTGAACAACAACCAACTTGTTGTCTGCGGTCAGGTGAACATCAACCTCGGAGCCAAAGCCCTTCTCGACAGCTGCACGGAAAGCAAGCAGGGAGTTCTCTGGAATGCCTGCCTCGTTGTTGTAGAGGCCACGGTGAGCATAGCGATGACGAGCAATCTCGTGCCAACGCTCCAGAAGCAGGCGATCATTTTGCTTGCGAGGAGCAATAGAATAAGCACCGTATGCAGCTAAACCAAGAGCAGCACCAGCCATAACGCCACCAGCAATTGCCACATTTCTGAACGATTTACGCTTCTTGGTAGAGGCTAACAGAGCGTCAGAATCCTGTCCGCTTTGAGCAGCAATTTCCTCAGCAACATCTGCAACTGCGATATCTGCAGCAGCATCCTGATGCTCGGCCAGGGTCTCTCCCATCTCTTCAAGCGACTCTGCAGTGCTTGCAAGCTGCTTTGAAAGCTTGTTCTTTGGGCGAGAAAAACGATTCTCTAGATTAGACTGAAGCTGTGCCTGAGCAGCCAAAACTGAAGTCTGAGCCGAACGAAGCGCAGACTGAGCGCGAGCGACTGATGACTGAATAGCATCGCCGCTTGGTAGTGCTGGCCTAATATGAGCATTAAACCCAGCTGTAATCTGCTCTTTTGCGATATTACCTGCTAAGTTAGCAGCCTTAGAAGCCGTTGTAGCAAGCAGCTTTCTTCCAGCCTCGGATTGAAGTGCTGCCTTTGCGGCATACTGAGTAATAGCTAAACCTGCAGCTCTAACTGCAGCTCTCTTAATAAAACGACCAATCATGTAAGCTCCCTTCAATCTAGCCTTATTCTATCAGTCCAGTTCTCGCTTTTTCGCTACGTATTGCGACTTTCTGTACGTAATCAGTATCTTTGTCTGTTCAAAATCGAGTAGTATGTAGTCCACTAACTACTATCTCAGGAGCATCATGGCTGTTATAAAACAAGAACACGCTCTCTACCTGTATAAACTACTCAAAGCAACCGTTGGCGTCTCCAAACAGACTCCCCTCTCTACCGTTGAGGGCGTGCTCATTGAAGACGACCTTGCACCGCAGGATTTTGGCTTTGACGACATCCGCGCTCTCATGGAGGCGTGCCCCGATTTCATCAAAATCACTGCGTTCAAAAAAGGCTACGTCTACGCAACGCTTCTGACCTTTGACACCTTTGAGGCTGCCCTTGTAGCTGGCGAGAAAAACGTCGAGTCGCAAAACAACGGCAAGCCTTGGAAGCGCCGCCGTGGAGCAAAGTCCATTCGAGCCCTCAAGCCAAAACACCTGGTAGTTGAGATAGAGCCTGAAGCGGAAGAACTTCCTGCCCAGGAAGAGTCGACGGAGCCAGAGGAGGTGCCTGTCGTAGAGAGCTCAGAGGAGCTGTCTGTTGCGGAGACAACTGTCGCAGACGTGCCATCTGCAGAAACAGCTGCAGAAGAGCCCAAGCAAGAGACTGCCAATGAGGCAGCCGCAGAACCTGCTGAAGCCGAAACGCCAGCTCCAGAGGCCACTGAAACCGAATCACCAGCTTCAGAGCAAGAAATGTCTGAGCCTGAAGCTTCCGAGCCCATGGTTCCTGAACCCACTATTTCGCTTACCGTTACCTACAACCCCTATGACGGTTCCGACGAAGAGAAAACGCTTGAAGCAGCTCCTTCAGTGTTGCAGCAAGCGCTAAACACAACAAGTTCTGCCTTGGCCGCTACAACTTCTGAGTCTCCAGTTTCTGCGTCGGCAATCAATCAGAATGAAGCTCCTGCCCCTGCCCCAACATACCCTGCCGATTTTGAAGAAGAACTCCACGTCAACAACGAGCTTCTCGGCATTTTGTACCAGATGGCTCCCGTTGACGCCAACGTCCTCAAGCAGCTGGAGGAAGACTTCAAACTTGCAGTGTCTTCTCGCGCGCTCATTTCCAATGGCGGCACGTTTACGTTTAACACGCGTTACAAAAAACCGCAGACAGACGAGGTAATTACCGCCACCATCCGCAAGTCAAAACGCGGAGCTCTGCGTCCTTGGACGCTCTTGGAGCTTAGCGTTTCTGCAAGTGAGCTGCAGGATCAGGCAGTTGACGTGCTTCGCGGTCTGCCTAAGTCTGGTATCGCTTCATGGGAGAAGCTGCCCGCCGCAGAAAAGCAGCTGCCCATAAACCCTGTTGACGTGGTCATGAACGAGGCTCCTGTCTCCGATTGGAATGCGCTTAGCACCACCTATCTGAGCGACGCGCCCTCGTTGCAGGCAGCGCAAGCTTGCCTTTCCGCAGCGTACGTCTACAGAAAGAACGAGCAGCAGCTCATGCATACTGACGCTGACTTTTCGCTTCCCGTTCCAGGTGCCGCGCCTCTGCTCTTTGATCCCGAGTGCGGATTTGATGACGACTCGCCTCTGGTGCAAAACGCCCTGCGAGCAGCAAAACATGGATGGCGCATGGCCGTTGAGCTCTACAATCCATCCAGGCACTGCGTCTACCTTGCGCTTCCTACCTCTGATGGCGAGAAACCCCTTGCGCTGGTATTTGATGCATCAGCAGAGGGCCCTTATCACGTTGTTGCAGCGCTAACCATTGAAGAAGCGTATCCACTTGCACGTATCTTCTCTGACGGCCTTCCTAGCTGGATTTTGCCACAGTAATCCCAGGTCGCAGGCAAGATCTCTTCACAGAGCCGCTCCTATAACTAGTCACCAAAAAAACCACCCGCATGTGAACTGCCTCCCATTTCTTGGACATAAGAAATGGGAGGCAGTTCATTTTCTTAACCGCTTCTGCTGCGATTTCTTGCTTGCTCTGTATGGGGCCTGACGATTTTGCAGCGGGATGAGGCAGGGTGGCTTGCTCCTGTGAGAGCCGACGCGTAACTTTATCTCCAACGTCCAGCGTCTCGCCTGTCAGCAAATCGTGATCAAGCGAGTCCATTGCTTTTTTGCACGTCGGTGTTGTTCTGTGTATCGGCATCGTCTTCACGGAAGTTCAACTCATGTCTCCTTTGTCCGCCACCGGACCGTCTTTCATACATACTATTTTCACACACATAGCGCTATAGAAATATTACAACACCTACAAAGATGGCAAGTTCATACTGTATTTTTTCATACTGTGTATTGCATAGTATGCCTGAGTAATATATACTATGTATCACATAGTATATTGAAGGAGACGTATTGTGGATGCACAGCTGAAGCGTGGATTTCTTGATATCTGCGTCCTCGCAGCCATAGCCCGCAAAGATTCCTACGGGTATCAAATCATCCGGGATGCCCCTGCATCGCTTGAGCTCTCCGAGTCAACGCTCTATCCCATTTTGAAACGTCTTGCTAAGCAACATTTCCTTTCCGAATACACACGTGAGCACAACGGTCGTCTCCGCAAATATTATTTGATTACTGACGCGGGACACTTAGAGCTCTCACGATTTATCGCTGATGAGGCCTCCATTACAGACATTCTCTCCTACATTAAAGAAGGAGCATCGTCATGAAAAAGGATGAGTTTCTTGCCGAACTTCGCGCAAACCTTAAGAAAAAGCATGTTCCCAAAAACAGCATTGATGATGCTCTTGCCTATTACGACGAGGCAATACACGACCGTATGGAAGACGGTATGTCCGAGGAAAAAGCCGTAGCAGCCATGGGAAGCATTGATGATGCGGTTCAATCAGCACTGGAGAGTATGCCTGCGTTTCTACGCGCAACTCAGCGTATCCGCTCTGATTCGGTACTTATGTCCATAACTATCGCACTTCTCGTCATAGGCGCTATTGTCTGGATACCCCTTACGTTTGCCCTCGCACTTACGGCATTGAGCATTTATTTTGTAATTTGGGCACTTGTTATTTCATTATGCTTTGCAGTTGCCTGTGGTCTTTTCTGCGGAGTAATGAGCATCCCGGCACTTGTAGTGGGATTTCTGCACGACATGTTCCTTTCCGGCGCGCTTTCTGCCGGTGTGTTTCTGCTCATAGGAGGTGTTTCCATACTGGTAATACCGATAGTAGCTCGCATAATGCATTCTCTCGTGCAAGGCGCACGAGACTATGCAAAGTGGATTGCTCATTTCTTTGCACAAGTTCCTGCCGAGAAGACCACAGCCTCCACGGAGCGAACAAATACAACGTCATGGTCAGAAGGACATTCGAAAAGACTGCTCTCGCTGTTCGGTGGTATTTTTATCGCAATTGGCCTTGTATTGATTCTTGTTGCGTATGTGGGGTCAGGATGCAACCTTGCAGGTTTACCTGAGCTTCCTGCACTACAGATTTCTTCTTGCTCGCTTTATATGAGTCCGCATACTATTGCGTTTATGTAACTCAATTGACGCAACCCACACAGATACCCGCAGGTATCCGGATCCTACGTTACGTATCCGAAACTGATGGAGAATCCTCCAACGGCCCTTCTCTTACAAGATATCCGCTGTCATCAAACACGCAAGCTTGACTGGCAATTGGCATTATTTTTCCATACGGAATTTATGTATTAAAATTCGTCCCTACATAACAACCACCAAGGGTAAGTTCTGTATAGTCGATGTCTTTCAGGTATGGCTTTCCCGCATCTCCTTCCTGACGGGCAGTATTGATGGCCTCCTTCTTTTTTCGGCGAGTTCAGTTACATTTCCGGAATGATCGTAAACAACATATAGAACTGTTGCGGGATCACTTAATTTTCGGTTTCTGAATCCAGTGCCGGACCTATCGCTTTTATGAGATATCCATTCTCATCGAACTCATAATAGTAGTCATCAACTATTGCTAGCCCATGTGAAAAAAGGTAGCCGTTGATTTGTCGGTACGCTTTGTGTCCATCAACCGTTACCCAACCGAAGGGAAGTTTCCATTCAAAAGGTCCAAGTTCTACAGAGCCGTCTCTTACTTCCTTGTAGTCGTCAAGAGAAATTTCCTCCAAATCCACGAGTTTGAAGGACTCGTAATTGCCGGCAAGAGCGGAGAACCTTAAAGTTCCGAGCTCTTGCATGACATATCCCACAGGTTTATCTCTATATCGAATCTCCCAAATAAGGTTGTTCCGGGTTTCTGGTTTTACTCCTATATAGCAACTGCCAAGCGTGAGCTTCATATAGTCGATGTCTTTGAGGTAAGGCTTTCCGCCGTCTCCTTCTTGCCTGGCGGTATTGATAGCTTCTTGTGTGGCCCGCTCTACCGCTTTTTGCTGAAGTGAGTCAATTGCCCATGGGTAGGGCGTAGCAAATGCATTCCACAAGAGGAAGACAGTGGCCATAAGAAACAGAACTATAGAGATAATCTTTAGAGGCAGCCATTTATGTTTCTTGTTCATAGTCATCACGCAGCCAAAGCACCCAGCTTAGTCATGCCATGGTTCAACAGGCCATTCGTTACCCGTAAGGCTCCAATTCTTCATGTCGTTGGCGTCACCGTTAATGACAAACTCCCTGACAAAGATGTCTTGCTTGCCATTTGAAATGGTCTCGATATAGTAACGAAGACGATTCTCACCCTCATAGGACTCGTCAAGCGGTGTGGTGTAATTGGACAGTGTCTGCTGATCAACACCCATATCCTTAAGCGTCTGCGCCAAGATGTCGTAGTGCCAGACAGGCGCGTCAGAAATCTGCATAGGCTGAGCCGCTTCTTCAGCGGTCTGACCAGCTGGTTTGTACATAATGACTGGAGCAGAAGGTGTCTGAATATCGCCACCCGTCAAGTACCAATCACCATGGTCAGCGGTAATGATGAAAGACGTATTCTCATACACTCCCAAACGCTTGAGCTCAGCGATGTAGGCTTCAACAATTCTGTAAGCCGCGATGGTTTGCTCGTCAACGTTTTGCTTGCTTGGATCTTCAGTGCGCTCAACGTTGCGATCAAGCGTGTAAGGTGGATGCGAGCCAAACAGATGAATGAAACGGAATGAACCGTTCTGACCAGTATTGTCAATCGAGAGTCCGTAGTGTTGAAGCTCCTGGTAATACTTGAGGTCATCCTCTGTGTATGGCTGTGAAGAGAGATCAACTTCGTCCATGTTGACTGACTTGCGCATGCGCATATTAAGATCCTCGGTATAATACCAGAATCGAGGCTTAAACACCCAAGGCATATCTCTGCAGAAAGCCGTCTTATAGAGAATGCGCAGTGCACCTAGCACGTCCAGCTGGTTATCTATGCCACGGCCACGAGGCTCGTGGTAGTTAATGGAATACTTCTGTGCGGTATCTCTGTAGTGAGAGTAGTTCAACTGGTCCGTATACAAACCTGCCTGATATCCAGCATTCTGAATATCCTTGAGGTACTGATCACTTTGTGCCCAGTTGTAGACAAAATCGTTGAAATTCTCGCCAGGCTGAGGACGAGAACCAAAGAGCAACGATGGAACACCGTAGCGCGTTGGAATCATGGAACCGACGGAATTTCTGTACCAGGTAAAGCCGGTAAGAGGCGCAAATGTCTCTGGATGCTCATCGTAGAGCTTCTTGACAAAGGCAGTATCGGTAGTGTCCAGGACAAACACCACGACGTTCTTCTTGGAGGAAACGCTGTAGAGGCCCTCGCGCGTTGCGATAACCTGCTGGTGTTCGGCATGAGCATCTATCGACGCTGCGATTGCAGGACCCCACAGACTTGCAACGCCAACTGCCTGGACAATGATAAGCGCTGTTGCGGTTACCAAAAGGCCTGTTCTAAGCTGACGTGCTTTTAGGAGCGAGAAGGTCACTGCAGCTGCAATGATTGCGAGCCAGATGAGGCCAGAGACAATCATTTGGGTTGTGAAGTCTGACCAGATAACTGCATGTCCATCAGCAAGCGGCATACCACCATTCAAGAATACTGCCTGAACGTACGATGCCACACCGATGGCCCCCACAAACGCAATGGCAACGTTAAACATGCGCTTACGCAGGAGTGATAGAAACACTGTAAGAATGATCGTAATGATAAGGCCTGCAATAATAACGGGACCTGCAACATCATTGAGGTTGAAAGAAAGGTCTCGCGCATTGCTGGCTACCAACTCAAGTGGGGCTACGACCAAGATGGTAAAGACAGTAAAGAAAGAAACAAGAAATGCTACACCAATGCGACCCTTAGGCTTGAGAGTACCCTCTTTGCGCTCTTTAAGACGGATAGCCTCTGCTGCAAGGATTTCTTTCATCTGAGCGTTTGCAGCTTCAGCACCTTTGGTGTCAACCTTGTGAACTTTGCCTTCGACAATCTTATTGGCGTTCTCATCAATCTTAAGCAGACGGAAGAGCACCTTACGAGAACGCCTAAACGCAACGCCAAGCACTGCAGAGAGTGCAACTACAACTGCTGCCAGTGCCTGGATGGTGTAGGTCATAACTGACGGGTCAACGTAAGCCTGAGCTGTTGCTGGTAGAAGTGCCCACCAAATAACTGTTAACGCTGCAACATACAGTGCAGCGTGCACAAAGAGTACACGCGTCTTGCGAACGGCGGCGCTGACTGGTACTTTCACGGATGAAGTGACCGTTTTACGCACGGAGATCACTGTCCTTCTCGGCGTTGCCGTCGTCGACAACGTCGACGTCACCCTCGGTTGTAGTAGTGTCGACGTCGGTTGCTGCGTCGTCGGTCTTCTCGACGTCAGCGTCCGCGGTTCCCTCCTGGTGCGCTAAAACGCGCTCAAGGATGAACTTACCTGCGGCTTCTCCACCATGACCGAGGTTGAAGATCATATTGTTACGAATCTCTTCAATCTTGTGCGACCAGCTATCGGTCTCCTCAAGCATCTGCGCAACCGCGTCGCCCAGGCCCGAGAGGTCCTTAGGATCAAAGCTGCGGCCAATCTCGTTTCTGAGCGTAATGTCACATGGATCCGAATGAATCTTGCTCCAGTCAGGGTTGTTCTCCTTCATTGCGGTGTCAATGAAGACCGACGGCTTGAGCGTGGTAAACGAGAACTCCTCAGCAACACTCGACCAGTCAGTAAACAGCAGGTCAGCCGAGAGAACCGAAGTATTGGAGCTGAAGTCGGTCTCAAAGGAGAGCTCCTCTGGGTCCGCGTCAGCGTAGCGAGCAAGAATCTCCTCCATACGGGCAGGATAGCGCTTCAAATACTCTGGGTGTGGGCGGACCACAATTCGCCAGCCGCGGCCCATGAGCTGCTCAAGCAGGCCGTCAAGGCAGCTGTCCATCAAGTTGTCGTACTGCCACGAAGGACCAATCAGCAACAGGGGTTTCTCGCCAGGTTTGCGCTGACCCAGATTCTGCTTCTGGTAGTTCTTGATTGACCTGTCGAGAAGATCGTAGCCAATAGCTGGCTTTCTCTTGGATGGCGTACCGTAGTACTTCTCGACCAGCTCAAGATCGTGCTGCTGGTGAGGACCAACGCAGAGAACGTCATCGTAGTAGGTGTACTCGTTGCGCGTTGAGGTGACCGTCATGGAGGTCATGTGGTGGCACATGTACATATACTCAGCATCTTTGCGCACGTAGGAGCGCTTCATGTAGGAGCTCTCCAGGTCGCCGAGGGAAGTTACCACAACATCAGCGTCTAGCTTCATGAAAAGCGTGATAAGGCGACGCTGACCCAAGTAATACGGAATCAGGCGAGGCTGCTGTTTTGCCAGTTCAAAGACCTGGTCGTTAGGGTCAGAGGTGACGTAGTGAATACGAATGTCAGAGTTTGCCAGCAGCCACTCGATGGCGCCCTGGAAGTACTTGTAGAAGCCGCTTGATTCGGAATAGAAGACCAGGTGCTTGCCGATGGTGTCAAAGAAGTGCTTGTAGTCCTCTTTTTCGCGAGCGGCATGAGGATCGCGCTGGAACCACTTGTGAGTGGACTTGGTTGCTGCGTCCATTGCCTCGAACTCGTCACGAGCAGCATTGAGCTCGTCGTAATTAACCTGTTTACGAGGGTCAATGATGATATTGCAGACAATTTGGACCAGGATTGAGAGAAGGTTTGAGCAGACCCAGTAGAACGCCATGCCACAGACAACGTAGACTGCAAGTACCAGTGACATTGCGATAGAAAGACCGTTTGTGGTGTTCTTCTCAGCACGAGACTGCTCGCGCTGAAGTGGATTCAGCTTATTGGAAGCAAGGCCAAGAGCAACCGAGGACAAAGCTGCTGCCAGTGGCATGATCCAGGTGATACCACCGTCGATGATTGGGGTCATGCCCAGAAACTCGGTGCCAGGAGCGCCGGAATCGGTAATGCCATGGATAACGTCAACCAGGCCGAACAAGATGACTACCTGGATTGCCAGAGGAATAAGGCTCAATAGTGGGTGATAACCTGCCTTTTTGTTGAGCTCGTTGGAGCGCTCCTCGATGGTCTCCCTGTCGCCGAAGTAACGAGTCTTCAAACGGAAGGTCTCGGGCATAAGGCGCACCATAACAATAGAGTTTTGTTGCGTCCAAAGTGCCAGAGGCATCAGGATGATTTTAGTTGCAAGAGTAAAAAGAAAGATTGCCGCCCACCAACTGCCGGTCAAGTCGTATGCGGGCTGAACGATAAGTGAAAAAACGTGTGCAAGCTGCTCCATATACAAACCTTCTACGAGAAACCTCTACAGAAGCCAATAAAACCTAAACCTAAAACCTGCAAAACCTAAAACCTGCAAAAACCAATGGAATTCATGGCAAACTAAAAGAAAGCTACGACATCTCAATGAAGTTTGCAGTATCTAAAGTTAACCTGAAGAAACCATTTGTGCATAACTAATTCATGGTATCAAAAAACGCTATTTATCGGCAGGTTAAAGCGAACTATCAAAATGTAAAATCTTTAATTTGAATGGATAAAATTTATTCATAAATTGTTCTTTTTAAAATCATTCTACAAAAGTTACGTAGGCAATTGTCTTTCTCGTTAATCAAAAATTAACCCCTGAAATGGCATTTTATTTGATTTTGGGGTTGCAATCGCGGTTCTGCTGGCTAAAATACTCTCCATGTTATTTTTAATATTCGGCGCAATTGAGCGCTTGTGAAATGAGGAGATTCTATGCAGGCTAATCTGCAGGAGCTAAAAGAGACCTATTCGCGGCAGACGTATAGTGTGTTTTCAATCAACCGCCAACAGAAGATTGCTGACTCCCAAGTTACCTTTTCGCTTGCTCATTCTGTTTTCATCATTCCTGTTTTTGGAGCTGCCGAGATTACTATTGGTGGAAATGAATTTGTCTGCGAAGGAACCACGGTTGTACATGTTCCTGCAGGTCAGACCGTAACGTATCGAACCCTTTACGGACGCTCGTTTGACCATGTAAACATCTACTATGATGGCATTCAGGGCGATGTCACCAGCCCAATCTTCAATGCCTATGCATTTGATCCTCAAGGATTCGACCGCATTCTTGATAAGGTTCTTGACCTGGAAAAACTTAACACCATCCCATCGCTGGACAATCGTGTTGCTCAGATTGTCAATGGCACCGAGCTCATCAAGTCTATGTTTCTACTCACCAACAGCCAAAAGGTTCAGGAGAGCATGGCTGAGGCTCGCACGTATATTGAGCTCCACTTTGCAGATCCGATTACCATTCCTGGCCTGGCTAAACGTTGTGGAATGAGCGCTCAACGCTTCTCCAACAATTTTGTCCAAACATTTGGCGTTCGTCCAATGACATTCATCATTGCAAAACGTCTTGATCATGCTCAACAGCTGCTTCAATCTGGCCTTTCTGTGCGCGAGACTTCCGAGGCAGTTGGCTATAGCGATCCGTTCTATTTCAGCAGACTATATAAGAAGCACATGGGCGTCACGCCTCAGGATGTTCATGACAGCTATGAGGGAAACATCCTCATTAAGTAGTTGCTACTTAATATTGCCAGTTACTGCATGTAGAAATTACGCACCCAATTACTTGTGGCAAAGATAGTCGCAAGTTTTATTGCAAATCAAGGGGTCAGAACGTTTTGTTCTGACCCTTTTTGCATAATCAAGTTGTTATATTCATTTCCATGAATACGTAATTTTTTGACTAAGAATTATGTGCCAAAAAAGGTAAAAAACGCGTTTAGTTGGAAATGAAAATTGAAAATTAGACGTTTTATCCCCAACTAAGACGATTTTTTACCGCCTCAAAAAATTTTATCTGGGCAAACGCTGTATGCAGAAAAATGAAAACCCCAACTAAACGCATTTTTTACCACTTGGAGACTTATTTGAGCGATTCCCAAAGAATCTGAGGCATCCACTGCCCCTCCATCAGCCGCCCATCACCATTCTTCGAGCAACTCTTGCACGGAGCCAGTGCTGCTTCGCAGCACAAAAAATCCCAGCACCACTAGGTGCTGGGATCTTGTGCTTGAACTGTAGAACTTGTTAAGCAGCCTCAACAACTTTCTCTGAAGTATTGTCTTTCTTAGCAAAGCGCTCAGCAACATAACCAGTAATCAGTGGTGTCAGGATTGCAGTAACGATAACTGCAGCTGCTACCTGTGCGTTTGCTATTGCAAGAGCAGCACCACCATACAGGGCTGGGTTTGCCTCTGCCATAGCAGCAGGTGTAAGTGCGTTTGCACCTGCGCAGGAAGAAATTGCAACACCTGCAATTCCGGTTCCGCCAGTTGCTTTATCAACAAAGTAGTTGATAAAGCCACCGCAAACGGAACAGATAACACCAAGCAGAATACCTGCAGGACCAGCCATGATGAGGGAATCAAACTTCATGGTTGTGCCCATAGCAAAGAAGGTCATGACAATAATTGCTGGCAGAGCGCTTGTGAGCATCTTCTTCATAGATGGGAAGCAGTTGCCAAGCAGGATACCCAGGATGATTGGGAGAACTGCACCAAGCAAAGACCAGTTAATTGGAGACTGACCAGTTGCGCCAAGAGCAAGCATGGTAACTGGAGGACCAACTACCAGCGTAGTAATTGCGACTGCACCCTGCTCATACTCGTTACCATAATCAGCCATCAGGCCTGCGTACATGGAGTTGTTTGCACCAGAGCAAGCAGCAAGGATGACCATGGAAGAAAGGCCAAGCAGGTTGTCGTTCAGGAAGAACAGAACTGCAAGACCAAGAGCAACGCAGAACACAACCTTAGAGATGATGATGATAGCGCCACGAAGTGCTGCCTTTGGTGCGCTCTTAAACGAAATAGTTGCACCAACGCACAACATGAAAGCGCCAACCAGAGCAGCAGTACCCTTAACGGTCATAGCTGCAGAAAAGCTACCAAGCGTTGGGAATACATCTGGGAAAAATGTGTTCATGAAAACACCAAGAAGCAGTGGTACCAGGATGTTTGCGCCTGGAATGCGGCCCAGTGCCTTAAATGGGTGCTGAAGAGAAATTGGTTCTTTTGTAGCCATCAATAATCACCTAGTCCATAACAATGCCGCCGTCGCAGTCGCCAACCTCACCGTTGACGAAGCTTGCAGCATCAGAAGCAAAGAACAGTACCATCTGTGCAGGCTCAGATGCCTGTGCAGGACGGCCGAGAGGAATAATGCCTACGACCTTCTTGTACTTCTCCTCATCGTTAGAGAGTGCAGTGGTCATATCTGTAATGGTGAAAGATGGGCAAACAGCGTTACACGAAATGCCGTACTTGCCGCCCTCTTTAGCGATAGCCTTGGTAAAGCCGTTCATACCAGCCTTAGAAGATGCGTAAGCAACAGTACCAAGGAGGCCGCCGCCAATCTTGCCTGCAACGGAAGAAACGTTGACGATACGAGCACCGCCACGATCAATGAAGTGCTGCCAAAGAGCGTGAGATACGTTGTAGGTACCGGTGAGGTTGGTGTTGATAGTGTTGTTCCACTCTTTGTCGTCAACCTCGGTGAAAGGAACGGAGCTGATGCGACCAGCGCAGTTGATAAGAACGTTGACGTCGCCGCACTCCTCAAGAATCTGAGCAACGGTCTTTTTGACGCCCTCTGCATCTGCAATGTCCATTGAGTAGAAGAAGTTACCCTCGCCAAGCTCCTCGACAAACTTGCGGCCAGTGTCCTCGTGACGAGAGCAAACGATTACGTGTCCACCTCCAGCAACAATACCCTTGGAGATCTCAGCGCCAATACCAGCGCTTCCGCCTGTAACCAGAACCAGCTTACCTGTAAAATCGAATGCCATGCTCTCTCTCCTTTTTTAACGAGCACAAACCATTAGAAAACAAATAAATTCTAGCCATCTTCACATAATTTTCTATAGAAAAATTATTTTTGTTTCACAAATCCTATAGTAAATAAGCCAAAGGAAAATAATTTGCTTAAAATGCGACATAAATGACACATTAAATTTCATGTTCAATCTTTTGGACATTTGTATGCAAAACAAACTCTTTTTCTTTCCTCGTAAATTTCAAAAGTTAGACAAAGCTAACTTTTAGGAATACAATAGGGCGATAAACCCGTTGAGCTCGTAGCTCCAAAACTCCTAACTCTTGGCTTCACGCTATCAGTTTCTTGCTTTCAGTCCCGTAGCTACCTGCTCTTATCTCTTTGAAGGAAGTCGCTATGAAACATCGCTGCACGCATATCTCGGCAGTCGCAAACCCACAATCGCGCCTCACCTGCAACCCTCTCCTATCTCGCAGGTCAGCACTCACCTTGCTCGGCGCAAGCTCTGCGGCCACCATCGCTTTTCTCGCCGCATGTAGTCCACGCGATTCTGCAGCCAGCTCAAGCTCCGCGCAAAACCAAAACTCCTCGGCTCCCCTCGTCTTGACCACCTTCACCGTGATCCAGGACATGGCTTCTCGCGTTGCAGGCGAGTTTTGCCAGGTAGAATCCATCACCAAGGCCGGTGCCGAAATCCACGACTACGAGCCCACACCCGACGACCTCAAGCGCGCGCAAAAGGCCCAGCTCATTCTCAACAACGGCCTGGGGCTTGAGCGCTGGTTTGAGCGCTTCGTCGATGACTCACCCGCTCAACGCGCCGACCTCAGCGAAGGCATCACCGCCATCCCCATCGCCGAGGGTGACTACCAGGGTCAGGCCAATCCGCATGCGTGGATGTCGCCCGCAAACGGCAAGATCTATGTCGAGAATATCGTCCGCGCGCTCAGCAACCTTGTCCCTGACCACGCCAAGGACTTCGAGGCCAACGGCGACGCATACAAAAAGGAGCTCGACAACATCTCCTCTCACCTGATTGAGGAGCTCAGCACCCTGCCGGAAAACCAGCGCACGCTTGTGACCTGCGAGGGAGCGTTCTCGTACCTATGCCGCGACACCAACATGAAGGAGCTCTACCTTTGGGCCGTTAACGCCGCTGACGAAGGTACCCCGCAGCAGATTGCCAAGGTTGTCGAAACTGTAAAAGCTCAGCAAATCCCCGCAGTATTCTGCGAATCCACGGTAAGCCCCAAGGCAATGCAGCAGGTAGCCGACGAGACGGGTGCTGTCCTCAAAACTGACGAGAAGAACATCTTGTACGTAGACTCCCTCTCGGAAGCTGACGGCCCCGTGCCCACCTATCTTGACCTGCTGCAACACGACGCAGACGCAATCGTATCTGGTCTCATGGGAAGGTAATTGTTCGATGAATCTTTGTGTTTCGCAACTTTGCGCCTGGTACGAGAAAAAAGACCGCGAGAAACCCATCATCCATGACGTGAATTTCTCGCTTTCAACAGGAGATCTTTGCGCACTTGTTGGCGTCAATGGTGCCGGAAAATCTACGCTCTTCAAAGCACTGATGGACACCATCGCATGGGAGGGTTCACTTACTTGGGGTCAGCAACCTCTTTCACAAGCGCGCAAGCAGGGCAAAGTAGCCTACGTTCCTCAAACTGAGGCAATTGACGCGACGTTTCCGCTGCTCGTAAAAGATGTTGTTATGCAGGGAAGATATGTTCATCAGGGTTGGATGCGCATACCTTCCACTCAGGACAAAGAGCTGGTTGCCCAGGCACTTGAACGCGTTAACCTGGCCGACCTTGCAGATCGTCCACTAGCTCAGCTTTCTGGCGGACAAAGAAAGCGTGTTTTTGTGGCACGCGGAATAGCGCAAGCCGCTGAACTGGTATTTCTCGACGAACCGTTTGCGGGAGTAGACGCTCGCTCTGAGGCTATCATCACCGAACAGCTCAATAACCTCAGTAAAGAAGGCAAAACATTGCTCGTTTCAATTCACGACATCAATTTGGCCCAGCAAAAATTCCCGCTCTGCCTGGTCATCAATAAAACCATAACCGCGCAGGGTCCTTCAAAAGATATTCTTTCTGGAGACGCCCTCCTGCAGAACCTGGGTATTTCCGAAGATACTCACATTGAGGAGGTGCTCCATGCCTGAGGTAGATATTCTTCAATATGCATTCATGCAGCGAGCCCTCATCACCGGAATTGCAACCGCCATAGTCTGCGGACTTTTGAGCTGCTGGATCACGCATATGGGATGGTCGCTCATGGGCGACGCCATCTCGCATTCTATTCTCCCAGGCGTGGTCATTGCTCACCTGCTGGAGCTTCCCTATCTGGTGGGAGCACTTGTGTTTGCTCTCATTACCGTTGTGTTGGTCGGACAAGTCAAAAAGAGCCAAATTGTGCGACCCGATACTGCTATCGGCATTGTATTTACAACATTTTTTGCACTGGGAACAGTTCTTATATCAAAAGTCCCCAGCCAAATTAACTTGTCCCACATTCTGTTTGGAAACCTTTTGGGGGTCACAACTCCCGATATGCTGCAAGTTCTTTGTATTGGCCTGCCTATTGCAATCTTGCTTATCCTTAAAAACAAGGACCTGACCTTGCTTTCATTTGATCCAACGCAGGTTCAAGCAATCGGTCTTTCTACTAAAACACTCACTTCATTCTTACTTGTTGCCCTAGCCCTCGCAATTGTCATATCGCTCCAGGCAGTTGGCGTCATTTTGTCAGTCTCGCTGCTTATTGTTCCGGGTGCCTGCGCAAGGCTTCTTACCAATCAGATGCGGCATATGCTCTGGATTTCTCCGCTTATTGCCACGATCAGCGTTTTGATTGGAATAACAGGCAGTTATTACTTAGACGCCTCTTCTGGAGGAATGATTGGACTCACCCTCGGCGTGGTCTTTTGTATCATTTTTATACTAAAGAGTTTACCAAAGCTTACTTTTGGGCATATACTAGACAAGAACTAAGAAAGGAGGACCAATGCATACACTCAACACTTCAGAAGCCCAGCTCACGCACGCAACTCGTGCACAAAAGCTCTTGCACAGGCAAGCCTCAGCGGCTCTCAGAACATCCATTGGTCTTATGGTCGGAGCTCTTCTTATCGCAATTATCCATTAAGGCTTCATCTCATAAATCACTCAGATTTGGCGAGAAACCCCTCCTATTCAAAGGGTTTCTCGCTAAATTTTTATATAAGTGTTTGGACGAGAATACCTACGGATACTGACGCAAGGTTGGACAAGATTGAAAGAGTCCATGGGGTGTTACTTACTCTTTTTACCTTGTAAACAAGACCTTCAACAGCAATAACAACCAGCTCAACTGCTATGACGCACCCCCAGTACTGAACGTCGTTAGCAACCACATCAACAAGGACGCTTGTGATAAAAACGGCAATTGGATTAGTAAGCACTTGAGCGGCAACAACAATCAACAGTGCTTGATTGTCTTTAACGCCCAGCGATTTTGCGACAATAAGCTCAACAGTAATAGTCAGAATCAGACAAAACGCAAATATTGGAATAACGGTCATCAAATACGGCAACAAAAATATTTGGTCGTCCATGCCATTAGCCTTCTGCTCGTTTGTCTTCAGCGGCCAGTTGGCCTTCAGCCACAGGATAGTCTTCATCTGCAAGTTCATCTTCAACCGCAAGCTCATCAACCTGATCAGGCAGCTCTGCAATTAGATTATCTTCCTCTATAGCCTCAACAACTTGTGCTGCCTGGAACATACGCTCATGACCAAATGGCCCTGTAGCCACGGAATCTTTGACCAGTGTAAGACCTACACCCAACGCAAGTGCCGAGACCAAACTGATACCAGAGAGCATCGCAGGATGTTCAATACGAAATCCTACGAGCGCAGGCAACGCACCTACGGCTAGAGAAAAACTAGCTAAACCAAACGCAGTACCTTTTGCGTTGGACAAGATGTTTGCCAGAGATGCCAACGTAATGGACATGGTGAAGTTAAAGAAAAATACACCCAAGAGACCCATAACGGGCACCTCCCATGAGGGTGCAAACAAAGTAGCTGCAGCAATGAGAGAGAAGATTGCTGTAGTTCTAAAACCAATACGATCAGCAACCATTCCACCAAGCGCTTTACCTGCAAATACACCAAGGATGCTCAATACAAGAAGCAGCGTCTGACTCTTCCAGGGAAATGCCATAACCATGCCGGCATAGCTTCTAAGAGCTACTACAAGGGTGAGCAGTGCAATCGCAAGCAGTGTATTGGACAAAAGTCTAGGAATATCAAATGCAACATTATGTACATTCCAGTATTTCTTATTAACCTTTTGAACTACAAGCGTGATAAGCGCACATAAGAACAACAGTACAAGGAGGGAGAACGCAATCTGAAGTCTTTCTATTTGAGCACTTTGCGAGCCTAAAAAGACTCCAATTGCACCAGTTGCAATAAAGATTCCTGAAGGGCCCGCGTGCTTTTGTGAGATGTTAAGTACGATCAGTCCGCCTGCACTATGGAAAAGTGCATTTCCAACTGCGAGTAAAAGAACTGCCAGCCACTCGAGAAGTGCTACGGGAAACAAAGAAATCAAAACTCCAGCACCAACCAAAGCGTACGAAAGCAAGGCAGCGTAAGAGTTCTTATCTAACTTGTCCAGCGCTATACCTACAGGTAGTTGCAATGTAAAAGCAACAACGTCGTACAGCAGAATACTAAGCGCAACAAACTCCAACGAATCTTGGCCAGACTCCCCCAACACTCGGCTTACAGCACAGAGCATCGAAGATACGCAAGCAAAGTCAACTACAAAGTGACAAAGCGCATATGCAAAAGTAGTGACTTCTTTTTTTGGAAGAATCTGCTGTGTTGTGGACAAGGTTTTACCTGCGACGCCTTATGATCATAATAAATCCAACGACAGCCACAAGAACAATGACCGCAATCAAACTTGCATGAGAAGTAGCTAAACCAACTCTTGGTGTAGAAATAACATCAGCTTTTGCAATGACTGGCAAAGCAACTGCCATTATAAAAACACAGGCAGAAAGTGCGATTTTTTGGACTAATCCCAAACTAGAACGTAGATGACTATACAGTGACATAATGCCTCCTTCATCAACTTTTTAATAGTTTACCAGTACACACGCCTCCTTCCAAATGTACTCCCGTAAACGGCATAAAAAAGCGCCCGACGAATGTGAACTGCCTCCCATTTCTTATGTCCAAGAAATGGGAGGCAGTTCATATGTGGGTGATTATGATTCTGCAGCGTGTTAGCATTGACTTTTAGGCCTGGCGCACAAAATAGCGCAGCTTTGGTAGGTTCTGCTGAAGAATC